>JANXXI010000146.1 GCA_025350695.1 Acidobacteriota bacterium
CAGATTAAATTCGGCGTCTCTCCCAGGCGCGACCCCTCGGTGGAATATCAGCCCGACATCATCTTGATGGAAAACGGGGACAAGGCCATCAAGTCCGTTGCCAGTGACGGAATAACATGGACGTTCGATGCCAATGCGCCCCAGGTGAGCGACTTTCAGGAGGACAAGATCGTCTTCGCAACCAGCCGCGCCGTGGGCCGCGTGCTAAGCCTGAAGCGGCAGGGCGACTCCGTGACCGCGATTCTAGGGCCTGTCCAGATAACGGACGTCATTCGCAATGGCAATTTCGCGATGGACCAGCCCATTGACCTGAACAATATGATCTCGTATGTAGCTCCCGACTTTCCTGAACCTCCTGAAACTTCGCCCGAGGCTTCTCCGGATAAGAAGACGGGTTCCATGCGGAGAATATCGCCCGACCATGCCGACGAGCGAATGATCATTTTCAGAGTTTCGAGGGGCGGAAAATGGACGCCAGCATCCATGGTCAAGAGGTGTGCGGATGGGCGCCAGCTCTCGTATCGACGGGTAGGGCGCGGATGGGCGCCCAATATAATGCGCGCGGACCTCCCTGCTAAGGGCGCAGCGGTGCCGGGGTTCTTTGGTGCAAGGTTGCAACCCGCAGCTTGGCAGACGCTACGCATGCCCGGAGCGCCCGGAGTCGCCGGGATCCAACCTCTCAAGATTCCGGAACAGAACATTACCCCGCCGGCGACGCTCGGCGCTGTTCCCACCATCGATCTTCAGGACGTCAAGGCCACTGCCCTTGCCGGTAGCGACGGTATCGGCGTCGGTTACCGCTACGACAAGAACGGCCTCAAGGTCAGTGCCTCAGGCTACGCAAGTATTCGCAACTCGGGCGTCCAGTTCTTTCTTCATATCAAGAACGCCACCATCCAGGATTGCGGCGTGCGCATGAAGGGCGCGGTCGGCATCAAACTGCATCTGAACGCGTCCAGCTCGCAGGAATTCAAAGTCAATTTTCACAAGAAGCTCTGGCTGCCGGTGGATCTGTCCATTCCCCTCGGAGGGCCTGTACCCTTGTCCCTCACATTCAATTCGTCTTTCTCTATTGACACTGCATTCAGCGCCAAGACTTCCGTGCTCAACGCGGAAGGCGATTACTCCTTCGGCGGCGGAATCAACGCCGGGTACTGGGCAAGCAAATGGCAAGTCACGACGCCCACGGACATCAAGGCAAAAACCGATCTCGGCAACACGGCCGAAGGCATATCGGTTGGGATTAACTCCATTGTCATGGGCTTCGATGTGCGAACCATGGTGGGCATCGGCGCATTTGGTTTCAACTCCGGCGTCTACGCGGGGCTTCGATTTGCGGGCACCGTCCTGCGCGCGCCCGATATTGGCTTCCCATGTAGGCAGGGAACGATTGAAGCCTTCATTGATTCCGGCGTGGGCTACTCCCTTCCGGGCTGGGCCACCGATGCGATCAACTTCTTCCTGTCTCCCTTTACAAGCCACAAGATCGCCCGCGCCGGAAGCCTGATGAAAGGTCCGAGCCTTGGGCTCTTCCACGGAAACACGCAAATTCCGTCCAATTGCGCCACCCCACAGGGCGGAGGTTGAAGTCCATGAAATTTTGCACCAAGTGCGGTAGCCGGTTTGAAGCGGATCTGAATTTCTGCACGCGATGCGGCACGCGGATTCAGTCGGCAGTGCCCGAGCCTGCGCCGCAGCCGGCGGCTGCCCCTGGTCCGCCGCCCGCGACTGAATGGCAAACATTGCCGACTGGCCTGGCGGAACAGCGCGCTCCCAGCACGAAGAGCGGCTGGCTGCCCACCGTTCTCATCCTGCTGTCCGTGCTTGCACTCGGCATCGGCGGATTGGTATATGCCAGCTACAAGATGAAGCAGAAGGCCACATCGATGCTGTATAAAACTGAAGCAACCTCATCCGCGCCAGCGGCAAAGACCCCGGGCACTGAACGTCCTACCGGGATTGGCGATGGCAAGCCCGGATCACCCGCTGCTGATCCGCATGACGACGCCTCCAAACTGCTCGGCAATCTCACCAGCATGCTGGGTGCAGGCGACGATGACGGCGACCTGGTGCAGAGCGTCTCCGATAAGGATCCAGTCTTGCCCTGCACCGCGTCTCCGTATCCAGACCAAATCAGTGCGCGGATTCCGTTGCGGGAGGACACCGTGATTACCACCGCCTGGGGCATTAAATACGGGGACGTTGAAAGCCGCATTTTGCTGGGCGCCGGCACGCCGGTCTCCATCACCATGACGGACACCACAGCCGCACATAAAACGGACGAGGGCCGTGATGAAAACGAATCCAGCTACACGGACATCATCTGCAATGCGGACCTAGCGTCGGGCGGTTCTTATATAACGACGGTGGGCCTGCACCTTCCCCACCTCATTCACGGAGTCTCTCGGCTAAGGCTGTCTGACAAGTCCTTCAACGAAGTAAGGTTGTCCGGCAAAACCAATTTTGTATATCTCGATTTTATGAACTTCGGAGATGCGAATAAGCCATGGCACGATTCAAGTCTTCTAACTCGTGTTGAGCCGCAGGATGTTCCTTACCCCATGATCGTGAATGACGAGCGCGTCACCCTTCCGGCCATTCACCTCGCTGGAATCGACGATTCCGTTGGCAAAGATCCGCGACCGAACAAGTACCGATCCCACCACGCCGCGGCAGATATCTATGTCATCGACGATCCTTTAGATCCTCTTGTCCTGCTTTGGAAACTGAAGGATCCCGCCTATAGCGACGGCAAGTTCCGGATCGAGGTCGTCAAGATCGACTTCAAAACGCCGCACCCCGTCAACCTCGTTGAAAAGCAACTCACCGAGCAAAAGCGCGCCGTCACCTATGGAATCTACTTCGATTTCAACAAAGACACCATCAGGCCGGCATCCGAGCCAGTGTTGAAGCAGATCGTCCAAGCCATGACGGATAATCCGGCCTGGAAGCTGACCGTCGAAGGCCACACGGATAACATCGGCGGCGACAGTTACAACCTTGACTTATCCAAACGTCGCGCCGCCGCGGTGAAGCAGGCGCTCGTCACCCGCTATCACATTGCCTCGGAGCGGCTCTCGACAGACGGCTTTGGCGCGTCCCGTCCGGTCGAGACCAATGACACGCTCGAAGGCCGTGCCAGAAATCGGCGCGTCGAGCTGACCCGCGAGTAAGACGGTGTCTTCTTGCGAAAGTTAATAACGGGTTCCGGCACAGCAAAGAGGTTGTGACCAAAGACGATCTAATGAAGATGGTCTGGCCCGATACGTTTGTCGAAGAGGCTAACCTCAGCCGGAACATCTTCCTGTTGCGCACCTGCTGATCCTTCCCAATGAACGAAAAGAGAAAGGGTTCTTTCTATCTACGGCACTTACACCCAAGGATCTCAGGCTGCCATCGAATACCTCACCAATCCGGAGCGCATGGCGGAGCTCCGGAAACACGATGACGCGTTTGACAAGATCACCCACGCGATCCACGCCTACATCACACACGACCTGCAGAAACCGCCGGTGCCGCCGCCAGCGCAGTTGCCGGCATACGCCGCCGACTACTCCGGATGGTATGAGCCCGATTCCCCCCGCACCGAACTCACATATTTTCTGGCACGCTTGCACGGACTCTCCACGGTCAAGTTCCAGGATGGCCAACTCATCCTGTCCTCCGCCGTGGGCGGGCGAAAGGAGCATTTTCTGCCTGTGACAGCAACACAGTTCAGACGCGTACCCGAGAAAGATCCCCCGCCCCCCGTGCCCACCCTCGAATTGCTCAGTGTGAACACCGAGGGTCGCTTTATCCAGACGGAGCAGGGAACCATGAAGATGATTCCCACGTGGTTTGCGATCGGAGAGATTCTCTGCGTTCTCTTCGTTATCCTCTCCATCGTCGCGATTCTGGTCTATGCGCCTTTCTGACTTTTCGGAGGCTTGATCAAAAGCCGCCGACGTCCCGCTGAGCGCGCTATGCGCTTCTGTCCGCTGCTCGCGGCTCTAAGTTTGATCGCATTTGTCGTCATCTTCATCACGGCAAGCAGCGATCTGATCAACCGCTTGGGAAATCTAACCGTCTGGTCGGCGTCTTTGTGGGCGGTGACTCTGGTTTTCGCACTCGCGGCACTGGCGAGTTTCTGCGTTGCCGTGCGCCGTCCCGAAGAAGGAGTGCGGCGCGGCGTTCGGTGGTGCTCGCTGATCGTATTGCTTGCCCTGGTGATCGCAGTGGCGTATTTGGCCTATTGGGGGATTATTGGAGTGCGGAGCTGGGCCTGACCATCCGAGCGTCGTGATTCGTTGAAGTTGTCCCGAAGTCGGCTTCGAGGAGATTGCCATTGATCTCCTCCAAGCCCGTTTCTGACCAGTGTCCGAGTGGCCGACAATCCACCCGGAATCGTCGGACGCGCTGCGAAATCGGAAGAGCGGCCACGCGCAATCTCGCGTACAGCTCAACGCCTAACGCGAAGGATTGATCACCTGATAAGCCTTTGCCACGTCACCAGCAACATTCTGAGAGAAGTGGTCAAACTTATCCGCGTACTTTGCTGTGAGGAACTCCGATACGTGCTTCTTCGCTTCCTCCATGGTGGCCCCTTCGACGTAGGCCGCTGTTGTGCTCTCGAGCAGGTCACGAAAGTATTGTTTCCAAAGCTCGAACTTTTGTTTGCCGTGCATGACCTCGCCGTGACCGCCGATGACGTACTCGAAGTCCAGCTTCTCGGCGGTATCCAAGGTCTGGATCCAATCGTAGGGATAGCTGTCGCGCATCGTGGGAGTCCAACCATGAAGCGCATCGCCAGTGGCCAGGACTTTCTCTTTAGGTAGAAAGACGAACAGGTCACCATCGGTATGCGCGCGGCCCAGCCAGAGGATTTCCACCGTGCGCGAATCGCGATGAAGGATAAGGCGGCTGTCAACCGTCATAGTTGGCATAGTGATTTGAATATTTTTAAGTTCGGCAAAATAGGCTTCGGCTTCGGCGAGGGTTTTTCGGATGGAGTCCTTCTGGTCGGCACTGGTGGCCCTTTGCAAGTCACTTTTCAGCTGTTCGACCTCTTGCGGCATGGCCGCGAGTTCGCGTTTCCAACGTGGAATGCCGAGCCGCTCCATATTCGCTCGGGTCGCCTCCGAAGAGATGATTTCGACACCTGCGGGCCAGGCATTCGTATAGGCTTCGTTTCCCTGGGTGTGGTCCCAATGGAAGTGGGTGTTCACTACGTATTTCACCGGCCTGGGGGTCAATTTCTTGATCTGTTCGATAAGTCCGCGCGCCGCCGAAGGTGTTGAGTTGGCATCCACAACCATCACGCTGTCGCCGAGGAAGATGATCGCAGCGTTGGAATTCACTCTGTGGGTGGGCTTGGCAATCGCGGAGTAGACCCCGTCGGCGACAGGCTTGATTTCGAACAAATCTTCTGCCGCCGGACACGAAGCCGGGAGCAAGAACAAGAAGGCGAGTAAGAACCAGCGCTTCATGGGCATGTCCTCCTAAGCCGCCAGGACTGAGATTCGCCGAGGATGGTACTGCCCTCTCGGAACTCTGCCTGGATCACGGGCAAGCGGGCCTTCGTACTGCGCTGCGGTGCGAAACAGCGGCCGTCCCAGAGCCGTTGGGCTGCGGTGCGAACAAGGCTATCATGACTGCCGTGCCGAGGAGTGGGTGGGCGCGAGCTTTCAGGACCGACCGCCAACTCCTTACAACGTATCTTCGCTGTTCACACCCTGAATCAAGCCCTTGATATATCCGTAACCGCATGCGTACGCTTGGAAACCACCCGGATCATCCGGATTCTTGGGCATATGATCCGGGCAAATCGAGCCTGAAAACTGGGTGTCTCGGAGGATTCGTATAATTCTTAGAAAATCGACCTCGCCTTCATCCGGAAAAACCTCACAATATCACTAACCGGTTGATCGACTATGATCATAGCGCGTTGGATGTCGAAAATCCGGTGGCGCGTGCCGCTAGTTGACGAGTGACGGGCTA
>JANXXI010000151.1 GCA_025350695.1 Acidobacteriota bacterium
ACACGCCGTGGGGCAGGCCCCCCGGCCTGCGGCCGACCCCCCGGGCGGCCTTTTTGTTGTCTGCCGAGCATATTCGACAGCTCGAAGGTGAAAGTCCTTTTGACAACCTGATGGAGGTGAAGTCATAGCGAAGCGCATCGGCATCGTCGCGAGGCGGGGTCTGAAAGAAGCGTGGAGCAAACGTGCGAGCCGATGTACAAGAACCGGATCAGAGACATACGGCGCCGGGCGAGCTGACCAATGACAGCGAAGCCCATATCCATCAAGGGCACTGGATGTAAATTCGGCGGTTGCGTGCGGAAGGCGGTCGAACTTACCTCGGGAGATCTCGCGTTTGTCCCGGAATCGGGACTGAGGGTGAAGCGATTCATCCTGACCGGGCGGCAGAAGTCAGCAGAGGGCGTAGTAGGAGCGCAAGCGCTGAAGGCCCGAACGGTCCCCGCAAGGGGTTAAAGGGAGAGGCAAGTAAGCAGCGTAACTCATGAGCGGAAAGCGGCAGAATAACCAGCTAGTGCTGGCCTTCGATCAGGAATATAGAGGTGAAGCCTCGAATGGCCTGACTGAAGGGACCGAAACGCTCGCGGCGAAACGCGGGACAGAAAGCCCGGCCATTGGGGAAACGTGGATGGAGGAAATCTGCGAGCGGGAAAACTGCATGGGAAGACCGCGAAGCAGCAAGGTTATTCTTTTTCACAAGCCTTACGGCGTGGTGACGCAGTTCACGGGCGGACCGGGCGAACGGTCGCTGGCGGATTACATCAATATCCGTGGCGTGTATGCTGCCGGCCGATTGGACAAAGATAGCGAGGGGCTGCTGTTGTTGACCGACGACGGGGGGCTGCAGCATCGGCTGAGCCATCCGAAGTTCGAGAAGTCGAAGACTTATTGGGTGCAGGTGGAAGGGATACCGACGGACGCGGCATTGGCTGAACTTCGGCACGGCGTGCAGATTCAGGAATATCGAACCAAGCCGGCGGAAGTCCGCTTGATTGAGGATCCGAATGCGCCGCCACGCGATTCGCCGATTCGGTACCGGAAGGAGATTCCTACCAGTTGGCTGGAGATGATGATTACGGAGGGCAAGAACCGCCAAGTGCGGCGTATGACGGCTGCCGTGGGGTTCCCGACGTTGCGGCTGATTCGGGTGGCGATTGGGGGATTACGGATTGACGGGCTGTCGCCGGGGGAGTGGCGGATGCTGACGCAGGCGGAAGTAGTGAAGCTGCAAGTAAGTGCGCGCTCCTAAACCTGATCCGGCACCGTATAAGGCGCTCGATAACGACGGGTAAGCATTTCATTCGCTTCCCTGTCGCCTTGAAACCACATCGTCGCCGGATCGAATCGCAGTTCGCGGCCTAAACGATGCGAGATATTACCCAAATGGCAAAGCTGCGTCGAAATAGCGGTCTGCTCAATTTCCGAATGCACCAGTTTCTGGTTGCGTGTCCGCACGCCTTCGGCGAAGCCCGCAAAGTGGTCGAGGTTCGGCGGGATGTCGGTAACTTCGGGTTCGGGCTTTTTGTTGCGGCCTAACGTGACTTGAAATTTACCGTCGGCCATGATGTGCATATGGCCCTTCGATCCGAAGAAATCCCAAGACATCGGTTCCGGCGTATAGAGCCCACGGAGCTGGCCGACCATGCTTGAGCCGTCGGCGAAGGTCCACGTCAGGTTTTGGGTATTCGGGGTTTCGCCCTGATCCTTATATCCGAAGCGGCCGCCGGTGGAACGGACGGAGACGGGCAGAGTCTGCTTCATACCCCAACGCAGCACATCGATCAAGTGGATGCCGTTGTTGCCTAGTTCGCCGTTGCCGAAATCCCAGAACCAGTGCCAATTGTAGTGGACCAGATTTTCATGATACGGCTGCATTTGAGCTGGGCCGACCCACAAGTCCCAATTCAGGTTGGAGGGCGGTTCTTTGACCGGCTTGAAGCCGATGGAATCGCGATTGCCGGGGAAGAAGAAATTGCCTTGATAAATGTCACCGATCAAGCCGCCATGAACCAGTTCGATTGCTTTGCGGAAGCGACCGTACCAGCGGCGCTGCGTGCCTCCGGCGGCGATTCGTTTGTACTTGCGGGCGGCGGCAACAAGCTGCGTGGCTTCAAATACATTGTGGGAGACGGGCTTTTCGACGTATACGTCTTTGCCCGCTTGCATCGCCCAGATGGCGGACAGCGCGTGCCAATGGTTGGTGGTGGCGATGGTCACCGCGTCGATCGACTTGTCATCGAAGACGCGGCGCATATCGGAATGAATGAGCGGGCGCTTGCCGGTGCGCTGGAAAACTAACTGGGAGGCTGCTTCGGCACGAGCGCCGTCCACTTCCACCAGCGCCGCAATCTCAACGTTCGGGCCTGGGAGAATCTCCTTGATGTGGGCCGTGCCACGGCTGCCGACGCCGATGATGGCTAGGCGGACGCGATCGTTTGCGCCCGCCCAGGTTTGAGTTGCGGCGGCGGAGGCGAGGAGGAAGTGGCGGCGCGTGTTTTCCATTTACACCCTGCTAGTAGCCTTTTTGTTTGTCGACCACGTTGATCATTGGCTTGCCATCGGCGAAGCGGGCGATGTTTGCTTTCACAGTGCCTAGCATGCGGGCGCGATCTTTGTCCGAACGGCCTGCGATGTGCGGCGTGATGATTGCGTTATTGAATTTCCATAGCGCGTTGCCGGCGGGCAGCGGTTCGGGGTCGGTGACGTCGACGCCAGCGCCAGCGAGACGTTGGCTGTCGAGAGCCTTCACTAGGCTGGGCAGATCGTAAATACCGCCGCGGCTGACGGCGATGAAGTAAGAGCCCTTCTTCATCAGCTCAAATTGTTGCGGACCCACCATTTTGTGGCTCTTTTCGGTGTGGGGCGCGGAGATGAACACGACGTCCGCCTCAGGCAAAACATCATTCAATTGGTCGGGCTTCACCACTTTGCTGATGAACGGAGTGAACGGAATATCTTCGGGATCGACGCCGATCACCTTCATGCCATGGGCCCAGGCCCGCACGGAGATTTGCGTTCCGATGCCGCCGACGCCGATCACCACGGCTGTTTTTCCATTCAACTCAATGCCGGGATAAGGACGGGCATTCCAGGTTTCTGTTTTCCGGTCCTCGAAGAACTTCGGCAAGCCGCGAGCCAGCGCAAGCAGCATGGCCATGGCGTGATCGGCAATTTCCGGTCCTTGCACAATTTGGTTATTTGTTAGGATGATGTTGCTGTCCCGCAGATCGTTGCCACCGGATTTATGGAGCACCTTTTCGGCGCCGGCGCTGGTGATTTGCACCCACCGCAATTTCTTACCGAGGCGCACCTGTTCCGGGGTGATGTCGCCAAGATAGGCGTCGGCGTCCGCAAGTTCCTTGTCCAAGGTAGCTGCGGTGGCGTTGACGATTCGAACTTTTGAGGAAGCGGATTGCCAGTCCTGAATGACGTCGGGCGTTTGGCCGATAGTGACAATTTTCAAGGTTTGAGCGCTGAGGGCAAGTGAAGTAAGCAGAGCGAGAGTCAGTAGTCTTTTCATTGGGAATTCTCCTTTGTCCAAGAGGTTGATTCTATCGCAGCCGGACCCCTGTCCGCCGGACTTTGTCGAGGTGATAGTCTGGTTTACCATGAGCGCTGCTTTCGTAATTGACGGAATTGTTCCAATCATCCCAACGCCTTTCAACGATCACGATGCCTTGGACCCGGAAGGCTATGCGCCGTTGATAGAGTTCGCGATTCACAGTCGAGCGTCAGCAGTTTGTCTGCCGGCCTATGCTAGCGAGTTCTATAAGCTGAGCGAGGCCGAACGACTTGAGACCGTGCGCTGGGCGGTGCATTACGCGGATCGTGGAATTCCAGTGATCGCCCAGGTGAATGCGACCTCGCTGAGGCAGGCAATTGATGGCGCCAAGCACGCGGAGGCGCTAGGAGCTAGCGCTTTGAATACAGCAGTGCCGAGGATTTTCGCTACCAGCGAAGACGATTTGCTGCGCTACTTTGAGCGGCTGCTTTCGAGCACGTCTCTGCCGTATGTGATTCAAGATTTCAATCCCGGGGGCGCGTCGGTCACCCCTGAGTTTCTGGCGCGATTGAAGAATGTGTGTCCGAATCTGAAATACGTGAAGCTGGAGGAACCGCTGCTGGCTGCCAAGGTACGCGCAATTCTTGAAGCCACGAATGGCCGAGTTGGCGTATTAGAAGGCTGGGGAGGGATGCACACGTTGGAGCTTGCGCCGCTAGGGACCTCGGGCGTCATGCCTAGTCTTGGACTATGCGATTTTCTCGATCGCGTCTACCGATTGGCGAAGACGGGTAAGCAGGCGGAGGCATACCCGATCTTCTCGGCGATCCTGCCGCAAATTGTTTTCAGCTTACAGAATCTGGAGCTGTATCATCATTGCGAAAAGAGGCTGCTGGCGGCGCGGGGCGTTCCTATCGGGCCACGCGTTCGCGACTTGAAGCGGTCCCTATCGGCCCACGAGGAAGCTTACATCGACTTCCTGAATGCCCGAGTCCTTGACGCCGCTGGGCGCTACTTACACTGATATTGTTCGCGGAGAATCTCCAGGTGATGGCGTTCGTGGCCGGCAATGATAAAAGCGACGGCACGAACCGTGACGTCTTTACCGCTTGCGTTTCCTTTCCGATCCCAGCAATCGCCCTGAATTTGGCGCACCAACGATAAAGTCGCCATTCGGACCGATTCGTAATCTTCCAGCAAGTCTTCCCATGCGCGGCTGTTGCTGTCGGCGTACTTTACGAAGTCATCTTGTTCGAAACCCGGCAGAGGCGTCTGGTCGTTACGGGCGATGCGCAGCAGTCGATAGGCGAAGACGCGTTCGGTATCGATCATGTGGCCGAGGCTCTCCTTAACAGTCCACTTACCAGGAGCGTAGCTTGATAGTTGCTTTTCTTCCGGTACGGTTTCGAGCAGGTCGAGCGTTTCTCCGCACTGGTTTTCCAGAATCTCAAGTATGTCGCCATCGGGGACCTTGGAAATGTAGTTTTCAAAGTAAGGAGCGTATTCTTCGGGTTTGGGACGGATCATTCTTCGAGGGTAACCTATGCAGCGGCAAGCTTGGGCACGGGTAGTTCTTCGTCTCCCGCAACTAACTGCTCTCTGGGGTCGATTTGCCAGAATAGGAACGCGCTGATAAACAACATTGCCGCCAGGGGTTTGAGAGCATCATTGTAATTGCCGAAGTAACTGACCATATAGCCGAAGGCGACTGAAGACATGAACGAGCCCATCTGCCCAGCCATGTTCATGGAACCTGAAACCGCTCCGCCATACTTGCGACCGACATCGAGGCAGATGGCCCAGGCAACGGGTAACATGCAATCCATGCTGCCATAGCCGAGCGAGAGGCAAATCACGGCGGGGATTTTGCCTGGTACGAATGCGGCGGACATCAGAAACAAGCCCGCGGAGAGCAGACCCAAGGATCCGACGATGCCGCGGCCGAATTTCAAGCCGTGGCTCTTCACCAATCGATCGCTCAGCCAACCGCCGAACAGATTGCCGCATGCGCCGACGACGAACGGCAGCGGAGAGAGATAGCGCATCTCGTTTTCCGTGAATCCCCGGCCTTTTTGTAAATAGGTATGCAGCCACGAAAGATAAAAATACGATCCCCAACAATAAGTGTGATACATGAGCAGGATCTTCCAGAAATTGTTCTGCCGGAGCACGCTAGCCCAAGGCAGGCCGTGATGCTCCTTGGTTCTTGCCGCGCCGATCTCTTCCATTTCGGCTTTGGTGACGCCTTCCTTCTCAAACGGATAATCGCGATACCACCAATACCAGACTGCGGCCCAAATAATGCCAAGAAAACCGAAGCAGTAGAAAGTTGCACGCCAGCCGAAAGCCATCTGGATGGGGACAACGATCAGTGGGGTGAGAGCGCCGCCAATGCGGGAAGCCATCCAGACTATGCCGGTGGCTTTAGCGCGTTCCCCGACAGGGAACCACTTGGAGATGGCGGACGCGCTATTGGGATAAGCGCCCGCTTCGCCTGCTCCAAAGAAGAAGCGCGTTACTAGCAAAAGGGAATAGCTGGAGACGGCGCCAGTCATAGTCGTGAAGAACGACCACCACAGAACGATGCGCGTAAGAACTAACCGCGGACCGTACTTATCGCCCCATACGCCACTGGGGATTTCAAACGCTGCATAGGTAAGCGTGAAGGCGCCGACGACCCAACCCCAATGCGGCGGATCAATTCCAAGATCGGCTTGCATGCGGGCACCGGCAACTGAGATGCAGACGCGATCAAGGTAGGTAATGATCGAAAGAGAAAAGAGTAGGCTAAGGACCCGGTAACGATAGAGCACCCGGCTATTGTATCTATTTTTCGATCAGTTTGATCTCGAAGAGTTTCGGCCAGTACTTGCCGGTGACGAACAGACGCTTGCCAACGGTATCGTAAGCAATACCATTCATCACGTCGGCTTCCGGCGGGCGATTTTCCAGGATGCCGGTGAGGTTGATCCAACCCATCACCTTGCCGTCAGCCGGCGAAATGCGGGCGATGCGTTCGGTCTTCCAAATGTTGGCGTAAATCTCGCCGTCCACCAGTTCCAATTCGTTGACGTCGGAGATTTGTGTATCGCCCTCATGGACCGTAATGCGCATCTTTTCAGCAAGCGTTGCGGCATCCCATACACGAATCGCGGAAGTGCCATCGCTCATATAAATGAGATTCGCATCGGAGGTAAGCCCCCATCCTTCCCCCTTGTAATTGAAGGTGCGTTCCAGCTTGAAATCCTTGCGATTGTAGACGAAGCCGGTTTGGGTTTGGTAGGTAAGTTGAATGATCTTGTCGGCCAACACGGTGATGCCTTCGCCGAAATAATCGGGCATGATATCGAAGCGTTGGACGACTTCCCCCGTTTCAAGTTTCACCTTGCGCAGTGAGGATTTGCCATTTAATCCGGTGCTTTCGTAAAGAAAGCCGTCGCGGTATTCCAGGCCTTCCGTGAAAGCCGCGGGATCGTGCGGATAGGTGTTGACAACCTGATAGCCATAGTTACGAGGACCGCTTGCGCCGCAGCCAAAGGCAAAGAAAAGCGGCAGCATGGCCAGAAAAACGAGGGATTTGCGCATGACTAGATTTGAGAACGTACTTCTTGATCTTACTACCGCTTGAAAGACCGTTTACGAAGGGGGCGTTTGATGAGTTCGGGAAGGGGAGGCTCTGGAAGCAATCCGTATACCGCTATTTCGTAGGAGAAGGTGGGGAGGTAGGCTCGCCCATTGACCACGGTGGGCGCTACGAATTTCGCAAATCGGCCCGGAGTGTCTCGGTCCGCATAGATGTGGCTGCACCACAGAAGGGACGAAATGTCGCTGGCGTCTAGGGCGCAGAACACGGCGGGGACGCCCTCTTGCGAATAGTCGCCAAAGTTGATCCAGAAGATACCGTCCTTGTCGCCATCAGCGGAAACGGCCATGCCCTGAAAGGGAGAGTCCCCGACGGCGTTTGATGCCGCTGTGGGCTGTGGGTTCACCACACCACCGGCCGCGGTGAACTGCGAAGTAATGTCACCCTCTGACGTTATGTAGACTTGTGCGTCGGTTGAGCGCGGCCATACGGCCATGTTGAAAATGCCGCCGTATTGAATTGGCCGGAGAGTTTGCGGTGAAGAGGCGCCCTTCGATCCGAGACGCCCCATGTTGGTGCGGTCCACGGCGTAGAGATTTCCTTCTTTGTCGCCACCCAGCAGATGGTTCGTGCCCGGAATCAGGATTGGCCCTTGTGAAGAAAGGTCCGCATCGTCGTCATTTAGCTGTGACCATTTTTCGGGTGTGAACCAATCGATGATTCCCAAGCTTGGCGAGAGTTTTAGGATGGATTGGCTGAAGTTGAATTTGCCATCATAATCGCCGTTGCCGGTGGCGACGTACACGTTGCCCGCTTCATCCGCAGCTAAGCCGCGGCCCGATTGCCAAATTGCGCCATAGCCACCGGCCGGGGTGGAATTGAACATGCCCACTTGCTTTTGGATGTTACCCGCATCATAAGCGGCGATCCATCCATGAAAAGGATATTCGTCGTTGTGCGATCCGAAGGCGATGTAAATCGTATGGTTGGCCAGCAGCAACCCAGGACGCTGCATGTGCTGAATCGGATCGAAAAAGACGTTCTTTCCGTCGCTGTTGTCACCTGAACCGGGAACGGAACCTTTGATTTCGATGGAGCCGCCAAGCTTGTCGGAGCCATCGGTTAGATCTAGCGCGTGCAGCGAAAAACTCGGCTTTTCGTCAACGAACCTACAGGTGACAAAGTAAATTGCGCGCCGCGCCACATCGATGACTGGAGTGGATAGGATGCCGATTTCCTTTTCGATATCCGCGAAGCGCCGGTAGTAACTCGTAGGGAGCGGCTGGCCCAGGTTCACTTGCCACAAGGGCTCTTTCGATTGGGGGTCGTCGGCATCGAAGGCATAGACGCTGTTGTGCATCGTTGCCACGTAAAGGACGTTTTTCAGAGCGCCTTTTATGGCGACGTTCCGGACGTAAAGCGGTTGAGCAAAGACGTGGCCATCAACAGAGTAAGCTCCAAGTTTGCCAAACGTTTCAGGAGAGACGTTGCTGGGTTTGAGGATGGTCTCTTCCACGTTTGCGTTGGTACGGGCGTTGCTGTAATTGGACGTGAGGATGTTTGGCTGGGCCTGGAGGGACAGACCAAGCAAGCACGCATAAGTAACTCTTGTAAAATGACTCACTCACCTATTATTTTAGCAAGATTGGCGTGTGGTCCTACTTTATCTGGAAATTAGAATCACTTCATTTTCCGCATCGTAACGTTTAGCGATAAAGGAACGCACCTTGAGTGGCGCAATGGCTGCGCGAAACGCAGCAATGTGGGGTGTTTCCAGGTGCGCAGTGAGTGCAGCCAGGTCGGACCAGCTTTCGCAAAGCCAGAACAAATCGTTCCTTGTGGAATCCTGTCCGAACGCGTAACTAATGCATCCCGCTTCCTGACGAGTGGCTAGTTCCACGGCGCTTACGGCGTGGATGAATGTTTCTCTATCAGTGGGCTCGACTTCAACTTTACCAAGGACAATGACCATGCTTTACAGAGTAGCAAGCTTGGGTGTTTACTTCGCAGCCGGCAAAGCGTATGAAAACTCGTAGAAATGGTTTTTGCCTTCGATCTTGATGTTCATCGAACCGGTCAAGCCGGTCAGTTCGCCTGTTCCCGAATCAGGTGCAACCGTGACATTCAAGGAGGGCTCGCCCCGAGTCATGACACCCGTGTGGTGCAGCACAAAGGAGCCTGCGTGCCCGTGGAGTATTCCGGTAACTCGCTCAATGGCCACATAGACGGCCGAGCCTTTGGTTTCAGACATGGAACTGAGCATTTCACCTTTACTGGAGGCTTCAAGATCGCCGTGAAATCGTTTGTCGATTGACATGCGTCCCACTTTGGCTTCTTCGGACTGCGGGTTATCGGATTTTTGCAGCGCTAGTTTCACGTCGAAGGCGCCAGCTGCTTGATGAGTCATTTTTGTTTCCTGTTTGGTTTGTGGATAGACGGCGGAAGCGAAACAGAGGGAAAAGCACAGCACTGCCCGCGCGCATTCAATTATTTGTGTCACTAAGAACAGTGTAAAGCTAAATAGTCGCGATAACTGGCAGGATCAGCGATCGACCGCGAATTCATTGGCGATCAATTCGCCGATACGAGCAATTGCGTCTTCCAGTTGGGCCCCGATTCCGTAATGGCCCGCCGTGAAAACGCAGACCACGATACGGCGCTTTTCACTTTCAAAGATTCCAACGTCATTGCCAATAAATGGTAGAAAATCGCCCGTTTTATGAAGTACGCGAAAGCCGGTAACGTACTTAGGCAGGCGGCTTGAGTAGACTTGCCCTCGCATCATTTGAAGCATCGCTTCCGATGCCTTTGGGTTAACGGCCTTGCCCTCCGCAATGCATTCCAGCCGTTTCCCAATGTCGCGGGGACTGGCCAGGCCGAAGGGAGTTTTCGCCTGGCGATGAAACTCAGCCGAAGATGGCGCCGCGCGCAACCCGGCGAACCATACCGACGCCGGACCAGTAGCGCGAATCGAATCCAGCCCGTAGGATTTCATGAGCTTGTTGACCGGCTCCGTGCCGCCCACTTTGTCGAACAGAAGGTCGGTAGCGGTGTTGTCGCTGACGATGGTCATCAGTGTGAGTAAGTCACGAATCGACATCGTGGCCCCTGCGTCGAGCGAACGCATCACGCCGGTGCCAGGCCGTTTCGCCGCCTCAGTGAGGGTGATGCGATCGTCCAGATTGAACTTGCCTTCTTCGATCTGACGGAAGACTTCGGCCATCAGTGGGATCTTGATGACGGACATGGTGTCCATCTGCTTATCAGCATTGATAGCGATTTCGGCGCCGGTTTCAAGGCATTTGATGTAGATGCCCCATTGCGCGTTGACGGATCGCGTTATGCGTTCGATGTTTTGCTGGAGGCGGGAATCGGCGGCAGTAGCTGCGGAGATCGAAAGGAGCAGAAGCGGAAGCAGGCGCATGGTGTCTACTATTGTAAGCAGCCAAAGGTGGGGCTGGCCCGTGGCCGGTGCGTGACTCGCAAAAGTCGCGCTGCGCCGCGCCGCATCCGAAGGAATCCCCACCTAGAGAACAGGGCATGCATATTCGAGACAGGGGACGTCAACGTCTTCGATTCCTGGCTTCAACTCTGCTATCGAAACGACGGCGTATCCGTCAGCGCGCAAGAGTTCAATGATCCGGCCGTCCAAACTTTCATCGGCGATAAATCTCAATGAACAGCCGGCTCGCATGGATAAACTACATCCGCTCGCAACGCCTCAGCGGCAAATGCCAGAGCGGCGTGGATTGTACCCCTTGTCAACCTGGGATGAGCCTGAAGGATTTGCTCCACCGATTCGCCTGCGGCTAGTTTTTCTAAGATTAGCTCCACGGTAATTCTAGTGCCCGCGACAACGGGTTTCCCATCATGATCTTGGGATCGGACGTGATCAAATTGATAGCAGCCATGACAGACCTTTACTTGGAGTTTATCGCAACCGGAGCTCCCCTACGATTGCGGCCCGCGATGCTTGGCCTGCTCCATCGCAATCTCATTCACATGCGTCAAAGTCTTCGCTCCCGAAGCCCCTTCAATCGCCCGCACTGCAATCTCCTGCACCTGCCGCTTGGCTTCATCCATCTGCTTATGCAACTCGGCGATCTGGCCGTTTTGCCGCGCCACCAAATCTTCCAAACCTTTGATCTGCAACTCGGCGATGCGCTTGTCCCCCTCGGCTTCCTTCTTCAAAAGCAGCGCTTGTTGCTCGGCTTGCTGCGTTGCGTTCTTTCCCGCCTGTGCCGCCGCTTGATCCATTTCTTTTTGTAATCGGGCCGGGAAATCGAGAGCTTCCTTGCGTAGCCGTTTTAGCTCTTCTTCCTGCTCACGTAAAGCGGCTTCGCGTTCCGACCAACTCTTATCGAGCGTCTCTTGCCGCTCTTTATTCTTCTTCTCCTGCAGGCGGAGATCTTCGTCATACTTATCCTGGGCGCGTTTCCGCTCCAGATTTTTCTTGTACTCGTACTCATCTATGTCCCGCTGCCGCTGCTTCTTAAGCGCTTCCTCTTGTTCCTTGCGCTCGCGCTCGGAGACCTGACCGTTCTCTTCCCAAACCGAACGCTGTGTGGCGATCTCCTCCTCCAACTGCTCCTTCTGCTTTTCGTATTCCTGAACCATCTGATCAAGCGCCGTGGCAGCCACGTCTATCTTGTGGAGCCGTTCCAGTTCCTGCCGCTCAAGACCGACAGCCGCGCGCAGGGTGGCAAGGCGGTTTACTTCCTCAACCAACCTTTCCGAGACGCCGTTCAGAGCGCGGGAAATATCCAGGCCCAATTTCGATATCTGTTCCACTACTCCGTCGACGCTGACTCCCTCAACAGCTTGCCGCACATCGTTCTCCTTGTGCCGGGCTAACTCATCCGCTTTGGGGTCGGAGGAATCACGGGACATCTCCAATTCATCTTGAAGAGCGGAAAATTCCTGTTGGATTTCAACTCTGGCGCGCTTGGCGCGAGGAGGCGTTTTCGTGGTGGGTTTGGTAGCCATGGTAGTTGTCTATATACGTTACCAGTTCACGCGGGCAGGCAGAGCTTCGAGGCAGTTTGCCCTCCGCGCCTCAACTCACTCAGAGTCGAAACACGGAGGGCCATGATTACGAACGTTTGAGAAACACGCGCAAACCGCCGGGCCCTTTGCGCTTCTATTTCTCGGTCAAGCGCATGGAGATGCGGCGATTTTTCTGACGCCCTTCTTCGGTAGTGTTATCGGCGATAGGATGCTCCTCGCCATATCCTTCCGCAGTGAGACGATCCGCTTCAACCCCAAGCTTCACCAATTCGGCGCGGACGTTGGTTGCGCGTTCCTCGGAAAGCTTCTGGTTCATCGCTTTGTCACCGACGTTATCGGTGTAGCCGCCAACCTTCACCTTCACCTTCGGATATGCCTTGAAGATATTTGCGATGTCAGACAACTGAGCCTGTGAAGCGGGTTGCAGCGTAGCCTTGGCGGTGTCGAACAAGAGGCGATCGAAATCGAACCAAGTGGTCTTGTCCACGGGCTTTGATGCATCTTCAATGAAGTCGATCAGCTTGTTTTCAACACCCAACTTCGGAATATCCAGTTCAACGCCATTTGGCAATTTGCGCTTAAAGAATTCGCCAAGCGCAGCCCACATGGACTTGGCCGTATCTTCTACTTTGGTCTCGATTGTTTTGGCGGATTCCTTCACAGGATCCTTGCTCTGATTCAAAAACCAGAACAAGCCGCCCAGTAGAGCCAAGCCAAGCAAAGCCGGTACCAGCCACTTCATACCCGATGCAGTTTCGTCGGCAATAGCGGCGGCAGCGGCGGGAGCGCTACCAAAACCGCTCAAGATTCCACTGACGCCGCTTGGCAAGAACCGTTGCAGGCTGGGAGCTTCCGCTTTCAGCAGACTGCCCAAAGAAGCGGCATTCAGATTTCCTTCAGCAGCGCGTTGGCCAAGAAGCCCCATTACCATCGGAGCAGCCATGCTCAAGATACTGGTCGCGGAACTCGACTTTAAACCCGAAGACGAACCAATAGCACTTGCAACGGTTGATTGCTGCGACCCAAGCACCAGGCTGAGAAATTTGGACCCTAAATCCGTTACAGCGGAACTGGCGCTGCCCGAAGCTACCGAGCCAAGGCTGGAAAGCAGGCTGGCGCCGGCTCCAGGCCCTGTAATCATGTTGAAAATCATTTTGAGGAAATCGCCGTCTTCGGCTTTGCCTGAAAGGGCGCCTAGGATTGATGCCAGTCCTCCTTGCAAACCTTTTTGAACTGCGCTTTCCGATTCACCGAGACGGGAAGACAGGGCTCCCATAATCTGAGGTGTGGCTAAGCTGAGTAAACCATCGATCAATGAACTTGACATTTGTATTTTCTCCTCTATGAACAAACGCAAAAACTACTTACAGTGCGCAAGGGCGGCAACTGCTCTGTCTCTGCGCATTAGTCTTGCCGGCGACGCGGGGAGGTGCATCGCGGAACTCAATGCGTCTAAAAGTGTCGCATGTTTCAACCGGAAAATATAGTCTTGTTTATGAAATACTGATTTCAGCCGAGATCTTTGTCACCTAACACTTCAGCAATCAAACGCTGCATTGCTGGGGCTTCAAGTTATATGAGACGATACAGGCTGATCTAAATGAAAAGTTTAATATTGTTCTGTGTCGTTGCCATTAGTTTGTGTGCGCAAGAGAACTACGAAATTCAAACTTACCCTTCTGGCACCATGGACGAGGGCAAGACCATGATTGAGTTGCACAGTAACTTTGCGTTCCAGGGCCAAAAAAAGACTGTGGATGGGCAGAGACCAACCAACCATGCCTTGCGGGAAACCCTGGAAATCACTCATGGTTTTAACGACTGGTTCGAGACCGGTTTCTATGTTTTCACTAGTTACAACCCTGGTTACGGCTATCAGTGGGTAGGTAGTCATATCCGTCCCCGCGTCGGCATACCGGAGGCTTGGAAGTGGCCGGTTGGGTTGAGCCTGTCCACCGAAATCGGATATCAACGGGCCCACTATTCGCCGGACACTTGGAGCGTTGAAATTCGCCCGATCATCGATAAAGAAATTGGCCGCTTTTACGTGGCTTTCAATCCCACTCTAGGACGCGCCTTGCATGGCCCTGGCGTTCGAGATGGATTCGTCTTCTCTCCTAATTTCAAAACTAGCGTAAAGACCATAAAGAAGGCCGCGCTTGGGTTTGAATACTACGGCGGCCTGGGACCAATTGGCCGTTTTGATCCCTACGTTGAACAGGAGCATCAGTTCATTCCAACGATTGATCTCGACTTAGGGGACAAGTGGGAATTCAACTTTGGTATAGGCGTGGGCGTTACGCGAAACACGGAACACTTATTGGTGAAAATGATCATCGGGCGCAAAGTCTCGTTCTTCTCCAAAAAATAGCTTTCGGCATTTTCCCGGCATACAACTATTTTCCATTCGGCTTGCAATCTCCGTTCAGACTTGATATGAACTCAAGCATGATTTTGCTGTAGTGACCGGGGATAGGGGAATTCAAGGCCGATAGGCCTAGGCTCGGAGATTGGATGAACGTTACGGAACATGCAAGAAGCGCCGCCAGCGCGAGTTTGTCACAGCAGGCGTACGAAACCTTGCGGATTCAGATTCTGCGCGGTGACTTGCCACTTGGCACGCCACTTTCCAGACGCAAGCTAGCCGTTAGGCTGAGCATGAGTTTGTTACCAGTTGGCGAAGCATTGCAAAAGCTTGAGGCCGAAGGTTTGGTGGAAAGCCGGGCGCGTGCCGGGACGCGCGTTCGCATCCCAACCGAAGAGGATGTAACGGGCCACTACATTTTGCGGGAAGCTTTAGAAACGATGTCCGCCAGGCTTTACGCCGAACGGGCTACCGAGGCAGATCGGATCGAGATGCTGATTCATGCAGCTAATTTGGACGAGTTGTATGAAAAGGTTGCCGAATGCCGCGGGGAAGAGTTGGCGCAGAAGTTATTTGAAGCGCATCAAACGCATTCCCAGTTTCATACACGTCTAGCACAAAGGGCCCGATGTCAGACGTTGTCCGATGCGATTGATCGAAACCAGACGTTGGTAGTTGCATGGCTATTTTCAAGCCACACGCAGTTCTATCGTCTACCGAAACGTTGGCACGTACCACTGATCGAATCTCTCAATCGAGGGGATGCAAAACTGGCGGATCGCGCAATGCGCAAACACATCAGGTTCGGCGTTGACCAAGTCGCCAGAAGGCTGGCGAAATTGGATGTTATGCTGAGCGATGCTGAGCAGGGATTCAGGGCTCGGAGTTAGTTCCGTAACTTCAGGCTTCGATTAAAGCCTTTGCCATTTCACTTAGCTTTTCAACCGTGTTCCAGTTCCGAGCTGTGCCGGGCGTCCCAAGTGTCCTTTCAATCAAGGTCATTGGGATTTTGCTTTTCCCTGAACCATTCGGGTAGTACGTAAAGAGCTCACAGCCGTCAACGAACATCTCCTCGGGGGCCACTTTGATCTCTCCTACTTTATGGCGGGCATCATCGCCAGGATCAGAGGCAAGGAAGGTTACCAGCAATTTGTTCGGAGCAACCTCCGACCGCGCGGCGAACGGGTTTCGTCGTAGGACTTCGTCAAAGTGGAAACTCGACCGAAGAATCACATTGGGCCGAAACCCGAAGCCCTTCTCGATGGCTGCTTCGATTTTGGCTGCCAACTTGTTTGGGTCTTTTTCCTTACTTGTGAATACAATGTTGCCGCTTTGAATATAGGTGCTCGCTTGTTGGAGTCCTATCGAATCGAACAGCAGACGCAGCTCTTCCATTTTGATTTTGTTGTTTCCTCCGACGTTCACGGCGCGGAGCATTGCAATATAGACAGGCACGGGATACGTCGATTATAGCCAGCGCGGCACTAGCTAGGGTACTAAGTATGTGGCCGTTTACCACCATCCCCTGAACAAGGGATGAAAAACATCCCGTAAGTTGGTCCTATTGATTTGTACAACTCCCAGCCGATAGTTTGGTTAGCACCTACAGGAGATGTTACTCAAATGAAAAACCTGATTCTCACAGTCGCCATGGCCGCCATTTCTAGCGGCGTCATGTTCGCCGAAGACCCGGCCCCAAAGCCAGTGGCCCCAGCCACCAAGCCCGCTGTCATTCAGAAGCGCAAGCAGGTTCAGCAAAAACGTATTGCACAAGGTGTGCGGAACGGCTCGTTGACGGCGAAGGAGACCGCTAAACTTGAGACGCGTGAAGCGAACCTCAATAACAAGATCGCCACCGAGCGCGCCGCTAATGGAGGTAAGCTGACGCCCGCCGAACGCCAGCAAGCAGCTCGCCGCCAAAATTCGATCAGCAAGGATATCGAAAAACAAAAGCACGACGCCCAGACCCAGAAGTAAGTTGGCGCGCGCACGGAAAAACCCGCCGAATGCACCTCGGCGGGTTCCTCCCTACTCTCACGGTCAACTCGAAATTACAGGTTGCTATTCAGCAGCTTTTCAATTTCCGACTTCGGCACGGCGCCAACCAACTGGCCAGCCACCTTGCCGCCTTTGAAAAGCAATAAGGCCGGAATGCCACGGATATTGTAGCGTTGGGCGATGCCCATTTCCTGATCCACATTCAGCTTACCGACTTTGGCTTTTCCAGCGAAATCATCAGCCACCGAGTCAATGGTTGGGCCAAGCGTGCGGCAAGGACCGCACCATTCCGCCCAAAAATCCACCAGTACGGGTGTATCGGAATTAAGGACATCAGCGTCGAAGGCCGCTTCCGTAAAAGTTTGTGTATTCTGTCCTGCCATATTTTGCTCCAGTATTGGTCTTATAAATGGATAGATGCAGTCGGGCTAGAAAACGATTCAACCCCTGAGCAAACGCCCGTAAAGTGCTGAATACTCGGATGCCGATGCGCTCCAGGAAAAGTCTTTCAACATTCCGCGCCGCATTCGATTCCGCCAAGAAGGCTTATCGCTAAATGAATCAAGTGCATGTTTAATCGCACCCAGTAGCGCCTCACCTGCGTACTCCTGGAACTTGAAACCCGTATCCTCTTCGATGGTATCATCCAAACCACCCGTGGCGCGAACTACCGGCGGCGTGCCGTATCGAAGGCTGTAGATCTGATTCAGCCCGCAAGGTTCGTAGCGGCTAGGCATCAGGAAAATATCAGAACCGGCTTCGATCATATGGGCTAGTCGGTTGTCGTAGGCGATCTTGACGCGCACTTGCCATGGGCGATCTTCAGCTAACTTACGGAAGAAACTTTCATATTGCGGTTCGCCGGTCCCGAGGGCGATTAAAGTAACGTCGGATTCAAGCAGTTCCCCGGAAATTTCCGCCAGCAAATCGAAACCCTTCTGGCCTGCAAAGCGCGAGACGATACCTAAAATGGGCCGACTGGATATGTCGGCGGGCAGTCCAAAGGCTTCCAATAGCGACTCCCGGCAGGCTTGCTTACCGGAAAGATCTTCGGGGCTGTAGTTGGCCGCAATTTGGTGATCAGTTCGCGGATCCCAATCCGCATAGTCCACACCGTTGAGGATACCGGTTAGTTGAAGGCTTCGATCCCGCAACACGCCATCTAAGCCAAACCCATATTCCGCAGTCTGAATCTCCCGAGCATAGCCTTTACTAACGGTGGATAGTGCGTCGCTTGCCGTCAAGCCGGCCTTCATGAAATTGACGCTGGAGTAAAACTCTAGATTCTGGACGGTGAAAAGTTCCGGCCCAATTCCAATGTCGCTCAAGATTCGATACGGATCACTGAAGAGGCCTTGATAGCCAAGGTTGTGGATAGTGAACAAGGTCTTGATGTGGGCCAGCCGTGGGTCATTTTTTAGGTAATGTTTGAGGTAGAACGGAACTAGAGCCGCTTGCCAATCGTGGCAATGAATGACCTCGGGTCGCACAATATGACGCGCGATTCCGATGACCGCTTGCGAAAATGCCGCGAATCGGATGTGGTTGTCCGGAAAATCGCCCGCCTTGTTTGAGTAGACGCCCTCGCGATTAAATAGATAAGGAATGTCGACGAAATAGAAATCCACACCGCTGCGGCTGGACCGTAAAATGCTTGCGGTGAACTGATTCCGTCCGGCGCTGGCATTCATGGACTCCCAGACTGGAACTGCGTCCAGGGGCGCTGCTCCACGAAAATTGGGAAGCACAACAGAAACCTTGTCACCAATGCGCGCCAAGGCTTGGGGAAGGGAACCAAGGACATCCGCCAACCCCCCGGTTTTGACAAATGGGGCAGCTTCCGAGGCGGCCAACAGAATATTGGGCATAATGTGAAGGGTCTTCCTATCATAGGGCAGCCGACAGAAAGGTTGCCGAATTTTTTCGCTAGAAATTACGGGCAAACTGGTACTCATGGGATTGAAGGTGGGTAGCGCGACAGCATGAATGTCGGGTAAAATGAAAAAGTTGGTCGTGAAGTTGTAGTTTGTTAAAATAAACACAGGGCCACCTTAGCTCAGTTGGTAGAGCATCTCATTCGTAATGAGAGGGTCGTCAGTTCGACTCTGACAGGTGGCTCCAGTTCCTCTACTTATTTTTTAGCTCCACGCCAACGCAAAACCTTCACGCTATATAGTCTTCGGAGTTACGGAATCCATAACCTTGCCTGGAAATCTGATTCATCTGTGGAAATCTTCTCAACCCAGTTTTGGAGAGTGTTACTCAGTTGAACTAGTTGAGGAAGGATGGCCTTGCCGCAACTCAGCAGCTTTTCAGTTGTTCCGCGCCTGTCTATGACAGTTGTGATCCCGAAATGTAGGGCGGCCGCATAGAGAGTTTCAACCCCTCCCATACGATCAAGGCTCGCTCGGTTACCGTGAGCGGCGGTACTCTAACGGTAGCTCGATGCTTGCGCCTCGAATAGCTGAGCGTACAATCCGTCGGCATGGACAAGCTCATCGTGCGTTCCTTCCTGACTTATCTTGCCCTGAGACAGAACCAGGATGCGGTCCGCCATGCGGACCGTGGAAAACCTGTGAGAAATGAATAGCGCGAGTTTATCGCTGGTTAGTTCCGCAAATTTTTGGAAGACTTCATGCTCCGCCATCGGATCGAGCGCCGCTGTTGGCTCGTCCAATATTAAGATTTGAGAATGGCGAAGATAGGCGCGGGCAAGAGCCAGGCGCTGCCATTCGCCGCCGGAAAGATCCACCCCGCCATCGAACCGCCGCCCTAGCATTTGATCCAGCCTTTCGGGGAACCCCTCCACCAACTCAAAAGCATTACTCTTGTGAGAAGCTTCCCATAAGCCTTCATCATCACTAAGGCGGGAAATGTCCCCAACTGCAATATTTTCCCGAGCTGACAAATCGTAGCGGATGAAGTCCTGAAATATGACGCCGATCTCCTTACGAAGTTCATCGACATTGTAATCTTTCAGATCACGGCCATCCAGCAGGATGCGCCCGCTGGTAGGCTCATAAAGCCGGGCCATGAGTTTAACGATGGTTGTTTTTCCTTCGCCGTTTTCACCTACCAAAGCAAACCGCATGCCCTTGTCCAAACGGAAGGATAACTGGTTCAAGGTAGGCTTTTCATTGCCAGGGTATTGGAAGCTAACATCCTCGAAAACTATCCCGTTTTGGAGAGGGCGGGGCGGGATGGCTGTCGACCGGGAAAAGTCAATTGACGGTTTCTCTTCGAAGAAGAGCATCAGGTCGCCTAGAAATAACGCTTGGTCGGCAATACTCGAAAAAAGCGTGAAGATCATTTGCAAATGGCCACTGGCTCCGCCGATTGCACCAACCATGAAGGTAAACGTGCCCATGCTCATGTTCTGAAGAAAGGCTTGCCTGGCAATAAACGCATAGCAGCCGTAATAAGCAGTTGAGGCCAGGACAGCAAACAGAGCACCCCAAATCAAGCGCCGCGACGCCAACTGGCGGTGCTTGAGGATGATGTCATTCGAAGCTTCCGAGTATTTGCCTTCCAAGTAGTTGGCCAAAGCGAACACTTTCATTTCCTTGGCAGTTTCTTTGCGGCTAGCGAGTAACAGGTAGTAGTCAAGCCGACGGCGGGTTGGCGTCATTTCATGAGCCAGGTTGTAACCCAAAAATGCGAAGTGGCTCTCCACTAAGAACGCCGGCAGGACGCTCAAAATTAAGACAACCAAAAGCCATGGGGAGTAAACGATGATACCGGCCGCAAGCGAGAGCAACATAACAATGCGTTGCAGCAACCAGCCCGCCGATGTAAGCATGCCTGTACGATCCGTAACTTGCGCCCGGGCGCGCTACAGCCGGTCGTGAAAAGCCGGATCTTCAAAGCTAGCCAAGTCAAGCGCCGCCGCGTGCTTCATTATTTTCAAAGCCAGACGGTTGCTGAATCTTTCAGCGACCATAAGGTCCAGATAATCGACTGCCTTACCGATGATTTGGGATACCACCACCAAGCTGAATTCAACGCCAACCCACAGCCACATTTGTCCTATATCCGCAGTTTGTCCTTTCGAAGCCTGGAAAATTATGTCCACCAGGCGTTTGGCGGCATAGAGCATGCCTAGTGGCGAAAGGCCGCCAACAACTCTCAGGAAAATAGTGCCCGCAACCGAAGCCGGATGCGCTTCCCAAAGTAATTTCCAAAGCTTGGGAAGGTACTCTAGGGCAGCGAACCTGTCCTTCCAAGCTTCTCTTTGAGACATAATTTGCGTGGCCTGCATTTTTTATTGAGATGAGTTCTAGTCTTGGTTCAGGTATTCCAAAGGCACATCGTCTTGAAGCACCTGTTTCGGGTGCAACTCGGCGACTTCTCCGTCGGCAGCCTCTTCCACGGCAAGAAGGGTTTCCGCTTCGGAGTATTGCCCTTCTTCAACCATTTCCTGTATGCTTTCGAAACCAGCTTCGGCGACGTCAGGCAAACCTTGCGTATCCCCGGACTGCCCGGCTGAACCGGCGCCGCCCTTCTCTTGCGTTGACGGAATGCTGTAGGTTTTCAATTCTTCCTTATTATTCTTCATAATGTTCCTAGGCTCCTTGATTTACAAGTTGAGTCAAGCACGAGAATGGCCAATCTCTCCCGGCCCGCAAAGAGGTGCGCCAATGAGCGATGACAACTTAAAACGGGCTGCCGCCGAAGCAGCAATGCAGTTTGTGCCCGAGGCCGCGATTATTGGTGTAGGCAGTGGCTCGACGGTCAATTTCTTCATCGCCGCGCTGGCGCGCGGGCGACTGCGCATCAAGGGTGCAGTGGCCGCTTCAAACGCAACGGCGGAACTGTTGGGCAAAGCGGGAATTGCGATTCATGATCTTAATACCATTCGGCAACTTCCGGTGTACTTTGACGGGGCGGATGAAATTAACGGACAACTTGAAATGATTAAAGGCGGAGGGGGTTCGCTGACACGGGAAAAGATCGTTGCTGCGGTGGCCGGTAGTTTTGTCTGTATGGCCGACGAATCCAAAATGGTCGCGCAACTTGGCCGGTTTCCGCTGCCAATTGAAGTCATTCCCATGGCCTCCCGGTACATCGCACGGGAGCTTGAGGGCAGGGGAGGCCGTCCAGTTCCGCGGGAAGGTTTCGTGACCGACAACGGCAACGTGATTCTAGATATCCATGGTCTGCGGATTTCCGATCCTGTCGCCTTCGAGGAGGAAATCAATCAAATTCCGGGAGTCGTCACTTGTGGAATCTTTGGACGGCGACCAGCGGACATACTGCTGCTGGCGCATCCATCGGGAGTCGAAGAGTTCACACGCAGGGATCGCACTTAGCTACGCAGGCAACTCTTCTATCGACCGCGGTTCGCTGATTTGCCTGCCGTTTGTTTCGTGCCTAAATTGTGAAGAGGCGGCATATGCTTGCTTTCGTGCTCGCATGATATTCCCAAGGGGACGGTGCGCTTCGAGTCCGTGCCAAGGATTAAACGATAGTATTTCGTCGACATAAAGCCGCCGCGCCGCACTATAAGCGTCTTGCGGCGGCGCAACCAGGCGGCCCACGGTTAGATAGGGGCTTAACTCCTCCGGCCACGGAACCGACGCATCTTCGATCGGCATTGTTTCCGGATCAACACACAACTGAACTTTTAAGTCCCAGACGGCTTCCCCTGTCTTGAAGAATTCAACGACAGCATCGCGCAACGCTGAATGGCCGCTCCCAGTGTCGATAGTTTTGTCTTTCAGGTCCTTGAGGTTCTGCGATGCGGGCTCAAGGCAAAGCTTGGCCATGTAATTTCCATAACGCAATGGGGCGGCAGTGAAAAATGTTTCACCAAGAATATTAGTTTGCGGATGGCCAAAACCTTTCAACGCCGCACTCTCGGTTCCGACGGCCTCAAGAACGGTCTCCGCTGTTCGCGCGGCTGTCGATACAATTTGTTTGAAGGCTTCTGAATCGTTTACGTGCTTTTCAAGCGTCCTGATTCCTTCCAGAAATGCGGCAGAATCCGGGCTAGGGAACGCCTTGCCATTCACCATTACCAAATCCTGTGTGACCTCGCCCTGGTGGTCCTTCAACATCGGGCCTTCAACGCCGATCACTTTAATTCCCAGCCCGCGAGGGGTTGAAATGCTGTCCGGAAGAATGTCTCCAGGTACGGTTGAGAAGCGCATGATTGCCGGGTAGATTCCACCATGCTGAAATATTCCTTGCGCAAGTGGCTCGGGGAGACCATCAAGAACCGTGAGTTCCGCTCTTAACAGGCCATGACTCTTGGCATGGACCGACCTTGCGGCGTGGCGTGCCCGATCGCTCATAAGGCTCGAGATGTTCTTCATCCTGGATGCGATCTCTGCAAATTGCTGTTCCTCCTCTGGCTTTGGAACTTCAATCGTTTCGGAATAGTGGCAGTATCGCGGGTCAGACATGTGGAGCCATTTGGAGTTGGTTAACGGAAATCCCGTGATCTGAAGAATTTTGAGAAAGAACATTCCCCTTGCGAATTGTTTGGCGAAGCGCTTGAATAAATTCCCAAGCTTCCTCCAAGCGGGCCTGGCATGTGTGACAACAACGGAGGTGTTGTTCTATCGATGAATCGTTCGTGCCGTCGAGAAGCGTTTCAAGGACGTATCCATCCATCCGATCTTCACTTATGTGCTCCGCATTGCTCTGGATTTTCAGGTTGATTTGAGTTGAACCGTTCTTCGTTACCATGCAAGGTGGCATGCAATTCAACGCCCAAAGTGGTTAACGGTGCAATTTGCTCAAGAAATCCGCAAAGTTTGCGTCACTTCAGAGGTTCGGAGCAGAAATTGCTTCCGTGAACTATCCGGCGAACTGCCCCGTTGTTCGGGTCGAGCCGGGATGAGTTGGTCGGGTGGGATTCCAAACCTCTGACCTTCCCTTCAAACGCAGTTCCCGCTAAAGTCGATTTCCTTGCGGATAAGCTTAAGCATCCGCTCGCGTGATAAGTTAAATAAGATTGTTGCCGCGATTCCACTTATTCGAGATTCACGATCAACCCTGGTGCCCGGCTGTCATTCGGGATGGGCTAACGGATTACTTGGCGCATCAGGAGAGAAACCTACGAACCTATCAGCCGGTCCTTCCGATGATCTTGGAAGTCGCCGCGACGCACTCGATAACACAGGTAGTCGATCTTTGTTCCGGCGGCGGAGGTCCTTGGATAGATTGGCTCCTCTCTGCAGTAAGTCAACCCGTTCAATCGGTAATCTTAACTGATAAGTTTCCTAACATCGATACCGCTAATAAAAACATTCCCACTGGTCTGACTTATTGGACTGAAAGCGTGGACGCCACGGAGGTTCCAATTCAGTTACTTGGCTTCCGTACTCTATTTACTTCATTCCATCATTTCAAGAAAGATGCGGCGCGGGCAATCCTTCAAGATGCCTGTGAAAACGGGCAGCCCATTGGAGTATTTGAATTCACCCGTAGGACCATACCGGCGCTGCTGTTGATGCTACTAGCTATCGTTCCGGTCTGGATTGCCGTGGCTCAAATGCGACCGGTCAAGTTTTCCAGAATCGTCCTGACCTATCTGATACCGGTCATTCCCTTCGTCGTCACATTTGATGGCTTTGTTTCCTGTCTGCGCACTTATTCCCCCTCGGAACTTCTTACCATGGTGAACGGCGCGGAGTTCGCCGGTTTTGAGTGGAAAGCAGGGATAACGGAAGGATCGGCATTTGGCTTTCCAGTGACCTACCTGATTGGATCGCCAGCCGTTAAACAGCCTAAACAAACCGGCTAAACAGACCGGCTCTTAGCCTGTTCCTTCGGCCGAACTTCCAAAGTAGCAGGTGCATAACGGCCCGGAGCCAATATGCCGGCTGGGTCGACGCTGCCCTTGATTGCCGAGAGCAATTCTCCGTAAGCGCCGCCGCTCGGTATCTGCCCCATGGATTGGATGCCGAGCCGGTAAGGCGGATATCCTTTCACGGCAAGTTCAGATCGGAGTTCATCAAAGCAAGCCCGCGCCTTTTGATCTTCCCCTTGTACTTCACGGTCGTAAGAAATGGAGATAACACACATCAATGCGCGGCCCGAGATCATGGTGATCGAAAGCATCGGCTCAAAACCGTGCCGCGGCAAAATCCCAGCCGCAAGCGACTCGATGATCCGCGCGTGCTTGCCCTCGGCCGGCGCAACAGGCGAACACCAAAGCAACCCGCACAAGTCCTTGTCCGGATCCATCTGCTTAGGCGGCGGATTGCGTTTCCGCCAATAGACGCTCGCCAGCGATTGATCAGTGGGCACGCCCTGCATTAAGCCGTACAACGGTTTGACGAGCGCCAACGTTTTGCTCAAATCCCAACCCGTAAGCATGCCAACAGGACGGCTAAATCGGGCGGCCATGCGAAACAAACGATCGCTTAGAAACTGGAGCCTATCCACTTTGCCTCGAAGCGCAATTCGCACAAGCCGCTTCGCCTCCGCCACTTGAGCACGCGTTCCGTAGAGCCCACCCGACCCGTTCCACACCCCAAACTTCATTTCCTTGCGAAACCTGCCGAGTAAGTCCTGGTTAAGGGGAGTTAAGCCGTTTGTTTCCTCCCATGGATATTGCCGGATTGCTGAAATCACCTTGAAATCGTTACCTAAGTGAATCGCGCCGCGCAGTGTTCCGTTGAGCCGCAAAGGCTGAAGGGCATCCACCAAAATCGCAAGACTCTCCTCTTTATGGGAACGAAAGAAAAATGCTTCAAACCGCTCAGGAGCGGGCATTAGCCAGAAAGTCATTCTTGTAACTAGTCCGAAGTTTGATTGCGCGAACAACCCATCCAGGCTTGGTCCCGAACCCCAAGGATATACGGATGCGGATTGGGCGTTAGAATAACGGCCGAAGCCCGTTTCAAGCAATTCCCCCGTAGCTAGAACAACTTCAAAGCGGCAGACGTTGGAGATGTGATCTCCATAAGGAGTGTGCCCGAAGCCGCGTTCCAAAGTGTTACCGATCAAACTGCAATCGGGACTGGATCCGGTTGCGTCCATCCAAAGTTTGGACTTCCGCGCCGCAAGAAAGGCGAACAGTTGCCCTTGTGTCACCCCGGGCTCAACGGTTACATAGGCGAGATTCTCGCTGTAGTCCACAATTCTATTCATGCGGTGCAGGTCAAGCAGCACGCAATCGCTCTCAACCGGAACTCGCGAACCGTAACCCCAATTCTTCCCCGTACTGACCGGATAAACCGGAATCTGATACCTGCTGGCTATGCCTAGACATTGTTGGACTTGCTCCCGCGTTGCGGGGTAAAGGATAGCGGGTATCTGCTGATTGGTGGCAAACGTGGTAACTTCCGCCTCAGGAACGCGGTTGCCGGTAGTTACCACATAATCCTTGCCTAGCACCGATTCCCATTCGAGCAACGCGCTTGAGGGAATGATATTGTTAACGCTGAGATGTGGAAACACTACCCTGGTTAGACGCTAAACTTGGGCAATCCTTTCGCCAGCCTTGTTGATAGCCGAGACTGGAGTGACCCACCCACCGACGGCCAACTGCAGGTTCAACAGGGAGGCATCGAACGGCGAAATAGTCTGCGCCGTCACCAGGTAGTTTTGCAGTTTATCAATCCAACCCTCGAATCGCGGATTCGGTGAAGCCGACTCAAAACGCAATACTTCCATCTGGCATCCGTAATTGGAGTCGAAATAGGTTGGAAGCTCTAATCCATCGGCTCTTAACGAATGACCACCCATCTTGCGCAGGATCGAAGAAGACAGATGCCTTTGGGTAACAGTTCCAACGCCTATACATCCGCCAAGCAGCCGTGCCAAACCATACGCCGCCAGGGCGATCCGCAAGGCGTGGCCGGTATTGCGGAGCTTCGGAGAAATCGCCCAACCGCCAACTTCAACATAATCGAGGCCTAAGCGCCGGGCGTGCTGCATGTCAGCCTCCACGGCAATCCGCAATCTTCCGCCCCATTGATCCGAAGTCGCCAGGGCCGACTGGCTGAGCCCCAATTGTGGAAATGAAGCCGTATTCTTATGAGACATGTAGCGGGCGCAGCCCACAACTTCCCCGTACTGGTCCAACGCAAGAATATGCCATGCCGCATCGTCCACTGGAAGCCTATGCCTCCCATCGGAAGAAAGCTGGGAAGGTGTCAGAGCCCCCTCGTCGAGATAAAGCTTTCCTCTCATTCTCTGCATGCCGCTGAACAGCTTATGATGACGACCAGCGTCGAGACTCAGCCCAGTCAGAGAAGTTGGAATTTGATCCGTGCGCGGGGCTAATAAGACCAGCTCACCCTGTTTGTCATCTTTGCTCGGCGTTAGGTGCATAACTACTACCCGAGCCATCGACGCGAAAAAGCCCTAGCTTTAGGGGTGAAGGATGGATTCCTTTATTGCTAATGGAGTCGAGTTACCCTGACAAGGCAAGCCACTGATTTAATTGGAGTTGACCTCTTCACAATGTCCGTGGCACATTTTTAATCGTAAAGATAAATTTCCTGAACGGAATTTTGCGGCCTAGAGTCTAACACTTAGCGAGTAAGGTAGATACATAAATTTACCTACTACAGGAGGCAAGGATATCATGCAAAACATACTTCGCGGAATGCCGGTACAAAACAAATCTTCAATAATCATTGGAATTGCTGGCTTTCTGCTAATGGCTTCGTCTACTGAGGCGACGCCCGTGGGAACATTAACTTTGGCCAATTGCTCGGGCGGAGGAGTCATAGTCTCAGCGACTACAATCGATTGGACTCTTCCAGTTGGCGGAGGAAATGGCTGTGTTCAAACCGGCCTCTTAACCAACGTAACTTACGGAGCGGGCAGTGTTTTAGGTCCTGGAGTTCAGGGAACTATCCTTGATCTTACGGCCGGCACATTCCCTGCGAATTTTATAACTTTCGCCTCGGCGCCCGGCCTGCATTTTGATTTGTTGCAGCTTGGCCCTGCCAGCTCAAACACCAATTGCGCCGCGTTAATGATAGGAGAAAGTTGCTCTGCAGTAGCTGGTTCCCCCTTCCTACTGACGAGGTTCTCTGCAACGGGTACGACAGTTTCGCTCCAGGCGTTGGGAACCGCAGGAGACTCGGTTAGTTCCAGTTCAATTTGGCAGGGCGGATTCACGACGCAAATCGCGGATAAGACTCCCGCTCAAATTCAAGCGGCTATTGCAACTCCCGGGGGCACTGTCTCCAGCACCTACTCAGGAGACTTCAGAGTTACCATTGTCGGGGGCGCTATTATTACTCCGGAACCTGGGACGGCTCTGCTCATGGGAATGGGAGTTTTCTTAATCGCCGTGCGCGTAATCAAACGTCCTAATTCTTAGTTCAAGTGAACGTTGTTGGTCGAATTCCGGCCATCAGGGTGAGGCCGGGTTGAAATTGTCTTGTTGTCAAAGGTCAATACAGGCATGGTTCTGAGTTGGCCTTTGATCTTTTCAATCCCATGAAAATAGCGCGGATTCGGCGCCCACGAGTGAAAGCGCAGGACTTCCATCTCGCAAGAGTATTGGTGGTCGAAGTAAGCTGGTAGTTCCAAGCCGCCATGCGCTAAAGAAAACCCGCCAATACGCCTCAAGATAGAGGCGGAAGAATGTCTCTGGGTTGCGGTTGTAAGTCCCACAACCCCTCCCAACACTTGCGCGAGACCGTAGATGGCCAACACCATTCGTAGCGCTTCGCCAGTGCCACGAATACTCTCGGCTAGGGCCCACCCTCCAAGTTCGACATATGGAACATTTTTCTTGCACGCCAGATCCATTTCTGATTCAACAGCCGCTTGGAGTTTCGAACCCCATTTCGGGCATTGCGCCAATGAACTTTTGGATACCGTCAAATCGGAAAAGTTCTTCGCACTCGAAAACGGCGTGTAGCGTGCGCACCCCAGAACGTGTGAATGTTCGTCTTGAATGAGAAGGTGCCAGCTTCGCCAGTCGAGATCAACGTCGTGCCTACCATCACGCAAATGGTTAGCTGTTATTGCTCCGTCTTTAAGATACACACCACCTCGAAGTGTCTGTACTTTTCGGATCATTTCCCCACACCGGTGTGTGTTGGCCATTCTGTTTGAAAACGCCGGAATATGGGCTAAGCGAGGCGCTACAAGTGCTAACTTCCGAATTGCAGGGCCGTGATTACATAGTCGTGGAGCCAAAAAATGGTCCACTGAGTTGGGATTCAGCACGATCCCCACACGTGTATTTGGAGCATCTTTAGAAGTACCTTACTGTTTAGTTGTAAGAGTTAGGCACAGCATCTAAAGCGCCAAAAACCTTTCCCTTGAACTTATTGATTGTTTCCGCCAAATCGACAAACTTCCGAGCCAATACACGATCAGATTTACCGTCCGATTTTTACAGCATGGTAAATTTTTCCGTAAAACATTCTTTATAAAGTACTTATCTAGGATTACCAGTTATCGTTATAGCCTTAGGGCCCTTTAACCATCGGGGATTTTGGATTTAACGCATGTGCATCCTTACAATTGAGAGTAAGAGAAATCGCTCTCATACCAGAAACTCATAACCCAATAGCGATAGGTGCCGCGACCCCATCGCTCCAAACCTTACCGACCACCTTGGTCCAGCGGCAAACCGGACCAGTTCCGCACACATCGAGCCGCCCAGTTCGGCTGTGTGGCGCTGCACTGGGACAAGGTAATCTACCGCTTGGCCTCAAGGTTCATTCTCGCAAGGTCACCCAGCCTGCCCAAAGCCCGACTTGGCGACGAAATCATTTCGTCCCGCGCTTGTAGGTACGTGCGGACCTTGCCGTCCGGACTACCGCGTCAAGCAGAAGTTGCATATTGGCGAGGTCTCTTTTCTTGAAAACCTTTTTGATAACTCATCGTTGCCTCTGCGGCTGAGGAACAACAGCCATGTTTTTATTGATTTAGTCAACTAAGTGGACTTAGCAACTAGATTTGGCACTCCAATTGCCTCCTCAATACACTGGATAGAAGATTCCCATGTACTGTCACAGTAATTTGCTCCAGGGATCGCCTTTTATGATGGCGATTTCATGCACGCTAATTAGCTCCAGCTGGGATTTTATTCCCGTTAGTCACTTGAGACCCGCCGGAAGCACAATCGTGATTCGCAGACTCAGTCCCAGGGAAAGAGAAGAATACCGGTGCTGGCGTCCTGATCGTCACTAGTTAGTTCAAGCGGTCGTTTGTAATCTAAAGGGTAAGTAAATTAAAAGGGTAACCAAAAAATGAAGACTTTAATTCTTTCGCTCGGTCTAGCGTTCGCGACTTGCATTAGTAGTGGGCAATCAATTAGCGTCACGCCCCAGCAACTCAACTTTAACGTTCAATCCGGGATAAGTAGTAGCGCCGCGCAAGTAGTGACGGTTATACCTAGCGTTGCCGGAAACAATGCCATCGCCTTCATCGTTAATACCCAAACCTCACCTTGGCTCCTTGTCCAGGGCACCACTGGCGGGATCATTAGCAACGTACCGGCTAACGGTGTTCCGCTCGCGGTAACAGTTAACACCCAAGGGTTGAATCCGGGGCAGACCTATAACGGATCGTTCACGGTTCAGCTGGCGTCTAGTGCTTCGAGTCCAATTACAGTGAATGTAAATCTTGTTGTGGGTGGCGCATCAACGCTCTCCTCATCCCCTTCCGCGCTTTTCTTCACCGCCGTTCAGGGCGCACAAGTTGCCACACCCAGCAGTCAAAACGTAACCCTTACCAGTACTACCGGTGCACTAGCGTTTACGCTTACCTCTCAGACCCAAACCGGCGGCAACTGGCTGAGCTTGAATTCAACAGGTGGGACCACCGGCGGCTCAAGCGGTACATTCTCCGTTAGCGCCGTGCCGAGTGGATTGGCGCCGGGAACTTACTCTGGAGTCATCACGGCGGCTAGTAACCCTGCCGGAAATCTTGCCCAGATTCAGGTGACGCTTACAATCAGCGCGACCTCCGTATTGAGTGTAACGCCCACCAGCCTCAACACCTTCCTCTATCAAGCCGGAGGCGCACTCCCGGCCCCCCAATCTCTTTCGCTGAGCTCGAACGGAGCCGCCATCCCTTTCACCATCGGCGTTAGCCCCGCCGCACCTTGGTTGGTTGTTAACCCGCTGGGCGGAACTGTCTCGGGCGCGCCTGCTGCTCTAACCCTTACAGTTACGCCAACCGGACTTACTCCGGGAACTTATACAACCTCGTTGAATATTACGCCTCTCAATGGCGTTAACGCCTTGCCTGCCATACCAGTCGTATTGGTGGTGAGTAACAATCCGTTGCTGCAAGCCAATCCAGCGCAGATTACTTTTACCAGCGCATTTGCCAGCCAGGGCCCGGCGGATCAGATCCTCAACATAACTTCGGTGGGTGGGCAAGTTCCGTTTACGGTGTCAACGGACGTACCTTGGCTGACGGCGACGTCGTCGGGGATCACTTCTCCGGCTCAGGTGACCCTGCGTGTAAACTCAGCTCTCCTTGGCGTAGGAACGCTCTCGGGTAAAGTCACAATTAGGCCAACCAATGGCGATAATTATTCCATAGTCGTCCCTGTGACCGTCACAGTCACAAATCCCATCCAAGTGATCGCCGTTCCCGCCAACCTTCTGTTCAGCTACCAGACCAATCAGCCGCCCCCGCCTTCACAAGCTCTACAGATCCGTAGCACTGGTCAACCGGTTCCTATCAGCGTTACCGCGGCTACTTCAACATGCGGAACCAATTGGCTGAATGCAACTACGTCCCAAGTGACTACGCCCGTCACAATCACCGTCAGCGTGTCCACGGTGGGCATGACTCCAGGCGCCTGCTCCGGAACAATTTCTGTTACCTACTTGGGGTCAACTACCCCGCTGGTGATCCCCGTGACAGTAGCCGTCTCCGCGGCCGCTGAACTAAGCATCAGTATTCCCGTTGGATTTGGAAATGAAACCGTGCAACAATCCGCGGCTGGCACAGGAGCCATCGCCAGGACGATTTCATTAACCAGCACCGATCCGTTGACGCAAGTGACCTTCACCGCATCAGCCACCACCAATTCCGCCGGCGGATGGCTTGCGATCGGACCTGGATCTGGTTCCACGCCCACGAATTTGGTTGTCTCCATTCTTCCCGGGGGATTGGCGCCAGGTACTTACACCGGTCAAATCTCGATATCGTCCTCAAGCTTACCTAGTTCACTGCCTAACCAGACGTTTGTTTTGCCGGTGACTGTAACCGTTAATCCGGCAATCACTGTATCCGTTGCTCCCCCCGCGTTATCATTTACACAAACGCAAGGAGCGGCGGTCCCTAAAACTCAATCCTTGACCCTGACCAGTTCAGGAGGAACAGCTTCTTATACGGCAACAATCGCGCAAATTACCGGCGGTGATTGGTTGGACGTAAATCCAGCAAGCGGAAATGCCAATAGTGATTTGACGGTCAGCATTAAACCAAATACTTTACCCGCCAATTCTACGCCATACACTGCGCAGATCGTGTTAGCCTTTCAGAATTCCGCTACGCCACCCATCACGGTTCCGGTGTCGCTCACTGTGTTGACCGCCCAAAATCTGACGGTTGCCCCACAAAACCTATCGTTCAATTTTCAACTGGGTAGCGCCGCCCCGCCTGCGCAAAAACTCACCGTATCGAGTACAACGCCAATTTCCTTCACGGCAACCAGCACATCCAGTCCCGCAGGGTGGTTAGTGGTTGATGCAACATCGGGAATCACTCCGAGGGACCTCAACATTTCAATCAACCCTCAGGGACTCGCGGTCGGCCTTTACAATGGATCCATTTCAGTGACCACCCCCGGATCTGCTTCCCCGGCAGTAACTAATGTTACTTTGAATGTTGCCGCAGCTTCAGCCCCGCAACTGGTTACTATCACCAATGCGGCAAGCAGTCAAGCCGGACCAATCGCGCCAGGTGAGTTGATTACCATCAAAGGGACCGCGCTAGGACCGGTCACGACAACCAACGGTGGACAATTCACGCTCAATTCTACTGGTGGTGTCGACGCCAGATTACAGGGTGTTAGAGTACTGTTCGATAACATACAGGGCACGCCGCTTTATGTATCGACGAACCAGATCAACGTGATTGCGCCTTGGGAAATTGCGGGTCGAATCACAACGAACGTAACGGTTGAATACAATGGAGTGACATCGACGCCTATCGGGTTGAGAGTCGACAACACTTCGCCGGCGATCTTCACCTTGAATACAACTGGTGCAGGTCAAGCCGCTGTGTTAAATGGCGACGGGACTGTAAATGGGCCGCTAAGTCCCACGTTGAAACCGGCGGGGCCTAACTCAACGATTGTGGCATACATCACCGGGGCCGGACAAACAAGCCCAGCGGGGATCACTGGTTCGGTATCGCCTGTAAATCAACTTCTCCGAATCACCGGGTCCACCACGGCGACAATCGGCGGGCAAAATGCTACCGTTGAATTCATCGGCGCCGCGCCAGGCTTGGTGACCGGTGTTGTTCAAGTCAATTTGCGAACACCCGCGGGAGTCATCGGCAATGCCTTGCCGCTGGTGATAACGATCAACGGAGTCTCGACGTCGGCCGGTCCTACCGTAGCGGTCCAGTAGGGATTTGGTACAAAACCTGAACCTGAAAGAGCTTGGACGGCCTCAGCGCTGTCCAAGCTCTTTTTTCTACATCAGCTTTTCTAAAATTCAGCCTTCGAAAAGTCCCCCAAAGGGCCATGCAATTAATCGGATCAAGTGTCCGGCGACGAAGAACTCGGGCATCATCGCTGTTTTTGGCATTAGCGCATTTATCCCCGTCCTGATTTCCATAATCATCGCTACAGCATTGGCATCCAACTCGGAAACTATGCCGGCAGAGTGTAGGTCCAAGTTGTGAGCTCGTCACCGATCCTTTTGAATGATGAATTCGAGCCCAACTTCCCGGTCGTATTCAATCAATTCGTAAACGCCTTGCCGATGCGGTCGAACGTGGTCCTCAGCAGACCTCCGAAGTGGGCAAAGCTCCTATTTGGAGGAGGAAAAGCGGCAAGAAAGGGGATGATTGGTCCACTAATTGGATGCTGGGGATTGTCGACTACAGCTAAATTTCTGGGGATGAATGGGTTAGATTAAAGGGCTGGCGCCGCTTAGGGCAAGTTGTACAACTACTGACATCTGTCCTCGCTAGTTCGAGCAGCCAAGTGTCTCTCTCGATCTATCAGGACTGAAGGAAATTGGGTTAGCTGGGGATCTTCTTTGCGGTAGCTTCGCGAGCTTCACTTAAAGCAATAGCAACAGCCTGTTTTCTGCTCTTGACAATCGCGCCGCTGCCTGACGTCAAAGAACCTTCTTTGTATTCTTTCATAACTTTATGAAGTTTATTCTGGCCTGCGTTTTTCTTCGCCGTAAATTCAGCTCCAAACTAATCCTCGTGTAAACGGCCATAGCGAGAGTTAAAACAGCGGGAAGCAATACCCCGGACGTCTTGGCCACGATTGCTTCTTCGCGATAATGTTCTGCAGAGTCGAAAAAGATGTGGGGGAACTCCGCTCTCAGGTATTTCCTCGTAGATTAATTATTCCTGCTTAGCGCTCGCGCTATCACAAATCCGATCACCGCTGCAGCCACCAGTGCCGGAACGGGATTCCTGCGCACTAAAGCCTCCACGTCCGTCACCATCGCCTTCATGTCGTTGCCCCGAAGGTATTCGGCCGTCGAATTCAACGTGGCCGCCGTGGATTGCGCCATGCCGGTTACCGTTTCAGCCTTCGTGTGCAGCGCCGAAGCAGCGCTCTCCAGCCCTCCTGCGGCCGATTCACGGCTCCCATCAAGTTTATTGACGGCGGTCTTGCCAAGGTCCGAGACCTTCTCTTTTAAATGCGTGGCAGCGTTGGCCACCTGATCCGCGACCGTTTCCGTGGGTCCAGTAAACGTGCTGCTATTTGTTGCCATGTTTTAGTTCTCCTTAGGCGTACGCAGTGCTATTTGTCGAAAACGATCTAACCGACGCGCCGAAATAGCAGGTGGTAGGCCATAAGCAAAACGATCGACCCTATCACGGCGACAACAATGCTATAAAGATTTACTCCAGTGACGCCAGGCTGTCCGAGGCTGTTGAAGAGCCACCCTCCGGCTACCGCCCCAAGAATTCCCAGCAGAATATCGCCGATGAGCCCCTCACCTGTGTTGTTGACTACCTTGCTTCCAATGAAGCCGGCAATTAAACCTAAAACAATCCAAGCCACGAATGACATATCCGTTCCTCCAATTTAAGTTAAGTTGTGGGACGAGTCGCTCACCAACTTACTTCGGACACATGAGCAACTTGATTGCCAATCTGATCCGCCTAGAAAGGCGGAGAAATGGCGAAGTGATATAATCCCCGTTAACTCTTGCCGGCGTACAAGCTCTCAATGCGAAAAAGCGGTTTGGCGAAGATGAGTTTCCGGAGTGCGCGGAAAATCGGCGCGGTTTTCACGGCGGCAAATTTTGCCTTCTCATGCAAAACTCGGACGTTCCGGAAATGAAATCCGTTGACCTTCGGAAGTTCAAGACGCTCTTTTGGTCTACAATACGTTTACACTAGGCAAATGACAGAAACTACACTGTTGTATCCGGTAGGAATAGTCTTTCCATGTCGAGTCTAAAGCGCAACAATATCAAAGTGGAAGGTTCGGGCAGCGAAGCCATGATTTTCCTTCATGGATTTGGCTGCGACCAAACCATGTGGAACCTTGTTGAACCGGAATTTCGCGGCGCCTTCAAGACCGTCCGGTACGATCTTACCGGCTTCGGGAAATCTGACATTGACCGATATGATTTTTCTGAATACTCCCGGTTACAAGGCCATGTCAACGACCTTATTACGATCATTGGGGAACTGGACCTCAACTCCGTTACGCTTGTAGGGCATGCGGTGAGTGCAATGACCTGTCTACTTGCAAGCATCCAAGCGGCGGGAAATGTTCCTAGAAATCCCCACTTTCGTAGGCAGGTAATGGTTGGGCCTTCCCCTTGTTACATCAATGATGGGGATTACATAGGCGGGTTTGAGCGGACAGATATTGAAAGCTTACTTGACATGTTGGATCTGAACTATTTAGGATGGGCCAGAAGCATGGCTCCGTCCATCATGGGAAATCCAGACCGGCCGGAATTGGCCCACGACCTGGAAGAAGCGTTTTGCCGCAATGATCCTGAAATTGCTAGCCACTTCGCCCGTGTCACTTTTTACGGAGACCATCGAAAGGAGCTTCGTCAAAATACACTCCCTACTCTGATTTTGCAGTGCTCGGACGATATTATAGCCCCGCTCGCCGTGGGCGAATACATGCACCGGCACATGCCGAATAGCACTCTTGTCGTAATGGCTGCCACGGGACATTGCCCGCAACTCAGCGCGCCGCAAGAGGTGATCGCGTGTATACGAACCTTCATCGGTGAGTCATGAGCCGCGCATTTCCCGAGGATGAGATTCACGCCAGCAGGCTCCCGGAAAGTGGAGACGAACTGTTTGATTCCGCCCCCTGTGGAATTCTGTACCTTGCGGCCAACGGGCTGGTTCTGCGATGCAACCGCGAGTTGCTGCGCTGGACCGGTTACGAACAAGGCGAAGTGGAAGAGCGGAAGCGGCTTGTGGATCTGCTTAGCTCGGGCGGCAAAATCTTCTACGAAACGCATCTGGCGCTACTGTTGAGCTCGAACGGGCGGGTGAACGAAATCGCCTTGGATTTGATCGGAAAAACAGGCGCCTCTATCCCGATTTTGTTCACAGCCGTCCAGGTGAAAGATGCTACGGGAGTTCACCGGTTCAGCCGGGTTATTTTATTCGATGCCAGAGACCGCCGTGCATACGAAAAGGAGCTCTTGGCCGCTCGAGCAAAGACGGAAACCGACGCCAGGTTATTGGCCGAACGGAACCAACAATTAAACAGGGCGCAGGTTCAAGTTAGCAATCACGTATCCCAGTTGGAGCGCGCCAACGAAGACTTGGTGCACTTTGCCTACGCCGTAAGCCACGACTTAAAAACTCCCTTGCGCACTGTCGCAAGTTTCGTGCAATTACTGGAGCTTACCTATAGAGACAAGTTGGATGCACAGGCCGGCGAATTCATAGATTTCGTCGTAAGTGGCACGGCGCGAATGGGCACAATGCTCAATGACCTCCTGCAGGTGGCTCAGGCCGCGGGCAGCCCTCTCCAAGTGCTCAGTGAAACTCCTTTGACCGAGGCAGTGGTCACTTCCTTGCAGAGTCTTCGGAGCGCTGTTGACGAGAGCGGTGCTTCCGTAACTCATGGCGATCTCCCCGTGGTTTCCGGAGACCCCGGGCAGTTGACTCACCTGTTTCAGAATCTAATCGGAAACGCCATCAAGTACCGCAAGCCTGGCGTGGCTCCAGTAGTTCATATTTCCTCGGAACGGATTGGGCCGGATTGGGTGATCTCAATTCAAGACAATGGAATTGGATTCCCGCCGGAATCCGCCGAGCGTATCTTCGGTGTGTTTGAACGTCTGCACCGGGAAGATGTGGAAGGGACGGGAATCGGCCTCACCATATGCAAACGGATTGTAGAGCGAAACGGGGGACGCATTTGGGCATCCGGACAAACCGGCGAAGGCGCCACCTTCTCCTTCACGATTCCCGCCGAACCTCTCCCACTCGAAATCGAATCCGGTAAAACGTATAAGCCGGCTCCCATTGCCACCACCGCGCATCTCACCGATTTGTATTTCGATGAGCTCTTCCAGGTTTTGGATTTAGCCCAAGCCATGGTGCGAAGGCTTGACGGAACAATCCTCATTTGGACGCAAAGCTGCGAACAGTTATTCGGATGGTCGAAATCTGAAGCGATCGGGCAGCAAGCTCATGCGCTCTTGAAGACCGAGTTTCGCAAACCGCTTTCGGCAATCGAAACCGACTTACTAAGAGGCGGCAAGTGGAGCGGCGAAGTAAAAAGGCGTCGGCGGGATGGGTCGGAGGTTTGGCTAGCCAGTCAATGGTCCCTGCATCGGGATGGAAGTGGGCGACCGCAGTCGGTGATTGAAGTATACGCCGACATCACCGCCCGCAAGCAAGCCGAAGTCGATTTGGAGTCCAGCAGCGCACAAAGGGACCTGGCGTTGAAGGCCGGCCAAATGGGCATTTGGCATTACGACAAGGCAACGCGAGAAGTGCAGTGGCCGGAAACCACTGGGTTGGGTAAAGGGCCTCCGCGCGCTGTCAAAATGAGCTTCGATGCGGTACTTGATCAGATTCATCCGGATGATCGCCAGGCCCTACAGGAGAGTATCGATGCGGCGTTCGACAAGGGCCCTGATTACTCTCTGGAATTCCGGCTGCTCGAAGTGGATGGCGACTACAGCTGGCTGCGCGTTCAAGGACAGGTCCAGCTTAATCACGCTCAAGAACCCGTGGGATTAATTGGCGTTGTGTGGGACATAAGCGCGGCCAAGCAGGCGGAAGAACATTTGCGGTTGATTAGGGAACGGTTGGCGCTGGGTGTCGAGGCTTCCGAACTGGCGTTGGCTGACATCACCTATGACGACGGAATGATTCACCTCAGCGCCGAGGCTGCCCGTTGCTTTGGCGTCGGCGAACACGCGACAAGCGTGCCCCGCGAGATAATCCACGCAACGTTCCACCCTGATGACCGGGCGGAAATATTAAAGGCAATAAGCGGCTGTCTGAATACACAGGGGCCAGGGCGGTTGAAATTTGAACACCGCGTGGTTTTGCCGGATGGGCGCGTGCGCTGGTTGAGCGTTCGTCAACTGGTACTCTTCGCCGGTTCGGGCGTGGGGCGAAAGCCCGTGCGGGCAATTCTGGCGGTGGTTGATATCACGGAAAGAAAGCAACAGGAACTGGATGAGAAGTTCCTGTTGCACCTCAGCGCCAAACTCGCGCAGTCAGTCGGTCTGGAAGATTTGCTGGCGACGGCGGGCAGGGAACTTTCCGCTTACCTTGGCCTCCTCCGCTACACCTACGCAGAAGTGGATGTAGCCGGTAATCGATGTGAAGTATGGGAAGCCCTTTCCGGCAACGGACCTCCCATCGCTGGTTTCTATTCGCTAGATGTTTTCGAAGGCACCTTGGCCGATTTCAAGGCCAACCGTCCCGTCGTGGTCACCAATACGGAAACAGATACGCGCACAGCTGCCCTATCTGCCACGGTTTACGGGCCCCTCGAAATTCGCTCTTTTCTTGCAATTCCACTGCACAAGGAAGGCCGCTGGGTTGCTAGCCTCACGGTGTCCAGCAACACCTCTCGTCAGTGGGAGCCACGAGAGACGAACTTACTTCGCGATGTCAGCGAACGGCTGTACCCCGCGATTGCCAACGTTCGTTTGATGCAAATGAATCAGCAACGGCAAGAACAATTCGAGGCTACTTTCAATCAAGCCGCCGTCGGAATCGCACACGTTGCTTTCGATGGGAGTTGGCTGCGGGTAAACCGGAGGCTGTGCGAGATTACGGGCTATACCGAACAGGAGCTGCTGGCCAGCAATTTTCAAACGATCACCCACCCCGACGACTTGCAAATGGATCTCGATCAATATGAAGCCTTGAAGCAAGGAGGCATCCATTCGTACTCGATTGAGAAAAGGTGCTTTCATCGAAATGGATCCATCATCTGGATCAACTTAACGGTAAGTCTGGTTCGGCCCACGTTGCATAGCCCCGGATATGCTATCAGCGTAGTTGAAGATATCAATGCCGAAAAACGGATTGCGCATGACCTGAAAAACAGCGTGACCGTTGCCGCGTTCCGTCAGGATGAAATCGAAGCCATCTACGCCAGCGCCCCGGTTGGGCTCTCATTCGTCGATAAAGACCTTCGATTCATTCGCGTCAATGAACACTTGGCTTCAATGGAAGGCGCCGCACCCGCCGATTACATTGGCCGAACCTTGGCGGAAACATTTCCCGAATTAGTCCCCGTCTATCAGGGAGTGATTGATTCCGGTCGACCCGTGTTGAATCTGGAGTTGAAGCACGCCCCCGCTGTCAGTCCTGGAAATGAGCGGACTTATCTTTTGAGCTATTACCCGTTGATTGATAAGTCTGGCCAAGTGTCGGGTGTCAACTCGGTGGTGCAGGATATCACGGACAGAAAGCTTGCTGAGAGGTCCTGGATCGAAGCGGCGGAGCGCCTTCAGATCGCCACCGACGCCGCTGAGTTGGCCGTGTTCGAATGGGACTTTGCACAAGATCGCCTTCGTGGGGTGAATGACCGGGCTTACGCAATGTTTGGGCGCACGAAGGAAGACGAAGGTTTCAGCGGCAGGCATTTCTTCGACACGGTTGTTCATCCCGACGATAAGGACCAGCTGGAACAAGTGCTGGCTGACAGTTGGCGCAACGGCGAACGATTGCGGCACGAATGCCGTATCTATCGCAAAGACGGGATGCTGCGTATTGTAGAAGTCTTCGGAACAGGCATCTTGAATTCGGATGGCGCGCCATTGCCCCTCACCGGCGTGTTTGCCGACATAACGGAACGTAAACAGACGGAACAATACCAGCAAATTGTATTCGATCTGGCTCCAGTCGGAATGTGCTATATCGGCACGGACATTCGCTTCACGAAAGTCAATCAGAAGATGTGCGAAATCACCGGATATTCAGCCGCTGAAATGGCTGGTATGAACGTTAGCGATCTCACGCATGCCGATGACTTGCCGGATCACGAAACAAATTTGACCACCTACCTGAAACAAGGGGCGCCCTTCTACCAAATGGAGAAGCGTTACGTCCGTAAAGACGGCAGTCTCCGCTGGGTCTCAGCCACTGGACGAAGGGTTCTTGACCCTGAGGGCAGACCGCAATACAGTATTGGGGTAGTTGTAGACATTCACGACCGTAAGTTGGCCGAAGAGGCTACTCGCGAATATGACAAGCATTTCCGCCTGCTAGCCGAATCCGCGCCAGTAGGCATTTTTCGTACCGATGCTAAAGGGGCGTTAGTCTATATGAATAATGCCTTGTGCGCGATCACGGGTATTTCTCAGGCGGAAGCCATGGGCAGCGGTTGGGAAAATGCGATCTATCCTGAGGATCGGGAAGTTATGTTCGCCATCTGGACAGCGGCGATGGCGACAGGTTCCAAGTTCGCGCACCGGCTTCGGATTCTTACCCCATCCGGTTCCGTACGTTGGGTAGAAGCGCGATCGGCTCCTACCACTTCCTCCCATGGGGAAGTTATTGGCCATGTGGGAACCGTTGCCGACATCACCGATTGGAAGATGGCCGAACAATCCCTGGCTGAACGCGACCGGCAGTTGTTGAGCATGATGGATACCATCGATCAGTTGGCTTGGATCGCCCATGCGGACGGCTATATTTTCTGGTACAACCAACGCTGGTACGAATACACGGGGACAACTCAGGAACAGATGGAAGGTTGGGGATGGCAAGTTGTACATGATCCCAAAGTGCTGCCGGAAGTGCTTGAGCGCTGGCCTGCGGCGATACGCACCGGAGTGCCCTTCGACATGGAATTTCCCCTGCGCGGCGCGGATGGGGTCTACCGCGCCTTCCTGACGCGCGCTATACCTGTTCGCGATGCAGAGGGCCGGGTTGTACGATGGTTCGGAACCAACACCAATGTGGACGAGTTACGGAAGCAGCAAAACGTTCTTTTGGAGAGTGAGCGCCGATTCAGAGAATTGGCCGAAAAGCTTCCTGATTTCGTTTGGGTTGCGGATTCGGATGGTAAACTTACCTATCTCAGTCCCCGGTGGCAGGAATATACGGGTGTACCGAATGACGTAATGCTATCGGAATCGCGGGCGTCTAGGATCACTCATCCCGATGACCACGAGGCGACGCAGGCCAAATGGAATAAATCGGTTGAAACCGGGCAGCAATTTTCGAACGAGGTTCGCCTGCGGCGGCAAGACGGGGCGTACCGCTGGTTCCTTAGCCATGCCGAGCCCGTGAAGGACAGCAAAGGCTGCCTCGTCAAATGGGTCGGAAGCGCCACGGACATTCACGAACAAAAAATTATCGAACAGGCTTTGCGCCGCTCCAACGAAGATCTGGAGCAATTTGCATTTGCTGCTAGCCACGACCTGCGGGAGCCGCTTCGCATGGTGTCGATCTACACGCAATTATTGGCCGAACACTACGGAGATAAAGGCCCCGAAGCCGGACAGTTTGTCGGCCATGTTATTGGTGGCGTGAGCCGCATGGATAATCTTCTGCAAGGCATTCTTGCCTTTTCCCGCGCTGGAGATCCCCAGGAGCAATCGCAACACACAAATAGCAATACCGTGTTGGCGCAAGTGCTTGGAGAACTGCAAGCCACGATCTCGGAATGCGAGGCAACCGTAACCCATGACCTGCTCCCTGTTGTGCAATGCGCGGAGACGCATGTCCACCAGTTGCTGCAAAACTTAATTGCCAATGCCGTGAAGTACCGCGCCGAGCAGCCACTGCGTATCCACATTTCAGCGACCAGGGTGGGACAGAACTGGCTGTTTTCCGTGAAGGATAACGGCATTGGCATTGCGCCCGAGTATCTGGATCAGATTTTCGGAATGTTCAAGCGTCTGCACAAGAGCGAATACCCAGGCGTAGGAATTGGACTTGCTATTTGCAAACGAATCGTCGGGCGTTATGATTGCAGGATTTGGGCTGAATCAACCCTTGGCCAAGGAGCCACTTTTTATTTCACCCTACCGCAGGTGCCTGACCAGCCCCTAGGTTAATCGGGATCTGCCTATTTTCGGGGCTACCCGGAGCCTAAAGTTGCATCCGACTATGAGGTCAAGCTCCAGATTGGGGATGGAACAGGGCATTTCTCATAGCACTATCGTTCTCCTTTTGGGTTCCCCACAGGTTCAACCGGTCTCTCAGGATGCTCCGCGCTCGGAGCAGCCGGCTTTTTGTAGCCGCCACCGAAATACCCAACTCCGAGGCAACCTCGTTCATCGGTAGTTCCTTGACGTGAGTCAACAGAAAAACCTCGCGCAACACAACCGGCATGCGCCCTGCTTCGTTCAGCACGGCGGCTGTCATTTGCTTACCGAACAATTCCTGATAAGGAGATTTCCCCTTGTCTTGAAGGCTGAGCGGCTTGGAGCGTTCATAGTTGCTCGGTTGATCAACGTAGATGGCTCGCGCTCTGCGCGTTCTTCGCAAATGCATCCGGCATTGGTTCAAAACAATGCGCGATAGCCAAGTGGAGAATTGAGCATCCAGTCGGAACTGTCCAATGTGCCTGTAGGCATTTAAGAAGGCGTTCTGCACTTCATCCTCCGCGCCGCCCCGTTCATGAAGAATGGACATGGCCAACCTCAAACAATGCGCGTAGTGACGTTGCACCAACTTGGAAAAGGCGTTTGACTCGCCATTCTGCGCCATCATGACCAAGCTATCATCGTCCAGCTCTAAATCTATACAATCTTGAAGTGTGTTCAGCATGAATATTCCGGGGCTCCTTGGAAACATCGTAGGAGCGGCCTGCAGACGCGAAGTAGCCTTTGCGCTAACAGTTCAACAATCCTAAATTTTGCTCGCTCAACGAATACCGCCAAGCAAATAGACTAATAGAACAATCAGCAGAATCGTGCTCAATCCTATTCCGGCGCCGCCGGCATGTCCCCAGCGGCCGTAACCGTAGTAGCCGCCGCCTCCACCCAGCAGTAGGATCAGGATGATCAACAAAATCAGCATGATTGTTCTCCTTTCATCAAGCAGGAATTCTTTAACGCCACACGACTATGTGCAAGTAAAGGACCAAACCTAGATCACTTGCCAATTACTGGCTGTCTATACGCAGCCTCCGCTTTAACTTTTAGTCAACCGGCGCAGTAATTGCATTTAGTCAGCGATTTTTACACCCCCGGAAATCAAAGTACTGCTATTTCCTTCGGTGTCCTCCCTAATGGCCCTGTACGTGCCTAAGACACGACGAGGATCGAAAACATTCAATTCTCCAGGAGATAATCTATGGCATTGAAATTTACCCTAGCTCTATGCGCAATCACGGCTGGCACGTGCTTCGCGTCTGAAACATGGACCGGCAAAATCAGCGATAGCGATTGCGGAGCTAAACACAAAAGCGCCGCCGAACACGGTGGAAAAGCAATGAGCGATCACGATTGCGCCGTGGCATGCGTGAAAGGTGGAGGCAAATACGTGTTTGTGACAAATGGTAAGGTGTACCCCATCACGAACCAGACGTTCAGCGGATTGGAAGAACACGCCGGACATACCGTGAAACTAACCGGCGACATGCAGGCAGACTCGATTAACGTCACTGATATTAAGATGAACGGCAAGATGAAGGGTAAGTAAGCTCGGGCGTTTGAAGGACCGTCTGCGCAGAAAAGGATCGAAGATTTCCAAAGTTATTCGGTACCGGGAACGTAACTCAAACTCTGGCCAAGCATCAAACCGACGCTGCAACCCACACGGCAATTCAGGTGCAGGACGCACTCCGGCGCATTGAATATAGCGTATATAGCTGTTGCATTGCTTGTGGGAGACACATTCGATTGGCATCGGCTAAAAGTATTCCTTGGACCCTTATTGCGAGGAAGATGAAAGTAAGCATGGGCTGGCCGTCGCGTCTCCTGGAAAAGCGGCCGCGAGCTAAGGGGTACTGATGCAGGAACAGTTCTTCCAATGTCCGTACTGCTGGGAGCAAATCTCAATGGTGCTCGATCTATCCGTACAACGGCAAACCATGGTCGAGGATTGCGAAGTGTGCTGCCAGCCGATTCAAGTCAGTTACGCAGTAGCGGATGGGGAATTGACGGCATTCGATGCCCAGTCCCTCAGTTAATAAAACCGGTGAACGCTTTCCGTGCGCCGGGAATCTAACCTCAGAAGGAGGTCATTAAGACCATGGACAAAAAGATGGATAACAAGTCACCAAAATGTCCGCACAAAGGCTGCAATTGCCCTGTGGAAAGAGAAGGCGAGTATTGCGGCGCCTATTGCGAGGGCCAAGCTGACAAAGCTATGGCCAAGTGTGAATGTGATCATCCCGGCTGCGGACACTAGTTCTAAAGGAGCTCAAATGCATTACATATTAAAAGAACCCCGTTTGCCTGATCCTGACCCGGAACCCACCTACCCTCCTCCTGGCCCCGACCCGGACGAACTGGATTGGAATATAGATGACCCGGTAACTCCCCCTTTGAACCCGCTTCACGCCTGAAAGCCTACGAGGGCCACCTTTAACGGTGGCCTTTCCACCGCTCTTGCAGCAATTTCGGAAAGAGTAAAAATGGAATATCAAGTATCGCATTGCTCAAGTCAACATTTTCTTCAACCACCCCCATGTCCTCCACATTTTACGCACCAACTCATGTTAGAAACCGACTGGCAGCTCGATTTCATCTTATTAACAAGAGGTAAAGGAATAGCAAATGGAACCCCTCCTGCCTTACCCCGATTCCGAGCCAACTGATTCCCAGCCAGAGGACCTGCGCCCAATTTCCGACGAGATTGAAGCCATCGCGGTCGCCGTGTTCGCATTGGACAATAGCGGACCGGCACCCTCCGAGTTCACTCAACCTATCGTTCCTAGCGAGCCGCAACAGGGCGCGGAACAATCTTAAAACCATGACCGGAAGTACGGTTCGTCCGTCGGAGCCGGAGGAGATTTCCACTGAACTATCCAATATTAGATAATGATCGGATGCCCACTCCCCGAAAGCAGAAAGTGCTGATCGTTGACGACGACGAATTGCAGCGCCATCTGCTGGCCGAAACGCTCAACGGGGAAGGGTATCAAACCTCGACGGCCGAGGATGGCCTGGCTGCTCTTGAGGCTCTTGAACCGTTCCAACCCAATGTCATCGTCACCGACCTGAACATGCCCCGCATGGATGGCATTGAGTTTATCACCGAACTTCGCCGCCGCGACTGTCCCATTCCGATCATCGCTCTTACAGCCTTTGGCAATGTGGAAAAGGCCGTTGGAATTGTCCACGACCTCAAAGCGTTCTGGTTTCTCGAAAAACCCGTGAAGCTGAGCGTTCTTGTCCCTCTCATTGAGCGAGCCGTTGCCCAGAACCACTTGGTCCGCGAAACGGAACGGCTGAATCGCGAACTCTCGATGCAAGGCTTACTGGGCAGCTTGGTCGGTAAATCGCCGTCCATGCAGGAAGTATTTTCCCTAATTCGCCAAGTGGCCCCCAGTTCTGCTTGCGTGCTTATCACGGGGGAAAGCGGCACCGGCAAGGAAATGGTTGCCAGGGAAATTCATCGCCTCAGCCGCCGCTCTTCCGGACCCTTCGTGGCTATTAATTGCGCGGCCTTGCCGGAAACCCTCATTGAAAGTGAACTGTTCGGCCACGAAAAGGGTGCTTTCACCGGAGCCGTGGAACGCCGCGCCGGCTGCTTCGAACAATCCAACGAAGGTACGATTTTGCTCGATGAAATCGGAGACATGCCTCTGCAAACCCAATCGAAGCTTCTGCGTGTCTTGGAGGATATGAGGGTAAGAAGACTGGGCGCTAAAGTGGAAATTGAAGTCGACTCGCGCGTCATCGCCGCCACGAATGTGCCTCCCGAAACCGCCATTCAAAATAAACAATTGCGCGAAGATTTGTACTACCGGTTAAACGTATTCCGCATTGAATTGCCGCCCCTGCGCGACCGCAAGGAAGACATCGCCCCCATCGCCGGGGTTATGATCCACAACCTCAACCGTCGGCACGGCACGCGCGTAACGAATCTCTCTCCCTCCGTGGCCGACGCCCTCCAGGAACATACTTGGCCCGGAAATGTCAGAGAATTGCGCAATGTTGTGGAACGAGCTTTGATTGTCGCCTCGGAAGGTCCAATTCGTACCGAACATCTCCGGATCGACACCTCTAATGCGAAGGCTCTCCAAAAACAGGCCCCGCAATTGTCGAAGGACTCGCTGACGTTACCCGCTGGTTTATCTCTGTCCAAGGCTGAAGAGGCCTACATTCAACTAACCCTAAAGCACGTCAAAAATAATCGTCGCGAGGCTGCTGCTACATTAGGAATCAGTCTGCGGACATTACAGACACGGCTAGGGGAGATGCGCGGTCAAGCCAAGGAAGCTGGCGACGAGGAAATGTTGGACGAACGCGAGGCGGTTTGAAACAGACCGGCGAAACTGATATTTTCTTCGATGTCGAAAGGGATTGGTTTTTCTTAAGGCTAATCTGCGAAAAAACGGCTGTCTGTTTGCGTCAGTCCCCGCTCGTCCCCGGCGTATTCGCGGAACCCTTCGGTCCTTCATGCGACGGCAATTGGCGCTCCAGTTCCTGAGCCAGTGCGACGGGCTCGGTCCTCTTGAGCAATTCGATCAGCTCTGGATCGTTGGCCTCCGGTAGGTTGTAGACTGCGCAAAGAGCCCTAACTAACTTAAGCAATTGTGTCGTCTCGCCTTCAGCCAAAAGATTAATTTGCAGATCCAAATGTGCCCGTTCGTCAGCCCGTCGGCTCGACCGGTTTTCACTCATCAAAATGAAGAGCGAAAGAAAAATGGCTTCTAGCGAAACCGCCGTCGTTAAGGCGGGGAAGGGAAACGGGTCCAATGGCTGTCCGGTGATTGCTCCAGGAAACAGCTTCAAGTTCCATCCGATCCATAACCCGAACCACAAGACATGCAACAGAAGGAACCACAACCGTCCCGCGTGATTAGTCACTTGATCGCTAAATCTCTCCGCTAAACTTCGGCGGTCCAATGCCTGCTGTTCTAGAAGGGAGATTGCCCGGATATTGCGATCAGTCGATACGGAATTCAGTTTACTCCTATTCATTGATTAATCTATTCTGCCCGCCCAGCACTATATGTTTCTCATCACAAACCAGAGAACGATCAAACCTGTTGGAACACCAATAAGCCAAGCCCCTAAATATTCCATTGTATTTATCCTCCCATCTAATAGTTGCGATTCCATCGCCATATCATAAGGGCAAGAGGAATTCGATTGCGCCTTAATTGTTTCTAGAAAGGGCCCCGCAAGCATTGAAGCAGGGCCCAGCAGAACATTACATCTTCTTTGCGGCTTTCGCCTTCGATGCCTCGTGAGCAGCATCGGAAGAATCATGAGCCATCTTGGAGCTGTTGTGGGCCTCCATTGATTTATCATGAGCCTTGGAATGATCCGCTTTATCGTGCAGTTCTGCCGCATTTTTGTGGGCTTTTGCAGCCGACTCGTGATGTTCGGCGGCCTTCATATGTTTTTCTTTGGGCATTAATCGTATCTCCTGAACTCAACACAGTGTCCACACGGTCGAGTCGCTAGATCGTGTTGCAATCGGGCGCCCCAAACAGAGGGAAAAACTCGTGCTGAAAAGATTTTAATTCACGTTTGACCGCAAAGTTGATTAACGCGGAAATGGAACGCAGCGAGTTTTTGGCCCCATCATAATGGTAAGGTGGCGGGTCCAGTTGATGATCGTGCCTCCAGCTACAAGCGAATGCAATCCCCTACCCATTCCCATGTGTGTAAACGGCCCTCCGATTGCACTAAAGTGACATACAAAACGAAAGTTAAGGACAGTGGATTTGTTCAGCGTGCGAGGCGATGCGAAGTTACGATCTATGAATTGGCAGGGTGAAACAAAAGCTGGAGCCCTTATCCGGCTGGCTCTCCACCCATATGTCCCCGCCGTGGTTGGCTACGATTGCCTTGCAAATGGGCAACCCGAGTCCATTCCCCGGAAGATTTTTTCCGTGGAGCCGAGTATACAATTCAAAAATTCGACTTTGGAATTCCGGCTCAATGCCCGGCCCGTTGTCCCTAACTTCAATCAACCAGTCTTTTTCAGTCTGTTCGGCTGCAACCGTGATCTCAGGCGTACGCTCGCCACTATATCGAACCGCGTTTTTCAACAAATGCTCAAAAGCGAGCCGAAGTTGATCGAAATCGCCAAGAACCGTGGGAAGGTTGTGAAAAGCAACGTTTGCGCCAGATGCCTTCACTTCCTCATCCAAATTGAGAATGGCCTGCCGCAGCGGCAATTCCAGTCTAACCGCCGAGTGGGGGCGGACACTTTTTCCCGTGGCCGACGCAAATTCTGCAAGCCCTTCCTGCAGCCTTTGCATTTGTTGCGCAGCGTTACGAAGGTTTTCAACGGACTGAAGCGCTTCGCCTTGCAATTGTTCGCCAAGCGCTTCCTCCAACATCTCCACATACACGCTTATCATTCGCACGGGCTCGTTCAAATGATGCACGGTAGTAGACGAAAAGTTGTGGAAGCGTTCGTCGTCCATTGCGTTCCTTTCGGGATCGGGTGCTCTCGCACAGCTTGCCATATAATAGGGTTGTTAACATCGTAACATATACCCTTTGATATGACCATATCCTCTCTACCTAAGTGGCGTCGCGTCTTCCGAGTGGAACGAATCTTGCTACCGATCCTAATAGTGATTGTATTAGTGCTCGCCGCCCTCTTTTATTCCGACTGGAGCCTTCTACGCGACTCCCGGATCGAGGTCGCCCGAATACACCGGGTAATTCAAAAAAACGAAATGGTTGTATCCGCACTTAAGGATCTCGAAACTGGCCAACGAGGCTATTTGCTAACAGGCAATCCTGAGTATCTTGAACCTTATAAGCAGGCCAAGAGACAGTTGCCGGAGTTACTGAATGAGTTGCGGTCGGAAGTCCGCTACCCGGATCAGATCGCCCGCATTGAAAGGTTGAGCCCATTGATTAATGAAAAACTTGCCGAAGTGGAAGCCACTCTGCTCGTCCGCGATCAGTTGGGCCCGAACGAGGCGCTGGAGATTGTCCGAACCAATCGGGGCAAAGTCACCATGGAGGCGCTCAGGCAACTTGGCGACGAAATTAGAACTTTCGCGTTATCCCTTGGGTTGGCAGCGTCGGACGACCTGGAGGCCCGTTCCCTTCGATCCAGGTTCGCCGTTCTTGCGGGTTGCAGCATCTTAGTCAGTCTTCTGCTACTCTCGCTAGGCTTGATCCACCGGGCAACCGCGCGCCGCGAGAGCCTTGTGGGGGAATTGGACAATGCCGGCCGCCAGTTCCAAACCACCCTGGCCAGCATTGGCGATGGCGTGATCACCACCGATCGCAATGGTCTCGTCACATTTCTCAACCCAATAGCGGAACAGCTTTCGGGTTGGAGTTCCGACGAAGCGAAAGGCAGCAGCATTGAATCCGTTTTCCACATAGTGAACGAAACAACCGGCGATAAAACAGCAAATCCAGTTCGTCAGGTGCTGCGCGATCTAAAAATTGTTGGAATGGCAAATCATACAAATTTGGTCCGGCGCGACGGGACTGCGGTTCCCATCGACGATAGCGCCGCTCCAATCCTCGGCTCCGAATCAAAGTTAATTGGCGCCGTCATGGTTTTCAGAGATGTCACGAGCCGTCGAGCCGTGGACCAGGCTCTTAGCCGCTGGCAGCACGTTTTCGATCACGCCGGCTTTGGCATGATCGTCCTCACTCCGGGAAAGGAGTTGATTATGGAGCACGTCAATCCGGCCTTCGCCGCCACGCACGGCTACGCGGTCGACGATTTGAAAGGAAAGCCCTACAGTACCGTGGTCGACCCCGAACTGTGGCCGGCAAAATCGAAAAAATTGGATGGTTCTTCCGCGCATGACCACTTGTTAAGCGAGACCGTTCATGTTCGCAAATCTGGCGCCAAGTTTCCCGCGCTCACCGATTTCACCGTCGTCCGTAACGCTCAAAAAAACATCCTCTATTACACCGGCTATTGTTCCGACACTTCAGACAGGAAGCGGACTGAAGAGGAGCTTCGCCAAAGTGAAGAACGCTATCGGGTCACGGCTGATTCCTTGCCGCAATTGATTTGGAGCAGCAAAGCCGATGGAACCACCGAGTACCTGAACAATCGCTGGCATGAAGAAACCGGTTTCACTCTAGAGCAAACGGGTCATGAAGGGTGGAGTTATTTCCTGGCGCCAGAGGACCGGGAAGAATGTGTAAACAAGTGGAAAGCAGCCATCCAAACTGGTGAAACGTTTCAGTCCGAATGCCGCTTCAAGACGCCTCACAAGGAAGGGCATCGCTGGTACAGTTGCCGTGCAGTCCCGGTCCGCGATTCCTCTGGCCGTGTTATCCGCTGGTTTGGCTCTTGCACCGACATCCATGAGCAAAGACTCGCCGCCGACGTACTAAGAACCAGCAAAGAGGAATTACAGCTAGCCAATGACGCCCTGCGGCGCTCCAATCAAGACCTGGAACAGTTCGCTTATGCCGCCAGTCACGATTTGCAGGAGCCCCTCCGCATGGTCGCCATCTACTCGCAACTTTTACACGAGGAATATGCCGGCAAATTGGAAGGCGAGGCCATGTCCTATCTCAAGTACGCCGTGGACGGAGCCCATCGCATGGAAGCGCTCCTTAAGGATCTGTTAGCTTACTCCAGGGCCTCCGGCGCCCAGGTGGACCCGCTTGAAGAAATCAGCAGCCAGGATGCCCTCGCAAAGGCCCTAAGCAATCTAACAGCCTCCATCCAGGAAGCCGGCGGTGAAGTTTCCAGAACTGCCCTTCCCAAAGTCCGCATTCCTGAGGTTCACTTGGTGCAAGTGTTTCAAAACTTAATCGGCAATGCGATAAAGTACGGGAAACCGGGCGAGAAACCGGTCATTCACGTAGATGCGAAACCTCACGACGGCGTCTGGATATTTTCAGTCAGTGACAACGGTATCGGAATTGCTCCAGAATATCAAGATCAAGTGTTTCGTGTTTTCGGAAGGTTGCACGGCCAGGAAGTTCCGGGTACAGGAATAGGACTGGCGATCTGTAAAAAAGTAATTGAAAGAATCGGAGGGTCTATATGGGTGGAATCGACATTAGGTCTGGGGTCGACGTTTTACTTCACGGTGCGGGCATAGCGGAGCACATAGATTTGAAGAAACACTGGAGTTTTGTTCTGGCCGAGGATAATCCCGGGGACGTCTTCCTGGTTCGGCGCGCCCTGAACGAACAGCACCTTTCCTATGATCTGGTCGTGGCCAAAGACGGCGAAGAAGCGCTGAAGTATGTCGCGGAAGCCGCCAACGGCCAAAGACATGTTGACTTGATCTTA
>JANXXI010000259.1 GCA_025350695.1 Acidobacteriota bacterium
AAAGGGCTACTTGGAGTAAGTAACGGCAGTATCAATGCACTATGCGGCGGCTAACCCAAACGTAGGCTATTTCCTGATGTGATTAGACTGTTTTATGAGTTAGTCATGTTAGTCATATGGAATTGTGCGTCAATGCTGGGCCGGTAGGTAATAACGGAACGATTGGTACGAATGAGAAGGCGCCTCCGCTCGCTGTCTGTGTTCACAGTGCGCCCAAGCGTAAGGAGGACGACCCGGTTAGGGACGGTTAGGGAGGAATGAGGATGAAGTGTCAACAGCCGGATCTGTTCGTTCCATGGCTGGCCAACGTGGTAGCCGAACTGTAGATTTCCGGTCACCACCGTTTAGCATATTTTGCCGATGGATTTACATCGCATCGCAAGCGTTCTTTAACACGGAAAGTCCAACAAAATAAGGAAGTTACCTGTATTTTTCAGGCGCTATCAAGCTGGATCCCATTTCTGGGATTCTTGACTGTAACTCATATTTAGTGACTGACTGCAATAATCGTTATATAATTTATTCCAGCAAGTACGTACCTTGCCTCAGGAGACACCATGAAACCAGTCACTTCGCTGCGCAATGTTGCGCTGCTACTTCTGACTACCGCGGCGATTTTCGCCCAGTCAGACAGCACATCCATCAATGGCACCATCTCGGATCCTTCCGGCGCCACAATTCCCAACGCTAAAGTTATCGCCCGTAATCAAAATACTGGCGCGACCCGCGAAGCTGCCACCTCTTCTTCCGGCACCTTCGTTATTCCGTCCTTGCCTTCCGGTCTCTACTCTCTAACAGTGGAGGTAGCAGGCTTCAAGAAGTTCGAATCGAAGAACAACAAAATCGACGCCAACCTGCCCGCAACCCTCGACGCGGTGATGCAGATCGGTAATACCACCGATACCGTGGAAGTCCAAGCAACTGTAAGTTCAATCCAAACGGAAACGTCGACCCTCGGCAAACTGGTCGAAGGCAAGCAGCTTTCCGATCTTCAGTTGAATGGCCGCAACCCCATCTTCCTCGCGCTCCTCAAGCCTGGTGTTCGAGGTGGATCGCTGGCTGGTTTCAGCTTCGACCTCACCTCCGGTGGCTTCAACATTAATGGAAGCCGCAGCCAGGACAACCTGATCACCTACGATGGCGCGGTCGGCATTCGCACCCGCTCCAATGGCACCTCGATCGGTTCGGCCGATCTTGACTCCGTGCAGGAAGTGCAGATTCTCACCGCCAACTTTTCGGCTGAGTACGGACGCGCAGGCGGCGGTCAAATCCGCATCGTCACCAAATCCGGCGGCCAACAGTTCCATGGCGCGTTGTTTGAAAATCTTCGCAACTCGGCGTTGAACGCTAACACCTGGACGAACCGCCGCAACGGTGTGTTGATTCCTTCGGAGAAGTTCAATCAGTTCGGTTACAATCTCAACGGTCCGGTTTATATCCCAGGCAAATGGAACACAGATAAGAGCAAGCTCTTCTTTTACTTTGGACAGGAATATGTCCGACGCCGCCAGGTGGCCACTGGGCTTCGTACTGTTCCAACTGCAAAGATGAAGACGGGTGACTTCAGCGAACTGCTTTCCCCTAACATTTTCTTTGCCGGCGTCCGCACCATTAAAGACCCTAGCGGCAATCCTTATCCAAATAACATCATCCCGCCTAGCCAGACAAGCCCCAACGGCTTGGCCCTTATGCGTGTTTTCCCCGATCCTAACCTGGCCTCGCCACAAGGAACCAGTAACTGGTATGGACTGAAGAGCGCCCCAACCGACCAGCGCAAGGATACGATTTCCATCGACATCCTGCCAACGCAGAAGGACCAAGTCAAGTTTCGTTCGTCATTGTTTCACTACGTAGACACGTCTCCTTTCCAAACGAACTTTTTAATCGCCAGCCGAATTTTTAGCCGTCCAAATCAAACGGCTTCGGTAAATTGGACCCGCACCATCAACGCCACAACCGTAAACGAAACCCTGATTTCCGCAAGCCGCGATCAAGTTTTCATCGGTATGGAAGATACACCTGCTTTCGACCGAACCAAATATGGGATCAATTACGCCTATATTTTCCCGGAAGGCAAGGATCGCCCCAACAAACTACCGGAATTTGACGCGACAGGCTTCTCCACTTACACCGGCAGCCCGTACCCATCCAGTTCGACAGGCCCCATATACAACATCTCGAATATGACCACGAAGGTTAAGAGCACTCACACAATCAAGTTCGGTGGAATGTTCGAACGCGCCGGACAGAATGATTACGACCAGATCAACATTTCCGGCGTCCCTGGCGGCACGACCGATCAAAACGGTGGCTTCCAGTTCCGCGATTCTCGCGTAGGTGGAACCGGCGTGGCTCTTGCCGACGCAGCTGCCGGATTATTCAATAGCTATGCTGAAATCGGCAAGCGCGCCTACACCCCTTACCGCGGTCACATGGTTGAATTTTTCGGCCAGGATTCCTGGAAGGCGACCGAGAAACTTAAGATTGAGTTCGGCGTTCGTTACACCCTGATCCAACCCTATTACTCTTTGTGGCGCAACATGTCGGTATTTGACCCCTCTGTCTACGACAAGTCGAAGGCCGTCAAAGTGGACCCCATCAGCGGCAACCCGCTTCCTGGCGGAGGCGATCCCTACAATGGCGTCATTTTCCCCGGTAGCGGTTGGACCGATGCCGCCAAAGGCCGCGTGCCATTAGCTGATTCGGGTGAATTGAACCGCCTGTTCCGTGGCGACAAGTCGTTCTCCGAGATTCAGAAAAACCTCATCCAGCCTCGCGTAGGTATGGCTTACAGCCTGAACAGCAAGACGGTAATTCGCGCCGGCGTGGGTCGCTTCTCCACCCGCCTTGGCGTTTCCGATTCCATCTTCCTGGGCGGCAATGCGCCGTTCCAACCGTTGGCCTCCATCCCAACAGGTCGTGTGGATAATCCAGGCGGCGGCGCTCGT
>JANXXI010000193.1 GCA_025350695.1 Acidobacteriota bacterium
CTCGTATACTCGCAATTACAAACATCGGTGATCACCAGCAGACGCGGCAATTCCCGCTTGATTGCCGACACCGCGCGCTGGACAATGCCGTCAGCAGCATAGCCGCCGGTGGCTTCTTCGTCCTTATGTTCGGGGATACCGAAAAGAATTACACCACCGATCCCGGTCAACTGAGCTTCACGGCAAATCGCAATCGTCTCATCAATCGAGGTTTGGTAATTGCCAGGCATGGAGCTGATTTCCTTGCGAACTCCCTCCCCATTGACGACAAAAAGAGGCAGGATGAAATTCGCCGGTTCGAGGGAAGTTTCTCGAACAATGCGGCGGATTTCAGGAGTGGAACGCAAGCGGCGCAGCCGTTGAACAGGAAAAGCCATAAGCCGATTATAACTTCGCGGCTAGAAGTTGGCCCATACGGGTCGCATAACCAAAGCAGTAATCACACCCAATATAAGTCCAACAATCGGTTTTTCCTGGGCGATGGATCCAAGCGCTGAGAAAATCAGACTGAGCACCGCAATGCCGAATTTTAGAACAGCGAACGTTCGGGCGGTGTAGGCCCAACCATCATCGGGCCCATGCATCAATTGCTGCAATAGAGCATAGTTCTCTATCCCGTCAAACAAACCGGCGGCTACCATGGCGACACTGAGAATTAGACCGAGTTCGGCCAACGGCCAGCCGCGTTCCTCAAAACCGTCGCGAGCCCACAAGCAGGCCAGGCCGATGGAAGTGACGTACGCGCCAATGAAAAAGAAATCGAAACCCAAGCAAAATGCGGCAAGGCGCATTCCTTCGGCTCCCCACTCATTCATCAGTTTTTGTGATTGTGCTGCCGATCCGGCTAATTCCCACGCCACTATCGAATGAGGCGTGGCTCTATCGAGATAGCTGGAAGAGACCAACACACCGATGGCGGAAGCTATGGTCATTAACACCGACCACGGCCACAGAGAAGAGCTCCAAAGCGGTTGACGCACCTAGGGATTATTACATTGTCCGGTGCAGTTTCGCTCGCTAATTTTTGAAACAGGCCCCAGGACATTACCGCCGTCAAGAGTTGGCCGGCGAATGCTAAAGACCTCTTTTAGATCGCCGCCAGCACCGGAAGCTTTTTCGATGATCTGTTGTTCGCGGAATTGAAGCCCCCCGCTGTCATACCTTCCCGGCGTGTTCGTGCCAAAAACATCTACTTTTGTGACGCTAGATCCGTCTTTGGTCGTCTTCGTTTCGCTGATGGTTTGTTTGGCCAACTGTAGCTGAATGCCGTCTTGTGCGTAGGTGGTGGTGGTTTCTTTTACCGAGCCGTCTTTTTCCAGTTTTTCAACCAGTAATCGTCCCGCAGGTTGCAGGCTACCATTCAAATCGCGCCGCTCAATCGCCACATCCTCTTTCGATGAGGTCTTCGTGGCTACAACATTTCCCACCTGGCGCTCCACAACTTCCTCACCATTGAGGGTTGATCGCACGACGGTTTTTTCATAGGCGCTGGTATCCGCGCCGGTCTTCCGAGTTACTTTGAGCTCCTTCTCCCCCAAGGCGAAAGAACCGTTCAAATCCGCGCGGTAGCTGGAGACTTCAACCGACGTTGAACCATCGGCATTTTTACGTTCCGTAGTCACTATTTTTCGCGCTTGCCCGGGATTGCCGTTTGTGTCGTAGGGGATCACGACACGTTCCACAATTTTGCTGGTTTCCGTTTTGCTGATTACTTTCTCCTCCACTCTCTCAAGAGGAGCCGCTATTCCGTTCAAGGTGGTGAGCGTTTGGACGGAACTGCTACCATCCTTTGAAACTACCTGTTGACTGTCACCTGCCGAAATAGCGTTCCCGTTGGGATCGTAAATGGAGGTTCCGGAGGTGCTGCGCTGTGAAGGCTGCGAGAGCAAGAATGCAGGCGCGAGGATAGTAAAGACGTACCACTTCATAATTCTTAAACTAAGGCAAATGAGGGCAGTTGGCAATCAGGGAAAAACCTGAGGACGGCCCTAAGGTCTGACCAGCTAAACTGCCTTTAATTCCGGAGCCAAAGCCTCGTTCATTGATCCTTGGCGATACCCTTCCAAATCGATGGTCACGTAGTGAAATCCCAGTGGCTTGAAGATAGCGGTCATTTTAGTGAACATGTCCCGGCTCAAAGCTTTTTCGATCTCATCCGTAGCAACTTCAATTCGAACCAATTTATCGTGAAAGCGAACGCGGAATTGACGAAAACCTAGCGCCTTCAATTCCTCCTCCCCTTGCTCCACAATCTTGATTGTCTCCTTGGTTACCGCCGTGCCATAGGGTACCCGGGAACTAAGGCAAGCCGAGGCCGGCCGATCCCAGGTGGGCAACCCAGCTATCCGCGAAAGCTCACGGATTTCAGCCTTGCTCAATCCGGCATCAACTAACGGAGCCTTCACCTGATGATTCTTCGCGGCACGTTGGCCTGGCCGGAAATCGCCAAGGTCGTCGGTATTCACTCCATAGATCACATGAGTCACGCCACGTTCAGCGCACACTTGATCTAGCCGTGAAAACAGTTCGTCCTTGCAATGAAAGCAACGGTTGGAATCGTTCTTCACGTAATCGGGATTCTCGAATTCAAACGTGTCGATATATTCATGCCGGATCCCAAACTGCGCGGCAAACGCTTCAGCATCACGCTTGTGGGATTCGGGGATGGAGGCTGAATCGGCCGTGACTGCCACGGCCTTCGAACCGAGCACGCAATGAGCCGCCCAGGCCAGATACGCCGAATCAGTCCCGCCGGAATAGGCAATGATCACTTGGTCCATCTCACGCAGCAAATCGAAAAGCAATCCTTGCTTTGTGCTGAGCGACGCCGGATTCACAACTTTAGGTACGGTCAAATTGACCAACGTGGCCATAGATTTAATTATACCGGGATGCCGTGATGAAGCAGCGCAGCCGCACTGGGGATTCCTTTGTCACTCCAACCCATCAAGCCGTAGTAGGTTCCAATAGCCGCCTCAAATTGGGCGCGATCCAGCTTGTCCCCGGAGCGCGGACCGCCGTCAATCGCTTCATTGAAGAACCGCGTCGGCAACGTGTCCTCACTCGCCGTAATCCCTTCACGCAGATTGTAGACGCGCATGATCTGATTGCGCCGCTCTCCCCATTGCATCAGTTCGTAGTCGCTAGTCTCCCAGCCCGTGATGGCGGCTACCATCGAAGCCATTTCCGGCATGGTCAGAATGCGGGTTGGGGCAGACGCAAAGAGGCAGAAGCCCAAGGCGTCCGCTGCCGACCAAAGCGTGTTCAGCACCTTGTACCGGCGCACTTTTTCGGCGCTCAGTTCATTCATCGGAATACGGTCGTGAATTCCCAGCGTGCGCGCCAAATTCAAAGAATGTTCCCACCCAGCGCCTGTATCGAAATCCCAATCGTGTTCGGCGATGTCATATCGAGGACCAGTGGGCGAAGTCGCGTAGCCTAGCGCCAGCCCTGTTTGCGATCGCGGCTCGAAGCAGACCATTTCAAGGCCTTTTACCTCCATCGCAAAGTGGGAAGCGGCTCCACCAAACTGATCGGCTGCCATGCGCACGCCATCGGCCAGAATGTCGCCCAAACCGTGGCGATGTGTGATGTCCTTCATCAAAGCCAAGGCTCCAACGGGGTCCCCAAAAACTGGCCCACCTTCCAAAATGGAATGCTCGCGCAACTCCATGGAGAACGAAAGGACAAAGCCGAGCGAAACCGGATCAAGCCCGGATTGGTTACAAAGATTATTGGCCGCTAATACCCAATCAAGATCCGTGATCCCGAGGTTCGGTCCCATCGTACCGGTGATCTCCTGGTGCATACCGCTTGCTTGCAGGGGTAGGCGTGACGAGAACCCTTTGGGGTGGATACGCTGAATACAATCGTTCGGACAATTGGCGCACGCGGCCACACCGGCGGTACGCTTCAAATACTCTTCGGTTGAAAAGCGCTCAGTTCCTTCAAGCGTCGCCTTGGAATAGTTATTCACGCATAGCGCCGCCTGTAGTCCGTGAAGATGGATCCAATTAGAAAACCCCGGGGGCTGCTTCTGCCAATTGCTTAGCGGATTACGCGCGATTCTTTCGGCAAAGGAAATACTGATAGCCTCAAGGGCGGATGGGTTCGCCACTTCAGGCAAAGTTCCATCCACAATCGCTACCGCCTTCAAATTCTTCGACCCCATCACCGCGCCCATACCCATCCGCATCGCCTGAAAAGTCCCATCAGTAACGATTGAGGCAAAACGAACAAGTTTCTCACCGGCCGGCCCAATGGCCGCCACTTGCGCCGCGGCGCCAAATTTCGTTTCGATTGCCTCGGTGGTTTCAAGAGTAGTCATGCCCCAAAGTTTGGAGGCGTCCAAGAAACTAACTTTTCCGTCTTCGATAATCACCGAAACGGGTGCGTCAGAGCGCCCGGTGAAAACGATCGCCTCCGCGCCAGATTGTTTCAGCGCCTGGGCAAACGGACCTTCACTGCGAGCTTCACCAATGCCGAATGTGAGTGGGCTCTTGGCGCACACCACGAATCGGGAAAGCCCCGGAGCCTTGTGTCCGGCTATCACCGAAGACGCAAAAATCAGGGGATTCCGTGGATCGAACGGGTCGAGTCTCGGAGGGGTTATTTCCAAAAGCAGCTTCGTCGCCAGCAAACCGCCGCCGGCCCACTGTCTAAAAAACGTCTCCGATCTCGTTTCCCAAATTGCTGTTTGAGTGGTCAGGTCAATCCAAAGAACTTTTGCGTAAAAGCCAAGGGGCATTAATGTGATCGTAAGCTATGTTGGCTGCAAATGCTAGAATGCCAGAATGAAGGTCAATATTGGGGAACGTGAGCATGAGGGGGTTATCCTGCTCGATCTTAACGGTCGACTGGTGGCTGGAGAGAACGTGGCGGCTCTGCGGGAAAAGATCACGGAGCTGGTTACCTCAGGTAAAGTTAATGCAGTTCTGAACTTGCAGCATGTGGATTATATCGACTCGTCGGGCTTAGGCGCCATGGTGATGTGTTTCACATCGATACGTCGAGCTGAGGGGAAGCTTAAACTACTGAATTTGACGCGCCGCAACGTGGAGCTTTTGGTGTTGACTAAGCTCGAAACGGTGTTTGAAGTTTTTGACGAAGAGCAACAGGCCATCAACAGCTTTTTCCCGAACCGCGAGATTCGCCGGTTCGACATTTTGAGCTTTATTCAACAGCAGAAGGCAGAAGGAAAGCTGTGAGCCAAGTACATTGCAACCGGCAATGGGTAACCGCTACCCTGAAAGCATGGCGACGCACTCGCAGCAGCGGCAAATGTTGAATGAAGGTTCGCGGGCTCCTGAACTCAATTTCGAAAAGCTCACCGGAGGTACTACCACCCTATCCGAGATTCGATCCAAAGGCCCCGCCCTACTGGCCTTCTACAAAATCTCGTGCCCAACCTGCCAGCTCACCTTCCCGTTCCTCGAACGTCTTTCGAAAAATGAAAACCTGCAGGTAATCGGAATCTGCCAGGACGAACCGGCCGGGGCCGTCGAGTTCAACAAAGTGTTTGGCATTCACTTCCCTATTCTGCTCGACACCGAGCAGTCCGGCTACGCAGCAGGCAACGCTTTCGGAATCTCCCACGTGCCATCCATGTTTGTGGTCGAACGCGACGGGAAAATCTCAGTGGCCGAACAGGGCTTCGCCAAGGCACTCCTCGAAGAATTAGGCGAACGGGCGGGCGTCACGGTGTTCACTGAGGCGGATACGGTCCCCCTTTATAAACCTGGCTGAGGGTCTAGAAACTAGTCTTCCCGTGTGGAAGACGCCCCTAAAACCAAGAGCGATGAGAATTGTTTAGAATCCTAAGGTAAACTGGTAGGAACGCATGGCACTAATCGGTGAAATTTTCGGTTCAGCGGCGGCAATCGCCAAAGGGATGGGCGTCACCTTCAAGGAGATGATGCAGCCCACTGTCACGGAGGATTACCCGGATGCTCCAGTGAATTTCCAGGAACGGTATCGCGGCAAGCATGAACTGCAGCGCGATGCCCACGGCATGGAAAAGTGCGTCGCATGCTTTTTGTGCGCGGCTGCCTGCCCAGTAAACTGCATCTATATTGAAGCGGCCGAAAACACCGAACAGAAGCGGATCTCGGGCGGCGAGCGTTATGCCGAGGTTTACAATATCGACTACTCGCGCTGCATCTTTTGTGGATTTTGCGTGGAAGCTTGCCCTACCGACGCTATAACCCACGGTCACGGATTTGAGTTGGCAAGTTACAATACATCCACCCTGGTGATGCGCAAGGAAAACATGCTGGTGCAAATTCCGGTGGGAGTTCATGCACCCGTAGTTCATGAAGAAGCCGCAGGCGGCCACTAGAAGTTTCTTACAGTATGATCACTGGCGCGCACACGATCCTGTACAGCACGAATCCCGAAGCTGATCGCGCTTTTTTCCGCGATGTTCTGAAATTTCCTTACGTTGACGTCGGACACGGTTGGCTCATCTTCGCACTACCGCCATCCGAAATCGCAATCCACCCTTCCGACAAAAACAACTACCATGAGTTCTATCTCAATGTGTGACGACGTTGAAGCTCTTTTGGCGGACATGAAGGGCAAAGGTGTGGAATGCGACTCCCTGCAGCGCGAACGATGGGGCATCCTGACTAAAATTGCCTTGCCGGGCGGGGGAAAGGTCGGTATCTACCAACCGCTGCATCCCCGCCCGGTATAGCAACCATCGGGCGTGAGGTGTTCTACCGTCCCGTAATGTGCTGCACGAAAGCAAGTGCGGCCAACTGGTTGAGTTTGTCGGAAGAAATGCGTCCAATCAGCAGCTTGGCTTGCCCGGGTCTTGAAATCACCTCGAAACCAAGTTTCTTCAAAGCGGCCAAATTGGCGTCGTTCACGTCGGTCACGTATAGGCGAATTTCAACCTTCGCAGCCCCGCCATTTGCGGCAACCGTAACCACATCCTGACTAATTTTCTTCGACAACTCATTTTGTCTCGGTTCGACCTCCCACACTCGATTAGGGGCTGGAGAATACGGCTCATTCATAGGCCTTGCTCGAATCGCCATTCTGCTGTCACTCGCAAACCCTGGGGTCGACATCGCCACTCCGGCGACTCCAGGTTGAACGCCTGCACCCATCCCAAATCCCTCATGCCTCGTTCCCTCAGGCAATTCCACGGGAACTTGAATGGTTCTAAAATGGCCGCCTTCATTCACCACACGATCCTCCACGGCCACAAACGAGGTGAATGCCGTCATCAGCTGGAAATCTAACCCCAGCTTGGCGATGGCGTCCCGATTGATCGCCGCATTCGCGCTTTCTAGAGCATCAATTCTGCGTCTAGCCCAGAGCGTCGCAATTGAGCTATTTTCAGGCTGACCCTCCGGAAAATTCACCTCCACCACCCGCTCAAAGCCCTTGCCTGCCATCTTTCCGGTGATCTTCAGCTTGCCTCTGGCCCCATGGGTATATCGGCCGGCCAACACAATTGGCTTGGCGCTAAATAGGTCCAGCACGCGCGTCGGTTCAACGTCCTTCACCGGCAGACCATTCCATTCCAAGCGAATATCCGTCAGCAACGGATCGTGAACACGCTGCGAAAAACGCTTCGCCGCCAGCGATCCATCGTCGCTCAAGTTGACGTAATCCACCTCGCCCCGGCCATGCTCCGCCATCTTGTCCAGCAAATAATGATTCACCGCCGAGCCGATGCCGAACGAGAATATCCTTGCATTCGGATGCCGGTCGATCTCCGCTAAAATCTCCGCTTCGTTGCCAACGTAGCCGTCGGTCATGAAACAAACCACCCGCATCGGACCGTCACTTGGCGCTCCATCAAGGGATGCGCGAATCGCCTTCATCATCTCGGTTCCACCGCTGCCATAATGGCCGTCAATGAATCGCTTTGCCTGAGCAATGTTCTCAGCCGATGCCGCCACTGGACGCTGGAAGAGGATCCGCGTGTCGCCGGAAAAAGTGATCAGGTTAAACGTGTCGCGAGGGTTCAGCGTATCCAACGCGTAACGCATCGATTCTTTGGCTTTCTCAATTGGAAAGCCATTCATCGAGCCCGAGGTATCCAGCACAAACACCAGTTCTCTCGGAATGATCTCGCTGGCCATTATGCGGGCCGGCGGTTCGAGAACCAGGTTGAAATAGCCCGTCTCACCAATCTTGTGGGTCAAAAGTGAATCGCCGATATTCTGCCGCGCGGTTGACCACGTAAGCCGAAAATCTTTGTTGGGAATTTCATTCTTGGTCCGCAGACGCAGCGATGCGAAAGACCCGGACTTTTTAGCCACCTCAATTTCGTGCGTGTTGGAATCCATCATCTGAATCGCGGCCCCAGCGTCCAGTTTCACGGAAACCGAAATGTCATGCCCTGCCCGAGTGCCCTTGGCTGCTACGGGCGGATTGATGTTGCCAGTCGCCCCCTGCGGCATGTAGCGCGGCCCGACCACCATGGGGAAGAGGAATTCATACTTTCCCGATTCATAAGGCAGTTGTTCTATGTACTGAATCTCCACCTTGACCGTGGAACCTGGCGTGATGTTGGCGATGGATTGAGCGAAAATGTTCGGACGTTCCTGGTCAAGCAGGCCCGCAATCCTGCCACTGTTCCTGGCTTGTTCGTAAAGCTTGCGAGCCTCCTCCCGGGTCTTAACCGAGCCCTTGATGGTACGGTCCCCCACTTTGATATTCATCGCATTCACGGCGGCGCGATGAGGAAGCGGGAAAACATACATCGCCTCAATGGTGGATGACGATGGGTTGTAGAACGTCTGAGTGACCACAACACGGGCCATGACGCCGCTGATGTCGGCCTTCACGTCGGTGTGTTTAAGCGGACAGACAGCATCCTCGCCCGCACGGTCCAGACGGACAAGGGTTCCCGGTGTAGCTGCACCCGCGGAACCAAGTATGGTGGCGCCCAGAAGTATGTGGCGCAAAGTTGAAGAGGGGTAAGTCATGTGAAATCTCCTTGCACAAAGGACATTTCACTTGGGGAAGAATCCTTTCAAAATTATTTGTAAGTAATTTTGATGTCGATCTGGGTCGGAGCCACAAACGCGTCCGCCGAAGCGCTGCGCGCTAGGGCCGCCTTCTTACTCAACCCCGCAGTCGGATCCACTTGAAAGGTCACGCCGATCAAGGTTTCTCCCGAAGTCTTGTCCAATACCAACTCGCCGCCTTCAGGCGTCAAGTAACGTTGTCCAGCAGTGACAATCTGCGACGAGATTTGACCGGAGTTGTTCACCGTCATCCGTCCCGTGAGCGGTGCAACTAAAGCCACTCGCACGGTGTCCCCTTTTTGAAATACCTGATTTTGACTAGCAGGGATAAACTCGCCCGCCGCATTCTTCAGCAGGATAGTGTAAGGAGGCAGTGGCATCATACTCATCACCGGACTCATGGGTGCGGAGAGCGTCGGCCTTGCTCGCCATTCCATCGCGCGGGGCGCTTCTGAGGGCTGGCGTACGCCTCCTCCCATTCCGGCAGCCAAACGGCCCGCGGTTGGCGCGGTGACATCTACTTCCGCCGCACGAGCGGGGCCATTGACCGGCGCCGTTTCCATCTTTTCTCTCACAACCTTATTTTCGGCAACCATGATTTCCTGCCTTGGTTCAGGTGGTTTGACGGGAACCGCCACAACCGAATCCGACAAAGATACCTGCTTGGCCCGGCCATCTGTAATCGGCTTGTCCTGTTGAGTCGGAGCAACGGGTTTTGCTTTCGCGATACTGGCGGACGCCGGAGCCGTGATCCGCGGCGCGGGGGGCGCCTCGGCTTGTATTTGTTGAGGGGCGTGGTTTTCCGCCGTTAAGGTCTTGTCAGGAACATCGCTCGAACGCACAAAGACGAACACAATCGCGGTCGTTGCCGCAGCAGCCAAGCCACCCGCCCAAACAAACCAGCGGCTTCGCTTTGGCTTCAATCCTTCAATGACGCGAGCCTTCGCCCCGGGCATGGCCAGTACGTCCCGCAACGCATCCTCATGCGCCAGCGCTTCAAACAAAACTTGATCCTCAAGGGCGGCGGCATACAATTTCTCGCGCTCAGCCGCCGTCAATTGTCCAGAGGCGTACAGCGCGGTCAATCGATCTAGTTCGTTTTTGTCCGCTTTCATTTGCCGCCTCCTTTTTCTAGAGATTCCATCGCCGTCATCAGTTCCTTACGGCACCGCGATTCCCAGGTATATACCGTATTGATGCTTTCCACGCTTAGAAGCTTCTGGATTTCCGGAAACCCCTTGCCTTCCAGTTTCCAACGAAAAATGTTACGGCAGCGTTCCCCCATCCTGGCCAACGCGGTCTCAAGCCGCTGCAGACGCCTTTGCCGGTCAATCAGAACCTCCTGGCTTTCGCCCGGATCAGCCAGCGGCAGTTCGGTGACATCTTTCTGCGTCGTTTCCCCGCGACGGGATTCTTTGTGACGCAAGCCCATCAATTTCATGCGCATGATCTCAAAGCAAAGCTTTAACAGTTCGTCCAGGCTTTCCACATGACGGTACTTTTCTTCGAGAACCACAAAAACCTCCTGCGCCAGATCCTCGGCAACATCCCGCCTATAACGGGATGCCGCGAATGCGGCCATCCTTTCACGCAACCGCCCAAGTATTTCGTCACGAGACAATCCATCCCAGTATAGAGAATCGGCGCCCAACGCCGAATTTCCCGGTATAGTAAAAACAGGTGCGCTACTGGCTTTCTAATCACGTCCCCCCGTTCGACCGGGTTCTGATCATTGAAAGCGGTTCGCGCGATCTTGTCGAGGATCTGCTTCCAGGTCTCTACGAAATTTACGGCGATAAGATGCAGTTGGACCTGGTCACCTGCTTTGCGGGAGCGCCAGCTACCTTGCGCCCCAACGCCCGCATTTGGCGCGTGAACGATTACCCCGGAACCAAAGGCCGTCGCGATCTGCTCAACCAATTGCGGCAGGCCAACTACGGCGTCGCAGGAATCTTATGCTCAAACGAAGCCATTATGTTGAAGTGGAAATGGTTCCTCGCGGTCGGTCTTCCCGCGAAAATCTTCGCCCTCAATGAGAACGGAGACTACTTTTGGCTCGACCGTGGTCATTGGTCAACAATTCGGCATTTTTTATTGTTTCGATTGGGGTTAGCCGGGGCAAGCGCGGTTCCAACCATCGGCAGGTTATTGCTTTTTCCGTTCGCCGTGGCCTACCTTTTTGCATATGCGGCGGCTGTCCATCTGCGACGCGCCTCGCGTTAACGGAGACTTATATTGTCCCAGGGCATGGGGTCCATAAAATAATACGTTTGGGTTTCCGTCACAGACTTACCCGATCCTCCGCTATAATCGAAATTCGGCGGTTTCGGAAACCTTAAGCGGCTGGCTTGGGTTGACTAAAATCCACCCGCTAACCTGTAGAGTTTATTCCACGGATCACCCTGAAGGAGATTGATGTCGAACGAACTGCAAAACTTCCTGTCGCTTCCCTATGAGGAGCTCGAAGAACTGAATCTGCACGCCAAGCAACAGCGTAAAAACCGCGTTGACCCAGGGAAGATTCAAGAAGAACGCTTAAAGTACCTGACGGACGAAAAGCGCATTAAAGCTGTGACGGTTATGTTCAGCGACCTTGAAGGCCGCCTGCACATGCTCGACTATGACAAGAAATTCCTTGTCAATAGCTGGGACAACCTCACGTTTGATGGCTCCTCCATTCGCGGCTTTACCGCCCAAAAAGAGAGCGATCTGCGCCTAGGTATGGATTGGAGTGCCTTCTACTGGACGCCTTCCGACGTATTTGGATCGGGCAAAGTGCTGGTATTTGGCGAAGTAATTGACAAAGACGGTTCGCCCTACGGAGCCGACATGCGCGGCATTTTGAAGGCCTACGCCAAAGGCAAGTTCAAATCCGATGGCTATACCCTGAACGCCGCCAACGAAATCGAAGGGTTCTTATTCAATGGCTTGGATGCGGAACGCCGCTATCATGAAACCGGCAAGTTTGAGTATGTGAATACTGGTGGCTACTACCACTCCATGCCCAGCGATCCGCTTCGTCTGTTCATCGACAAGGCCGCCGAAGTGCAGCGCGCCATGGGCTTCGAGAACGAAAAGGATCACCCGGAAGTTGCGCCTTCGCAATTTGAAATCAACTATAGCTACGGCGAAGTGGTTGCCGCAGCCGATCAAATTCAGCTTTATAAGCTCATCTGCCGTCAGGTTGCCACCAAGATGGGACTCACCGCTTGCTTCTTGCCCAAGCCTGTTGTTGGCGTAAATGGAAATGGTATGCACACCAACGTTTCCATCACCAAGGACGGAAAGAACCTGTTCTGGGATCCAAAGGGAGAAGAGAAGGTCAGCAAAATGGCCTGGTCGTTCGTCGACAAGATCTTGACTCACGGTAACGACATCTGCCTGATGCTCAACGCCAGCGTCAACGCCTACCGCCGCCTCGATCCGCACTTTGAAGCTCCGAACCAGATTAAGGCTTCGGCCGTTGATCGCGGCTCCATGGTCCGAATCCCGATTGGCAATGAGAAGAGTTCGCGCGTGGAAGTTCGTTCGGTTGGTCCGGACGCTAATCCTTACATGGTCCTCTATTCAGTGTTCAAAACCGGCCTTGATGGCCACACCTCGAAGATCAAGAATCTTCGCCAGGCTGATCGTTACCTGCCCGACAATATCTATACGGCTCTTGAGAATTTCAATAAGGCCGAATGGACCACAAAATTGTTAGGTGAGGACGTGAAGGGCCGTTACTCTGAATTGAAACAGGCTTCCGCTGACCGCTGCGCCCGTTTGCTCGGAACGGTCGTCAAGACGCAGGAAGTGCAATTCCATCACGAAGTCTACAACCAATGGTTGTGGAACCAGTTCTAAACAGCAGTTTGAACTAAGACGAAAAGCCCCGGTCGAAAGATCGGGGCTTTTCTTTAGGCAGCCTACTTTTGTACCGTGATGCTGCAGCACTTGTCGTTAGTCAGCGACGTTACCCCACCAATGCGCGCTATCACCGCATGGTCCCCGTTCGCGAGCGAATCAGGAACGACAACGTTGAACTGAAAGAGCCCAGCATACGGCGGCACTAACCCGGCAAAAGCAACGTTCGCTTGAACGCCACCAATGGTGATCACCGGTTGCACGCTCAGCGGCGCAAGCTTGTCCGTTAATTGACCGGCAGTTATAGCCGGGTTCGTTGCACCGAACCCAGTGCCGTAGAAAATGATCGTTTCGCCCGGTTTAGCTGGCGCAGTAGCCGTCGGCGCGGAACTAAACAGCCCGGCTTCCCCCAGAAGCGCGTTGTCAGCGTGGGTTGCTGCCAGGTAAGCGCCATCGAAGGTAAAGAAGGCTGGAGACGATGCATTTAGCTGAGCCGTTGCTGCGGCGCTCGTTTGGCCATTCACGGTTACCTTCACCTCCACAGGACCTTGCGCATCGTCTGCTGGAGACAGCGCGTTAATCTGAGTAGGACTGATGTAGTAAATGTACGCGGCTTTTCCGTTGACGGTCACACTTGTCCCATCAAGTGAGGTTGGCAGCTTTCCGCCAGCCAGTTCCGCCGAAGTCCAAGTGCGCGAATTCGAACCGAGCCTAGTCCCGCTAATCGTAATCCAGGAATTCTGCGTGATACCGGCTTGGAAGCTAGCCCCGTTTACCACGCCGCCGGTTGAACTGATTGCAGGAGCGGGCGCTGACGCGGCCGGCTGAAGCGATAAGCTTGTCGTGTAGATTCTGTCCCCCGAAGTGGCATTGTTTCCATCAGCTGCATTCCCGGCGGCATAAAGAACAATATTGCCAACGTTAGTCGCAGGAGGAGTCCAATCGATATTGAATGATTTTCCGGTGGCGCCCGTTTGGGTATGGGTGGCGAATTGCACTACGGTGGCGGCGGTGCAGGGCGCTCGGCGTCCGTTCTCGCAAATGATTTGAGCGGCATTATCCACTGCGGCCAGTGTTCCAGCTTGCCCGTTGACTAAATCACTGCTAAGCCGGGCCGTCAACTCGAACCCAAAGCGCCTCTGCGCCGAATCGGAAACGGTAACCGTGATTCGCTGCTTCACTCCAGGCGTGTAGCTAGAGGAAGTCGCGATGCTAACGCTTCCCGGCCCACCATTTAAAGGAGTGCTGCCTCCGTGGCAGGAAATGCAAGTGCCATCGCCCGGAGCGCCAGTATAGCGTGGGTCGGCCCCAGGCAGGTCAGCCCAAATGGGAGCAATCGAAACAACAGAAGTGACGAAAAGTTGTAATGATAGTTTCATAAGTAAGACAGAGGTCTACTGTTCTAACACGAATATCGGATGTGCGGCCATCAAATCGAATGCATTTAACGTTTACTATGCGTAGTGGGGTCGGAGTGGTAACTTCTTCACCCCACAGCGAACAAAATGGTAATTATTGCCGCCCACTAAGTTGGGCCTCCATGCAAGACATGGCAAACAAATGGGCCGTTTACTTTGGCACTTAACGTGCTGACTTTTCACAGAATCTCAGACTTTCAAGAAGTTTTAGGGGAGCCCACGCGAAGGTCGGGATGATGAGATGTTGACTCAATCTTTGGAATAAAGGATGAAACCATGGCGCGTCTTAACCGCTTCATTGTTCGAAATACTATTGTTGCCCTTGGCATACTTACCCTCGGTTCTTTTTTTGCCATCCGAGGAAACCCCTGCGTTGAAAGGGAGAGTTCTGAAATTACTTCTCCTGATAAGAAATACACTTTGCGCGTGGGCCGCTCGGCCTGCGGCGCGAGCCAACAAGACAAGACATTTGTCAGCCTCGAACGAAAAACTTGGCTCCCTAGTTGGCTGGGCGCAATGGAATCCAAGGTGTGGCTGCAAGGAACAATCGACATCATTCCGCAATGGCTTGGTAATAATAAGCTAGTGCTGAACTGCTGGTCCTGCGATCAAGCAGTAATTGCCGAATTGACCCAGGTCAAGGTAGGAAAGATGCACGCCCAACCGGAAACATTTCGTTTCTGACTATTCGCCGTTGAAGCCGGTTAGCCCAGCCGTCCGCTTTCGTCCGTAGAGGAAGTAGATCACTAAACCGATAGCCAGCCAAACAAAGAACCTAATCCAGGTTTCCGTGGGAAGGCTGGCCATTAGCGCCAGACAGCACAGGATGCTGACAATCGGCAGGAATGGTGACCACGGTACACGAAAGCCGCGAGGTCTGTCTGGTTGCGTGCGGCGCAGAACAATTACACCTATCGACGTTAGCACGAAGGCGAAAAGCGTTCCGATGTTCGACAAATCCGCCAGCGTTCCGATATCCAGCAGCCCTGCCGGAATGCCAACAACCAAACCAGCAATCCAGGTAGCCACATGGGGTGTTTTGTATTTGGGATGCACATTGGAGAAGCAGTCTGGTAGCAGTCGGTCGCGCGACATGGCAAACCATACGCGCGCTTGGCCATACTGAAACACCAACAACGAACTCAGCATGCCGACAATGGCCCCAGCACTCACGGCAATGTTTAGGTGCGAATAGCCAATCTGCTTCAATGCATTCGCTACGGGCGCAGCATTGTTTAGACTATGCCAGTCGACAATGCCCGTTAAAACTAACGCTACCGACGCGTACAAAGTAGCGCACAAGAGCAGCGTAAGTAGAATCCCCCGCGGCATGTCACGCTGGGGATTCTTGCACTCCTCGGCCGCTGTCGAAACCGAATCAAAACCGATGTAGGTGAAAAACACGATAGCCGCGCCAGACATGATGCCCTTAAATCCGTTAGGTGCGAAAGGATGCCAGTTCGATGTGTTCACGGCGCTTGCCGCACCAAAGATAAAGGCTAGAATCGCTCCTAGCTTGATGACTACCATTACGTTATTTGCCCCGGCGCCTTCCTTGGCGCCCCGCACCAGAATCCAGCTCAGGAGAAGAATAATCAGCAGCGCCGGTAGATTGAAGATCGCCCCCGTCCGCTCGCCGCCAATCCACGGAGGAGTCGAGAGCCACACGGGTAGATGGACGCCAAACAGCGCGTCGAGAATGGCATTAAAATAGGCGGAAAAACCTACAGCGACCGCCATGTTCGAGACGGCGTATTCCAAGATCAAATCCCAGCCGATAATCCAAGCAATAAGTTCGCCAAGAGTTGCGTAGGTATAAGTGTAAGCGCTCCCCGCGATGGGAATCATCGCGGCGAGTTCGGCATAACAAAGCGCCGCAAAACTACAGGCGAACGCCACTAGTAAAAAGGAAACAGCAATAGCAGGGCCGGCGCCGGGGCGTCCAACTTCGCCCACTGCCGCCGTCCCTGTCAGTGTGAATATTCCGGAACCAATTACCGCACCAATTCCCAGGGCCGTTAGGCTCCAGACTCCTAATGTTTTTTGGAGCCGACGCTCTCCTTGCTCGGATGAGGCAAGAAGAGCGTCGATGGATTTTGTGCGAAAAAGGGAGCTCACGCCATTTAGCGTTTCCGCTGACCCTTGCTTACCGTCTTAACTTTCTTCTTCATCGAACCGCGGGCAACGCCCGTGGCGCGTTTGGCCTTTGGTGCGCACTTTTTCCGCGCCGCGCGCTTCAACTTTTTCCGTTCCAATGTATCTTCAACGTGCTTAGTGTTCATTCAGTCTTTATCCCTGCAAATTTGGCCACCAGTTTCTTCAGTCCGAAACCGGGGAAGCTTATAGTAAGTTTAGCATCTTCTCCCTCACCCTCTTGGCGAAGGACAACTCCGGCGCCATATTTGGCGTGACGGATCGATTTTCCAACGATGGAACTCTTCTTGGGCGAGGCTGCTTGCCGGGCCGCATATTGGGCCGAACCCAAATTAGAAACCGGAGCAACGGGTGGCCGCGACAATGGGGCGGGTACGGTTGGAGGGCTCGGGGTCTCCCATGGCGGCCGATTCGTAGACGACGAAGTAGATGGCCGATAGCTTTGCGGAGCAGCCACAGGACGCGGCGGAGGCGGAGCTGCATTTGGTAGATTAGGGGCCTGCCACGGTGGCCGCGCCGCGGGCTGACTGACCATAGTTCGGGCAGAAGCGGCGGTGGAATTGGGAAGGTTTGGGGCTTCCCAGGGAGGCCGTTGACTGTCGGATTTCGCCAAGGGAGCGCGCGTCGGCGCCGTCTTCGCGGCGGTAGGACGCTGAGGCAATTCCAGATCCCCAAACATGGACTGCTGACGCGGCGCAGGCGGAGGCGTCGCCTCCGGCGCTCTGGGAATCGGTTGCGGAACGGCCCGTGAAGCCTGCGGCGTGGCTGGCGCAGACGGGCCGGATGACCGTGACTGCGCAGGCGGTTGCGTCGGTGGCCACTGTTTCGGCGTGATCCCTCGCTCAGCAAAAAACTGATTGATGTTGTCCAGCGAATTGTATGTCTTGCCGTTAAACAGATTCTTCTTGGCCGATTGACGCACTTCGTGGGTCTCAATCGTCAGGTCGACCCCAGAATAATTCCTCGAAGCACCCGCCCCCATGTGAGTCACCAGATTGGGAGGTAGTTCACTCAAGAATCTGGACGGAATGGTTTCTTCAGAGGGGCCGCCTCCGAATTTGCGGCGCGACCTTGCCCAACTCAGCGTCAGTTTTTTCTCGGCGCGGGTCAGACCGACGTAACAGAGACGGCGTTCCTCTTCCATCTGCATCTCGTCGTCAAGCGACCGGCTATGAGGGAACAAGCCATCTTCCAAGCCTGCGATAAACACGGCGGGAAATTCCAGCCCCTTCGCGTTGTGCATCGTCAGCAGACTCACTTGCGCTGCTTCGTCGATTCCGTCGGAATCGGCCACCAGCGCGACATTGTCGAGGAAATCGGCCACCGTCTCTTCGCGCTCCGTAGCTTCGGCCGCTGCATTCAGCAATTCGTTCAGATTTTCCTTGCGCGCTTCCGACTCCGGCGTCCGTTCCCCTTCAAGCATCCGCATGTACCCAGATCGCTCAATGATAGTCGCCAGTAGCCGGTCCACTGGAGTGGTTTGCGCGAGCTGATGCAATTCCTCAAGCAGTTTGGCAAAGGCTCCCAGCGAAGATTCGGCCCTGGGACCCAGTTGCCGCTTTTCCACCATCTCCTGCATAGCCTTCCAGAGGCTAATACCATGCTCGTGCGAATACTTCTCCACCTGCTCCATCGTCGATTTCCCGATGCCGCGTGCCGGAGTGTTTACGATCCGCGAGACGCTTACCGTATCGTCGGGCAGAACAGAAGCCTTAAGGTAGGAAAGAATGTCTTTGACTTCCGCCCGCTGATAAAAACTGGTGCCACCAACCACCACGTACTTACGGTTGTACCTTCGTAACGCCTCTTCAATTTGCCGCGACTGCGAATTTGTGCGGTAGAGAATGGCTACTTTCCACTTCTGATGCTCGAAGAGGATTTTCTCGATGGAATTGGCGATGTACAGGGCTTCATTCTCACCATCAAGCGACTCGTAAATTATGATCTTGTCGCCCTCGCCCTCATCAGTCCATAGCCGCTTCCCTTTACGCTGGGTATTGTTCTCAACCACGGCCGTGGCCGCTTCAAGAATGTTTTGGGTCGACCGGTAGTTCTGTTCCAAACGAATCACTTTCGAGCCGGGGTAGTCGTTCTCAAAATCCAGAATATTGCGAATATCGGCGCCACGCCAACCGTATATCGATTGATCCTCATCGCCAACGACAACTACGTTTTGGTGTTCGCTCGAAAGCAGGCGCATCATGTCGTACTGCGTTCGATTCGTATCCTGGTATTCGTCGATCATCAGATACTGGATCATCCGGTTGTAGTTCCGGCACAGATCTTTATCGTGACGCAGCAGGCGGACAGCTTCGTTCAATAAATCGTCAAAATCCAGAGCATTGGCTTGCCGCAGCCGTGATTCATACTGCTCGTAAACCACCGCCAGCCGCTGCATTTTCTGGTCGCCGGCGTACTTGTAGAAATCCTGGGGCTTCTCTTGTGAGTTTTTGGCCTGGCTGATGCGAGAAAGCGCCGCGCGGTACTTCATAAACTCTTCATCGAGGCCAATGGCCTTGAAGATCGACTTCACCAACGACAACTGGTCGTCCGCATCGTAGATATTGAAGGTGCGGGTAAAACCTGGCCGTATTTCAGCGAGCTTGTCACCATCGCGCCGCAGCATTCTTACCGAGAAGGAATGAAACGTGGACACCCTGGGAACCCGATTTGGGTTCGTTTCGCCAAGGATCTTCCCAACCCGGTTCCGCATCTCCTGGGCCGCCTTATTCGTGAAGGTAACGGCCATGATGGAAGACGGGTAGACCTCATGGGAACGGATCAAATGGCCCATGCGATGTGTGATCACACGAGTTTTACCGCTACCTGCGCCGGCAAGTATTAATAACGGGCCTTCAACGTGGGCCGCCGCTTCTCTTTGTTGGGGGTTGAGACCTTGTAAAAAGTCCATGGAATGAAGGAGATCTCAGTGTAGCATAGAGGTCGTCTGACACTAGTGTAAAGATTATCACCCTCGCAATTGTTCCGCTTTTACCAAGCTTAAGGTAATTGTCTTAATGTTCCAGGACCTCTATAACTAATGTATGTCAGCGAAAGATCCGTTTGAAAGAGCCCTAGAAGGAAAGACCATTGACCAAAAGCTGCAGTTCCTCTACCATCGTCGTCAAGCGATCGACAATCTAATCCGGTCACTCGAAGCAGTGAGCCGTGCAAAGGCTGAAACCCCTAAGTCCGAACCCACCACCTATTGGCCGGCGATGGTAGCCTGATGACGCCATTAGAAGTCTATGGAAGCCAGCAGTTCGCTTGGTTTTTTATCGAAGGCTTTGCAAATAGCCAGCATGCTTTCCATGCTGGGCAAATGAGCTCCCCGTTCAATGGAACTGATCTGGGAGACGCTTAGAGCGGTAAAGGATGCCACATCCTTCAAGGACCAATCGCGTTCAACTCGTAATATTTTGATGCGATGACCTAACCGCTCTCTCAGCCTATCTTGGGCTGTGCGTCCTAACCCGTAGCCTTCAACCGCATTGTTTAAAGTCAGGCGTAGTTGGGCTAAGGAGAACGGTTTGGCCAGGTAATCGAACACCTTCATTTTAAAAGTGGCCCGCATGTCCTCCATGGAAGGATAGCCGGTGACGATAATGACGCAGAGGCCTGGCCAGCGCGCAAATAACTGCTCCAGAACTTTGTCGCCGCGAAACTCGCCCATGTTCATATCAAGCATCACGATGTCTGGGAGACGTTGCTCATTGTGAAGGAACAGATCGTCGGGGTGCGAAAAAGTGAAGACACGATAACCCCCTTCGGCAATCAGCACGTCCTCTATGTAGGAACGAAAATCTGCGTCATCATCGAGAACGGCGATCTCCACGATGCCGGTCGAAGTTTCCGGGGCGATATCTTTCATCTCGGTAGCGATCTTTACAGTTTATAGGGAAAACGCGATGGCGTCGATGAGCGGGAAATGTAGCCACGGAAAAGTGAGTGGCTTTGGACCAGATCAGCGAGGATGATATGGCCCAGTACGCGCGGACAGCTAATTGTTACTCGTCCTAAAACGAAACCCCGCTAGTCTTTTACTTTTTTGGCGGCCTCTGCAGCAGCTGCGTTTGCTTTGTCAGCCGCCTTTGCCGCTGCTCCTTCAACCTTCTCAGCTGCTTTTGCGGCTGCCCCTTCTACTTTTTCAACCGCTTTGTTGACGGCGCCTTCTACCCTATCGCTTGCTTCTCGCGATTTGGCTGCAGCGCGTCTGAAGGCGCGGCCCCCGCTTCTCGCGCCTTGTCGGCGGAGGCGGAAGCGGCTTCCTTGGCTCTATCGGCGGAAGCAGCGGCTTCCATTCTTGCCTTTTCAGCGTTAGAAGCATTTTCCGAACTGCCGCACCCGATGAGTGAGGTAAGCGCGATGGCTATAGTACAAGTAATTAGTTTTAGTTTCGTTGATATTAAGTCTCCAACTGAAGTTTATCATGACGGCTAGAACTACCCTTCTTTCTCATACTGCATAGCTCCGACGTGGTTACCCTCGGTATCGTGAAAATAGACTCCCGAACCAACCGTCGGAATCGTGAATTTCGCCATTACAATTTTTCCACCGTGCGCTTCGATAGCGGCAATCGCTTGATCAATATTTGCCACACCGAGGGTGCACTCAAAACCCTTCATGCCGGTCCCCGTCAATGGCTGTTGCCGTTTATGCATTAGCCCGCCCACTCCCGGATCGCTATCGTCTCCGGTCTGGATAAGATAAAAATCAGGAGGCCCCCAGGGTTGAAAGCGCCAACCGAAAGCCAGTTCGTAAAACTTGCGAGCCCTAGCAACGTCATCGACATGAATCGCGAATCGTGAAATGTTGTTTGCCATGAAGCCAGTATAGGACCTTCTCCCGGCCGAGACTTGTGAAGCCCCGCCAAAACATGACTGGAATTCGCCATTCGCCACGTGAGTGGTAAAATTGAGGTTCAATCATGAGTTCTTCAATTTTCTCAGCCGTGGAAATGGCCCCTCGCGACCCAATTCTTGGCGTCACAGAAGCTTTCAATGCAGATACCAGACCCACCAAGGTCAATTTGGGGGTAGGCGTCTATTGTGACGATACGGGAAAGATTCCCCTGCTTGCCGCCGTGCGCGCGGCAGAGAAAACTCGCGTCGATGCCGCCCCTGCCAGAGGCTATCAACCGATCGATGGGTTGGCAGCCTACAATCAAGCCGTTCAGATTCTGGTCTTCGGCAAAGGGTCGGAGGTGCTTGAAAATGGCCGGGTGATGACCATTGAAGCCTTAGGCGGAACAGGCGCGCTGAAGGTTGGCGCCGACTATCTGCGCCGGCTTCTGCCTAAATCCACCATCTACATCAGTGACCCAAGTTGGGAAAATCATCGCGCCTTGTTTGAACATGCCGGCTTCGTGGTTGAAAATTATCCCTACTTCGACCCAGCAACCCGGGGCGTGAATTTTCCAGCCATGAAGAGTTATCTTGCTGGGCTTCCGGCCGATAGTATCGTTGTGCTGCACGCATGCTGCCACAACCCCACTGGCGCGGACATGAGCGATGAGCAATGGGATGAAGTGGTGACCATGGTTAGGGATCGCGGTCTTGTGGCGTTCCTCGATATGGCCTATCAGGGGTTCGCCGACGGCATTGAGTCGGATGGCGCGGCCGTCCGCAAGTTCGCGGCATCAGGCTTGCAGTTTCTCGTCTCCAGTTCTTTCTCGAAATCCTTTTCACTATACGGCGAGCGGGTGGGCGCGCTCTCCATCGTTACTGCCAGCAAAGAGGAAACCGCCCGTGTCCTTTCGCAGGTAAAGCGAATTATTCGGACCAACTATTCAAACCCGCCGACGCATGGCGGCGCGCTGGTTACCGCGGTGTTGTCGAACCCGGAACTTCGCCAGACTTGGGAAAGCGAACTGGGCGGGATGCGCGACCGCATCAGAACTATGCGTACAGGTTTGGTTGAGGCGCTGAAAGCGAAGGGTGTGAAACAGGATTTTTCGTTCATAGCCCGGCAGCGCGGCATGTTCTCATACACTGGGCTGACAACAGATCAAGTGGAGAAGTTGAAAACAGAGCACGGAGTGTACGCGATCAATACTGGGCGAGTCTGCTTAGCGGCCTTGAATTCGCGCAACATGGACCATGTGGCAGATTCGATAGCCAGCGTTCTAGACTGACGCTTGCGACTCCAAGGGAGTATTCGGAAATTTGTTAGCCCATCGTGGCCGTTCCCAAATTCCGCTCGCCGTGGAACAGGAACCGTTCCTCGCCGTTCGTTCCCTTCCCTTTGGATTGCCGAACGGCTATGTCATCCAGCCGCACTCGCATGATTGGCATCAACTTTTATACGCGTCGGCCGGCGCGATGACGGTCCACGCCGGACAAGCTTCTTGGATGATCCCTTCGGAACGCTGCGTTTGGATCCCTGCCGGGTGTCTACATTCCATTCGGACGTGGGGCAGTGTGGAAATGCGCACTCTCTACTTTGAACCGACGCGTCTTGCCGTCTCTCCAAAGCAAGATTGCCAGGTCTTGTCGGTATCCCCCCTCCTGCGAGAGCTAATCTTGCGGACGGTGGAAATGGGGGCTCTCGATTCACGCCAAACACCACATCAACTATTGTTTGGCGTCTTGCTCGAAGAAATCCGTATGGCCCCGCTACTTCCCTTATCCTTGGCGATGCCGAGCGACGAACGAGCGGCGAATGTCGCCAAATACTTGATAGACGATCCAACCGTTGAGGAAACTATCGAACAGTTGGGAAAGCGCTTTGGAGCCTCATCGCGCACGCTTGAGAGACGCTTTCAAACCGAAACTGGGTTGAGCTTTGGACTCTGGCGTCAAAAATCGAGGATGCTCAACTCGCTACGCTCGCTCAGCTCTGAAGGATCAGTTACAACTGCGGCGCTTGATTGCGGCTACTCCAGCGTAAGCGCCTACATCGCCGCATTCAAGAAAACCTTCGGGTGCACACCCAGTCGCTTTCGCTAAAATTCAACAGATGTCATTGTTAGCCAAACTGTCCAGACGCGCGTTTCTAGCCAGCATGCCAATGTTTGCCGCGGCGCGCCGGCTGAACGCAAAGAACCTCACCACACGAAAGCATAGCATCGGCAATCGCGACTATTTGTTCCTGGAAATTAAAACCGACGGAGGTATCACCGGCATTGGCGAAGGGTCTGTCTCCGGCCGCGTGGAGATTGTGGAACAGGCCATTAAGTGGTTCGCGCCTTACCTTGTGGGAAAGCCGGCCGGTGGCATTGAGGATCATTGGAACAAGGCTTACTACCAGTTCTCGCGTTATCGTAACGGCCCGATACTAATGACCGCACGTGCTGCGGTCGACATTGCGCTTTGGGATATCGAAGAGCAAAGGTTGGGTGAGCCCATTTGGCGGCTGATGGGGGCGGAAGAAGCCCGGCCGATGCGCGTATATTACAGCCACTGGAGCCATGGAATGGAACCTCGACCTCCAGACAAGTTGGCGGAGCTTGCGGCGAAGACCAAGGCAGAAGGATGGACATGCGTCAAAAGGCTGTTGCCTAAGGGTGGCACTGAGGCGGAGCGGCTTCGGCGGTTGGTGGCCGAAGTTGAGGCCGTGCGCCGCGGTGGTGGACCCGATCTTGAAATCGGTCTAGAGATGTGGGAAACCTTCAGCGTTCGCTCCGCCATCGACTTCGCCAAAGCGGCGGCCCCATTCCGTCCGATGTTTATCGAAGAACCAACCTTGCGCGAGACGCCCCAGGCCTTGGGCGAAATTGCCGCGCACAGTCCGGTGGCGTTGGCCGGTGGCGAGGGCCTTATTTCACGCTACGAATTTAAGCAGTTGTTGGATGCCAAGGGTGCGCGCATCCTTCAACCCGACGTAATCCACTGCGGCGGTATCACGGAGATCCGGAAGATCGCCGCGCTGGGAGAATTGTACGGTGCGGAGATGTCTCCCCATATGTATTACGGACCGGTGGCCCACGTGGCATCGCTTCATTCCATGGCCGGCGTTCGCAATTTTCTGATGCAGGAATGGGACCAAGGTATGGCGCGGACGTTCGCGGGTCTGACTAAAGGAACGTTCCCACAGGTGAAGAACGGGCACGTCACGTTGAGCGATAAACCGGGCCTGGGATTAACCATGGATTGGCTGGATTGGGATCGCCGCTATCCGTACAAATCGCAAAGTCTACGACCGCCGGGAGGACAGTAGCCATACGGTTGCTATCATCAACAATAGCCATGAACACTCGATTAATTGCTTTGCTATTCTGCTCTCTATCCTTGGGATGGTCGCAGTCCCTGAAACCTGTTACTCTCGATGCCGTATCAGGTGGACGAGGACGCGGCGACTCGGGCGGTGGCGGAACAATCGTCTGGACGCCCGATGGGAAAAGCTTTGCCTACACTGAAGGCAAGGGTTTGATGCTGTACGAGGCAGCCACGGGAAAGCGCAGCGAACTGGCCAATTTGGAAGCACTCGAAGAGCTAGTGGTGGAGGCACCGGAAAAGAAGCAATTCGATTGGGAAAACCGGCGGGTGCGTGAAGCAGAAATGCAGTGGGCTCCTGATGGGAAGCGCTTTCTCTATGCCTCTGGAGGTGATTTATTCATTTGGGATCAGGCTTGGGTGCAGTTGACGGCCACTCCGATTGAGGAGCGAGATGCTCGTCTTTCGCCGGATGGAAAACTTGTGGCCTTTCGCCGCGATAACGATTTGTATGCCATCGAAATCTCCAGCAAGAAAGAGACGCGCCTTACCACCGGCGGCTCCGATTTGCTGCGCAACGGGCGACTGGATTGGGTTTACCCTGAAGAACTAAATTTGGGTCGGGCATTCTGGTGGGCTCCGGATTCAAGCGCGGTCGCCTACATGCAATTCGACGTCAGCAAACAAATGCTGCATCCTCACGTGGATTTTGTGTCGGCTAATCGGGCTGTTTATGAACCGGAACGCTATCCCAAAGCCGGGTCCCCAAATGCCGATGTGAAACTGGGAGTGATCAGCGCTACCGGCGGCGAAACCAAATGGATGAATTTAGGTGAGATGAAGAACATGCTTCTCGCACGGGTGGACTGGACGCCGGATAGCAAGGAAATCTTCGCCCAGAAACTTACCCGCAACCAGAACATGCTTCAGTTGCTGGCGGTGGACGCAAAATCTGGGAACTTTCACCAAGTGCTTGAAGAAAGAGATTGGGCATGGGTGAACGTTCGCTCCTTGCTGCGGTTCCTTCCTAGGTCCGGACAATTCGTTTGGAGCAGCGAGCGTAGCGGTTTCACGCATCTGTACCTCTATTCCATGAATGGCGAATTACGCACGCAGCTGACTAGCGGCGATTGGGAAGTAACCGACGTCACGGCAGTGGATGAGGCTGGGCGGAATTTGTATTTCGTTTCCAGCGCCGTTAGCCCGTTGGAACGTCATTTGTATCGCGTTAGTTTGGACGGAGGCGCCCCCTTGCAACTGACCAAAGTGGCCGGTACCCACGCAGTTTCCATGAACCCCAACGGCGCGTTCTATATGGACACTCACTCCAACTTCATGCAACCATCGCGCCGCACGTTGCATGACGGAGGGGGCAAAGAACTCGCGGTTTGGCACGAGGCCGATCGTAAAGTGCTGACGGAATACAATATTCTGAGAACAGAAATTGTGGAAGTGAAAAGCAGTTTGGGCGACATCATGTATGCGCGGATGATCAAGCCCGTCAATTTTGATCCATCGAAGAAATATCCGGCGATCGTGGTCGTTTACGGCGGCCCCGGAGTTCAGACCATCCGCAATTCTTTTAGCGGGTTAAGTTGGGAACAGGCGCTGGCGCACAGAGGCTATGTCATCTGGCAGTTGGATAATCATGGGTCTTCAGGGCGTGGGCACAAATGGGAATCGCGAGTGTTCCGTAGGCTCGGCGAACAGGAATTGACGGATCAACGGGCTGGCGTCGATCATTTGGTTTCGATGGGGTTCGTCGATAAGGATCGCATGGGCGTTTACGGCTGGAGCTACGGCGGATTCATGACGCTCTATTCCCTATTCAACGCGCCGAAACTGTTTAAGGCAGGCGTGGCCGGGGCGCCAGTAACCGACTGGCGGCACTACGACACAATCTACACCGAGCGCTACATGGATACGCCGCAAGAAAATCCGGCGGGCTACAAGTACAGCTCGCCTCTGAACCAAGCGGAGAATTTGCGAGCGAAGCTCATGATTGTGCATAACATTGAAGACGACAACGTGCTGTTCCAGAATTCAATGCAAATGTTGGACGCGCTCCAACAGGCGAACAAGCCATTTGAGACGATGATTTATCCGCAAAAGGCGCACGGTGTTTCGGGACCCGCGCGAAAGCATATGCTTGAGGCGATGACTGCGTTCTTTGATCGCAACTTGAAATAGGATTTTTCAGATCGCCGGTTTACCAATCCAGCAGGCGTGCGGCTTAACGCCGAAGAGTTTTGCCAGGGTTGGCGCGGTATCGAATGTGTCCACGGGTCGTTCCAGTTCCCTTCCCTTGGGCACTCCCGGGCCAGCCATGATCCAGGGAATTTCCACGTGGGCGCTTGAGAGGCCACCGTGAGATTTCCCCTGTCCGCCGTGGTCGGCTGTGACTAGAATAACGGTTGTTGCTTCAAGACCCGCCGCCTTCACCGCATCCATCACTCCCCCAATCAATCCGTCGATCTTCGTAACCGCGGCATAATAATCCAGTGTCCACCAACCCTTTTCATGCCCGGCATGGTCCACGTCATCGAGATGCAGAAACAGTAGATCCGGCTTCGTTTCCCGCCACCAGGAAATGGCGCGGTCCGTCGCCGCCGTCGAGCCCTTCACATGCTCCAACAGATTCGGCGCCTGTGGCTCAACCAACCTTCCGTATCCCTGCCAGTCGTGGATGATTCCGATGCGCAACTTTGGCTTCCCTTCCCGCAATTGGGCGAAGACGGTGGGAAACAGTCCGGACGGTCCCTTACACACTGGGCTGAGGTCGAACTTATCCGGCATCCACTCGTTCGACGTAATTCCGTGATGCGCCGGAGTTGCGCCCATGATCATCGACGCCCAGTTGGGGCTTGATACGGTGGGAATTACCGCCCGTGCTTTCAGTGTCCAGGAACCGCGGGCCATCAATTCGTGAATGCGTGGCGTTGCTGCATCGCGAACGGCTGATCCACCAAGGCCGTCGACGCCAATTACAATGACGCTCGCGGGTTGGCCACCGGCTACTTGGGTAAGGGTCCAGAAAAGAAAAAGACTTGAAAGAAAGCGCATTTATCTTTTAAGCCTAAATCAAATTCATTGCAGCGGCATGAACTGCTAGCGGCAGCGACTAGCCCACGACTTGCCCACAACGGGAATCGCGGGATTCTTCCGAACCCTGTCCGCTGTTGGGACGAGGAACCATCCCCCGATTCCATCGGGGGCTAGTCGAAATGTCCGTTTGGAAGCAGCACTAGTCACGCTAGGAACCTAAGTGAACAGTGTTGTAGCTAGCGGATCGATTGGGGAACCAGGGGCTGTGTGGATTCCATCTTCTTCAATTCGTCCTCCATTCCAACCTCGCCAGCCTCGTGGTATTCTTCATCCACATTCACACGCCACAGGTCATAAAAAGGACCGATGCCGGTCTTCGCGGCAACAATGTTCCGTGCCGCAAGCATCGCGGTAAGCATGGAATGATCCTGATTGTTGTAGCGATGCATGCCGTTGCGGCCGGCCAATTGCAGGTTTGGCACAGTCTTCAGGAAGGCTCTAATAGCATCAATGCCGCGCTGGTAGCTATCGTCATAAACCGGATAGGCTTTCGGCATGCGAACTACAGTGCCGTCAATCACGTCGTCCGGATTCACCAGACCCAAATGTCCAACTTCTCGCTTTGCTAGTTCCACCAGTTCGTGATCGGGCGTCGTCCACAAGCCATCCCCTTCGAAGCAGAAATACTCAAGGCCGATGCAGCCATTGGCCGGATCGGGGACCATCTCCGGACTCCAACTCTTGTAGTTTTGAATGCGGCCAACCTTCACGCCAGGCTCGTGAATGTAGATCCAGTTGTCTGGGAAAACGTTGTCGCCTTTGATGATCAACGCGACGGTCAAAAAATCGCGATAGTGGAAATCGTTCGCGGCGCTGCGAAGTTCCGCCGACGGTGGCGGATCCAATTTTTCGATCAGTTCCTTGATCGGCATGCTGCTTACAAAATATTCGCCATCGTAGCGTTTGCCCCCGGCATCCACCGAAGTCACGCGCCCTGGCTCCCAATGGATCTTCTCGACAGGCGCTTCCATCACCACTTTGTGCCCTTGCTCCAGAATCAAATCACGCGTCTTTTGCCACATCATCCCCGGCCCCTTGCGAGGATACTGGAATTCGTGAATCAGCGTTTTGATTACTTGCGATTTATCTGAGTTCGACTGGGGCTTTATAGCGTTCCATACGGCGCTGAACAAGGAGAGCCCCTTGATCCGTTGCGCAGCCCATTCGGCCTTGATATTTTTACACGGAATGCCCCACACCTTTTCAGTGTAGGACTCAAAGAAGATGCTAAACAGCCGTTTGCCGAAACGGTTGGAAACCCAAGCCTGAAAGTTGTCTTCGGGCTTTGTTGGGAATATCTGCGCCCACAAATAGGAGAGTCCGCAACGCACCGCCTCAAAGATGCCCAAACCGAACAGCGCGTTCTTGGCTTCCAGAGGATAGGCGAAGAATTTGCGTTTATAGAAGATCCGGCTCATCCGGGGCCTGGAAAGAAAATCGCCTCCAAGCACTTCCTGCCACATCTTTTCCACCACACCAACCTTCGTGAAAAAGCGATGCCCACCGATGTCGAACAGATAACCCTTATATTCGGCCGTGCGTGAAATGCCGCCAACCACGTCGTCCTTCTCAAGAACAACAGTCTTGATCCCGTTCTTTGAAAGCTCGTAGGCCGCACTCAAGCCCGCTGGTCCCGCGCCGATGATCACCACCGAAGGTTCGCCCGCCGATGGCGAAATGGATTCGCCCAAATTCCGCTGTAATGCTTCTAAGCTCTTGACTGTCGATTCAGTGCTCATATGCGTAGGTGGGCAAATTCCTTGATCAGTTCAAAATTAGTCTGAACGCTGGCTATGGTCTCACCGCGCTGTTCAATGCGCGATTCCTCGGCAATCCCCAACGATTTAGCACCCAGGATGTACTCCACCTTAAGCGGATCGATCCCCATGATTCGGCAACACGTGGCGTCCACCGCAATATTGTCGGTCCCCATCACCAACACGCCAGCCTTTTTGGGTGTCCCTTGAATAGGCCCGTTGCCTTCCATGCCCACGATGCCGTCAACAATGGCGAAGGTCTTCCGGAAGATGCGGTTGAGCTCAATGATCGACACTGGAATGCCGGTATGGTGAAGAAAGTTCTTAGGCCAGCCATAAACCGATCCAGGAACCAGGCCGAAGAAATTCTTCATGGAGAGTGTTGCCCCAGCCCAATGATGGGTCTTCATCTTGGCCAGGGACACAACCAAGTCAGCTCCAAGCGCCGTGTTGGGAAGGTAAATTTCTTTGTGTTCCGCGAATTTCGCCACGCTTGTCACGTCATCACGATTCAAATCCACGAAGCTCGCCTCAAATTTCGACAACCCTCGGTAGCCCGCCTCTTCGGCAATGCCGAACGCGTCGCGCCGATGCCCTGGACCTTCCCCGATCAACACCGTAGCGCCCAAGCTTTGAAACGCACCCCATGCCGCGGCAACCACCGCCACTTCCGTATTGATGGCCGTGTCCTTGTCAAACTCCACCAAGTTCGGCTTAAGCAGGACGGTCTTACCTTTTACATCCAATCCGCATTCGCGAATCCCTTGTAGAATTTTTTGAGTTAGATCCTCACTGTAGGAAGCGGCTTTGACCACCGCCACTACCGATTTGCCTTGTTTTGGAAGTTCCGCTTTTTTCACGAAGGTACACCCGGCAGCCGCGATCCCGGTCGCGGCTAAACCCCAAAATTCCCGTCTGGACGAATTGGATGTCATAGGAAAATCCGCCATTGCTCTAAGCCGCGGGCCTTAGCAGCGAAAAACTACCTTCTGAACAACCAATAGCTTCGATACCGGCGACCAGTAAATCCCGGCCTGGATCTTTGGGCGATTCTGTTCCCAGATTCAACCCATAGGTACGCAGGCTGACTTTTAGCAGAGCACTACCAAGTGGAGATTGCCCGTCGTCATAAAGCCGCTTCGCCCTGGCCAGTGCGGGGCCTAACTCCGCATCCCGATTACCCTGCAGGCCAAGTAACGCTAAGGCCGTAGTTTCGGGGTAAGAAGGAAGCTGCACGCCCAAGGCTTCTTTACTCCCGTAGTTCCATCCGCCGTCAGTACAACGGCGGCGCAGAATCATTCCTTCGCCAAGAATGATCCGCCGCTTAACTAATGCGCCGGGAATCTGCGGAGCCGCCTTCTTAAGAGCAACCAAAGAGTGAGCCGTGGGTTCGATCCAACTGGCCGTGCCTGGACGCCAAGGCCAACCTCGATATCGAAGGTCGTGCCCGGTGGGTGATATCTTTGTGACATAAGAGATCATCCGGTCAAGCAGCTTGCCTTCAGCCCCAGCTGAATCAAGGAGCCAATCCACGCCATTGCGAAAGTGGCCGTCGTAAACGCCACGCACGCAGTGGAGGGTTATGGCTAAGGCCGTCGTCCAGTGGGCATCTTCGACACATGAAGTCGGCCGCCAGGCGCCATCTTCCCGTTGCCACTGGCGCATCAGATTCCAACCCTTGTCCCAGGTCGCGGTTCCGGCGTCTTGATGCTGCGCCAAAAGAGCGTAGGCCGTTGGTTCCAACCACGAGCGCTTTCCAGGAAAGTATCCCCATCCCCCATCGGAGTTTTGGGACTCTTTGAGCAAGCGAAGGCGGCGGCCTAGATAGCTTTCTAGCATAATCCCTAGATCGGCGGATAAGAAGCACTTCTTTAATCCAGAGATCCGACCAGGGATTCAGGGAGGAGTTTCTAGGAATTATCCCTTGACACTCATCCCTTGACGACCACGTTAACTAGCTTATCGAGCACCACGATCACCTTCACAACCGGCTTGCCGGCCATGAACGATTGGACCTTCTCGTTGGCCATGGCCATCTTTTCCAGTTCTTCCTTGGTCGTGCCAAATGCGACGGCCAGCCGGCTGCGAACCTTCCCGTTCACTTGAAGAATTACCTCTGCGCCGTCTTCCTTCGCCAGTTCTGGATCAAACGTTGGCCAGGCTTGCTTTAATACCGGACCTTCGCGGCCGATTTCCGCCCACATCTCCTCGCAAATGTACGGAGCAAAGGGAGCCAGCAAAAGGATGATTCGTTCCAGCACATCCTTCACCACCGGGCCGCTGAGGTTCGCCTCATGAGCGTAGAGCTCGTTGATCAGTTCCATGAATGCGGCGATGGAAGTGTTAAAGTGCCAACGGGATTCAAAATCAACCGAAATCTTTTCAATCACCTGATGCAGCTTGCGCAAGACTTTACGATCCGCCTCAGTCGGCTCACCGGGCGAGTGCATCCGGTCAGCATTGCGGGTTACGAAACGGTAAACCCGATCAATGAAGCGGTAAGCACCCTTGGCCCCTGCATCGGTAAAATCCAAGTCGCGTTCCGGGGGTGCGGCGAATAGCTCAAACAGGCGGCCAGTGTCGGCTCCATATTGTTCCACCAGAGTGTCCGCGCTGATGACGTTGCCTTTATTTTTCGACATCTTGGCCCCGTCTTTGATGACCATGCCCTGCGTGAACAACCGCGCGGTCGGCTCATCGTTCGAGATTAGACCCAGGTCGCGCATTACCTTCGTCCAGAAGCGCGAGTAAATCAGGTGGAGAATCGCGTGCTCCACGCCGCCAATGTATTGGTCAATAGGGAACCAATAGTCAATCTTCTTCTTGTCGAACGGAGCCGTGCTGTTCTTGTTGTCACAGTAGCGGTAGAAATACCAGGAGGAATCGACGAACGTATCCATCGTGTCCGTCTCGCGTTCGGCGGCCGCTCCACAGGTGGGGCACTTCACGTTGACAAATTCGGGCACCATCGCTAGTGGCGATTTGCCTTTGCCGGTGAACTGAACATTGTCCGGCAACACCACTGGCAACTGATCGTCAGGAACAGGAACAACGCCGCATTGCTTGCAGTGAATAAACGGAATGGGAGTGCCCCAATAGCGCTGACGGGAAATTCCCCAGTCTTTGATGCGGAACGTGATTGAGGATTCGCCGAAGCCTTCTTTCTTCGCCAGATCCGACATCTGTTTGCGCGCATCAGCGCTTGAAAGGCCAGTCCAAGCTCCAGAATTTTCAACGATTCCGTAGTCGCCAAATGCCGCTTCTACTTTCGCCGGTAGTGCGCCGTCAACAGGCCTAACCACCGGAATGATGGGAATGCCGTAGGTAGTGCAGAATTCAAAATCCCGTTCATCGTGAGCGGGCACCGCCATGATCGCGCCCGTCCCGTAACCCATCAATACGAAGTTTCCGATCCAGATAGGCACGCGCTGTTGGTTGTAGGGATTAACCGCATATGCCCCTGTAAACAAACCTTCCTTTGAGACGTCCCCTGGTCCCTTCGTGGCCAGGTAGTCGATCATCGCCTTAACCTTGCCGTATTCTTCACCTTTAACCAACTGGGCCGTCAAGGGATGTTCTGGGGCAAGAATCACGCACGTCGCCCCGTAAATGGTATCCACCCTGGTGGTGAAAACGCGGATCTTCTCAGCGGTCCCTTCCAGCGTGAAATCGACTTCCGTGCCTTCACTGCGCCCTATCCAATTGCGCTGCATGGCCAAAACGCGATCGGGCCAGCCCCCTTCCAGTTTCTGCATGGCGTCCAGCAGTTCCTGGGCATACGCGGTGATCTTCAAGAACCACTGCACAAGCTCTTTCTGTTCAACCGGAGTATCTTCGTGCCGCCAGCAACAGCCATTTACTACCTGTTCGTTGGCAAGCACCGTGGCGCAGAGCGTGCACCAATTCACACGAGCGTTCTTGCGGTATGCCAGGCCCTTTTCGTACATACGCAGAAACATCCACTGATTCCAGCGGTAGTATTCGGGCTGACAGGTGGAAATCTCGCGATCCCAATCGTAGCTGAAGCCCATGCGCCGATGCTGGCGCTTCATGTGCTCAATGTTGTAGTTGGTCCACTCGCCCGGCTGTCGATTATTCTTGATCGCCGCATTTTCAGCCGGAAGCCCAAAGGCATCCCAACCCATTGGATGAAGTACGTTGAAACCGCGCATCCATTTATACCGCGCCAGCGCATCGCCGATTGCGTAGTTACGAATGTGCCCGATGTGAAGCGTGCCGCTTGGATAAGGAAGCATCTCCAGTACGTAATATTTCGGCTTACTGGAATTTTCCTCTGGCGCGAATAGCTTTGGATCTGCAGCCCAGCGTTCGCTCCACTTCAATTCAATTGCATTATGTTCGTAAATTTTTTCGGGCATGATGTCTTTGAGAGAGGACCTTGGCGGAAGCAAAGGCGCTTCTTCTATCTTAACCCGGACGTCTTAAGTTCCTTAATGCCGCCATATCGCGCGCATGACCACCGTCTTCGGAAGGCGTCTCCAGAATAAAGGCCTTATCCCGCAAACGAGGCTCGTTGATAATACGGTCAAATGCCTCGATAGTAATTTGCCCCTTTCCGATGTTATCGTGCCTGTCTACGCGCGAACCGAAGGCGGGTTTTGAATCGTTGGTATGAATCACAGGCACGTTCTCCAATCCCAGTAACTGCTCGACGTGGGCCAAGGTTGCGGCCAAACCATCGGCCTCATGAATGGGAAACCCAGCTGCGAACAAATGGCACGTGTCCAGGCAGTAGCCAATTGGGATTGCCACGTTATCCTGACTGCCTTGCTTCAACGCAGCAAGTTCTTCCAGCTTGCATCCCACCGCGGCGCCTTGCCCTGCTGTGTTCTCCAGCAGAATCTTTAAGCGGTTTGATGCTTTATCCTTCGCCGCTTCTATCAGACCTTCAACGCCCAATTTGATTGCATCTTCAATCGCCAAGTCCTTGGAACTTCCAGGGTGCACCACCAGATATTCGGCCCCGATCACTAGGGCTCGCTCAATTTCGCCGCGAAAGGCCGAGATCGATTTCGCCCGGATGCCGGAATCGGCCGAACAAAGATTGATCAGGTAGTTGGCGTGAATCACCAGTGGAAACAGATCCAGCTTGGTGCGCGCCCGTTCGAGCAATAGCGCCTGCGTGCGATCGGGCGGCGGGGCATGCCACATCCTCGGGCTGGACGAAAAGATCTGGAAGGTGTTACCGCCAAGACCGGCAACAAACTCCGCTGTTTTCTCCAGCGTGCCGGCAGACGAGGCGTGAAATCCCAAACGAAAAGACATCTATTGATTCTATCCGTCCGCTCTCCGGCATTGGTGCTAAGAAACACGCCTTAGAGTATTTGTGTCGTCCGTACCATGTATTCCCTTTCTTGAAAACTGGATGATGGATCTGTAATGAAACTCTTCGTTTTCTCCGCGCTGTTTGCAATTTCGCTTCATGCTGGCGTTTTTACTTTAACGGGCGTCGATAATTCCCGCGGAGCAAACGTCACTGTAAACGAGAACGGCACACCTTTTGCTGGATTCGCCGGCGTGCTCTACGGAACCTACAATGGAGTCAGTGTTTCCCCGCTATTTTGCGTTGATCTGTTCACGGATATCGGTTACGCTGCTTACAATTCGATTCCCACCGGGCCAAACGTCGCCAGAAATGAAGACCGGACTGCTTGGCTCTATTTGAATCGGTTTTGAACGGTGAATTCAACCGATTCCGGATTGGCCATGCAATTAGCCATCTGGGACATCGTTCACGACAATGGAGATGGCTTTACAACAGGACTCGTCCAGTGGGGACCTTCCAGCATTACCGGCTTGACACAGGTTCAAATAGACCTCGCCAACGGCTACCTCGCCGACAGTCTTGGCCACTCGGCTACAACCGGCTTTTCAATTTACCAGAACTTCGATCAAGGCACGGGCGCCCCCGCTCAGACGCTGCTCGGTGCTCAGGCGCCTGAATCGACTACGGTACTCTTGACTGCCGCCGGTGTGTTTATGATTTTGGCAAGAGTGAATGTGAAGCGGACCTTGGCCGAGCAACAGTAGAATAATTACTGTTGCGGCGATATCTAAACGCGTTATTCCAACTGCCCAGCCGGGTGAATCGCCATTTACTCTCCACTGGAAGGGGAATCGCCAGGCGCGCCGCACGCATGCCGCCTACTGGAACCCGCACCTGAAATCTTCGAAGAACGCCCAGCAGCGATGGGCTTCCGGGTGTAGCGGTCAAGAGGTCGCGATTCTCGGCGCAGGCCGGTTGCTCGATGTGGCAGTTGATCCCCTCAGTCAATCTTTCAAACGGCTTTGGCTGATTGACGCCGACCCGCTTTCCGTCCCCAGTTGGCGCTCCATCACCGCACCAGTCAGGTGGGATCTAGCCGATCTAAGCGGCGTGTTGAAACTCTGGACCAAAACCATTGAAGCCACCACGGGAAGCTGGGAGACGTTCCTGAAAACAATTGAAGCACTTCCCCGTCCCGAAGCAGCCTATTTCCCAGTGCAGGCTGACGGCGTGGTTTCCCTGAACCTTTTGGGCCAAATTCCCGTCGTGTGGCAAGATATTCTTGAGGTAATACTTCTCGCCCGATTTGGAAAGACTTTTGTTCAAACGAGGGAGCCGCAATGGTTGCGTGCTTTTTCCAACGGGGTGCGTTGGTTAGTCGAGCAACATTTGGAATTATTGACGAAATCTCGAGCAGAAAATATCCTAATCATCTCCGACCTGGAATACTTGAGCTACGGCCTCGATCCGTTCCCTCCACCGCGTGGGATGCTTCGCTTGGATTCGAAAATAAGAAGGCCCGCATGCTCTTGCCTTAAGCTCATGCGGGCCGTGTTCGATCAGAAACCTGCTTAGTCGTTGTACTGGAACGTTCCGACAAAAGCGCTACGCTTTTCCGGGCTGGACCAGGTGGTGCCCAGCGCGTTCCCCGTATAGTTGTGAGCCAATGCGTAGGCTGGCATGGCATGCTTCACATCCGTCAACGGCTGATACCAAACCAACTCGTTCGAACAAAGATGATCGCCGTCGATGATCGGACGGGTCTCAATGGCCGCGAACTTGCCTGCCTTCAAAATCGCCTTGGAACTGTGAACATCTTCGTTGGCGAAAGTCAGGCTGACAGGCGCATATTCCACGCGCACAACATTGTGCAGCAAGTCCTTCGACATTCTCTTGGCGAAGTTCTGCAAGGCCTGACGCTGTTCCACATTAGCCTTTTCGTCAACAATCAGCACCGAACGAACCGGATAAGCATTGTGATGAACATCGCCCAAGGTTCCGGAAGCTTTTACCGCGGCAACAATGCCGAGGCCGGTGAGGTCAACACCATCAAAGCTGCCCTTGTCGATCTTCCAGCCAAACACCGCTAAGTCGCCTACAAGTTCCACTTCAGAGTTAGCGAAACAAGGCCCAGTGAAGACGTCGGCAGTGCGTGCCTCTACATAAGCGCCACGGATTTGGTTCGACGGCAAGCCGGCGCCCATCAAGACGGAAGCGGATAAAAAGATAGTAAGGAATTGTTTCATACCGGGATCTCCTGCCCAGTCTTTATATTACAACCTTGCGAAAACGGAAGCAATGGGTCGCCCTGTCATAACAATATCGCCCAGTCAGAAGCGCCAATTTGGCCTTCGGGACAAAATGTCCAATGCAATTCAGAGACGTCTGACTTGTTTTCAACCACTTACAGATGGCAACCCAATTGCCTATTAGGAGTTCATGAAAAGAACAATCTGGACAATCGTGAGTATCCTAGTTGTGGCGACGGGGCTGCACGGGCAGCGCTTGGGCAGCGTGGTGACCTCAAAGCTCTCCCCGGATCTTGCCAGCGCGATTGAATCAGGAACTGAAGGGGATCTCGATTTGATCATCCGCTTCAAAGAAGGCGCCACGTCGAGAGGCGTTGGAACCCATTCTGTGACTTCGCGCAACGTCAGACTGCGGCACGATCTCTCGTTGATTCGAAGCGCTGCGATTCGCGTTCCGGCCGCGGAGATCGCAAGCTTGGCGGCAAATGGGGAAATCGAATATATCACGCCCGACCGTGACATTACACCGACGCTCGACAAGGGAAGAGGCGCTACACAGGCCGACGTGCAGTGGAGCACCACAGGTTACGATGGAGACGGAGTCAGGATCGCAATCATTGATAGCGGCATCAATTCCAATGAGGCATTTGTTAACGGAACATCTTCCCGGCTTGTCTACCAGAAGTCGTTCATTACCGGGGTCACCAGCACAGCCGATGGTTATGGGCACGGTACACATGTCGCCTCCATCATCGCTGGCGACGGCGAGGGATCGGATGTAAATGCGGCCAAATACAGAGGAATTGCTCCCTTCGCCGACATTGTAAATTTAAGAGTGCTGGACGACAACGGAGCAGGCAAAGACAGCTACGTGATTGCCGCCCTTCAGTGGATAGTCGCCAACAGGAAAGATCCAGCGGCGAATCTGAACATTCGAGTCGTGAATCTTTCCCTCGGACGTCCGGTGTTTGAAAGTTACAAGTCTGATCCGCTATGCCAAGCAGTTGAAGCCGCTTGGAAAGCAGGGGTCGTAGTGGTGGTGGCGGCGGGAAATGAAGGCCGCTTGGGCTACAGTGTCACCGGCGGATATGGAACCATCACTTCTCCTGGTAACGATCCTTATGCAATTACGGTGGGAGCCGCCAATACCTTTGGAACCTTCACTCGTAGCGATGACATGCCGGCGTCCTACAGCTCGAAGGGTCCCAGCGCGGTGGACCATATCGTAAAGCCGGACATCCTGGCTCCTGGCAATAAGATTGTTGCCCTGGCGTCAGGTAAGCTCAAAGCAAATAATCCAGCAAATGTTGTGGATCCTGCCAACAGCTATATGCAATTGAGTGGCACCAGCATGGCGGCTCCATTCGCCGCCGGGGCGGCCTTGCTGATGATCGACAGCAACCCTTCGTATACTCCGGATCAAGTCAAGTACCTGATGATGAAGACGGCGTGGCGCGGATTCGCGGCGTCTTCCACCGTAACCGATCCGGCCACAGCCGCGAAGTTCACCGTGAAAAACGATATTTTTACCGTCGGAGCCGGATACCTCGACATTGATGCCGCGGTCAAAGGATCTTATGCTGGAACATCTTCATCCCAGTCCCCGGCAGCGGTGTACAACTCAACCACGAAGAAAGTCACGCTCGTGAGCGGGTCAAACGTAGTTTGGGGAGACTCGACAACTCCGTACAACGTGGTCTGGGGAGCCAATGTTGTCGCCGGTACGAATGTCGTTTGGGGCGACAGCGTAGTCTGGGGCAACGCCACACCCATCGCGAACAACGTGGTTTGGGGCGACAAATGCATCATGAGTCTCGTGAAAAACGATCTAATCGCTGGCGAGACCGTAAGCTTGCTGCTCAAGGGCGAATAATTTCCGGATGAAAAAAGGCCCAGTCCGCATTGCCGGACTGGGCCTCATTTTTTATGCAACAACCTACAGAGCGTGGTAACACTTCCTGGTTTCATTGCACTCATACTCATCCACAACCTTGCTATCGGGCCCTAAACAATTCTGCGTCTTGTGGCACCAAAACAGCCGGTCGTTACCATGCGGAACATCAGGATCCCACTCGGCCGGAATGTACATCCCTTTCCATCGGATGTGGTCGCAACGATCATCATCGATGACCGTCACCCCCGCTTGCTCCCGATTAAAGACCGACATATCTCACCTCGCAAAACCGCCCCCCTGCGAGCCGTGACCGTAAGGGAGCGGTGCTCTACTTAGAACTAAATCGCTATACCAGCAGCCCTCAGAATCGCCCGCTTCACGGCTACTTTGGCCAACTGGACCTTGTAGCTATTGCCCGACAACGGCGTGGCATTAGCAACCGCCGCCTCACCGGCCTTATCGGCCAGTTCAACATTGATCGTCTTACCCGTCAGCATCTGTTCCGCCTGCGATGCGCGCCACGGCGTCGCCGCCACATGACCCATCACAACCGTCGCCGATTTCACTACATTGCCCGCCATCGTCAGATTCACAGCGGCAGCCGTCAAAGGCCAATCCACCGCTTCTCTGTGACGGACTTCGTAATTAGCATTCTTCCCAGCCGCCGGAATGACAATCTGCGTCAGAATTTCATTCGGCTTCAAAGCAATCTCCCGCTCCCCATTTGACTTCGGAGAAACAAAGAATTCGCTCACCGGAATCTCTCGCTTTCCGCTTGCCGATTGCAGCGTAACTTTGGCGCCAAGCGCGATCAGCGCCGGACCGAAGCTGGATGCGCTGACGAACCAAGCCGGACCACTTCCGAAAATAGCGTGGTATTTATTCTCGCCAGTGGCAACCAAGCTTTTGCCGCTTTCATCCTGACCCAACAATCCCGATCCACCTCGGAAATACCAACACCGTGGGCGCTGGCATAAATCGCCGCCCACCGTACCCATATTCCGCAGTTGAGGACTGGAAACTTCCATCGCCGCCTGTGCCAGGGACGGGTACATCTGCTTCACCATCGCGTTCGACGAAAGCTCGTCCAAAGTGACCGTTGCGCCGATGCGCAGACCGCTTCCCACTTTGGAAATGCCGCCCAGCTCTTTGATGTTCTTGATGTTCACCACCCGCTTAGGCGAGTGGATGTACTCTTTCATCAAACTAAGGAGATCGGTGCCGCCCGCCAAAACATCGGCCTCACCCCACGCCGAGCCCAAAAGGCCCAACGCGTCGTTCAGCGTTGTAGGATTCGCGTATTCGAAGTTCTGCATGTTATGCGTTCCTCCTGTCAGATGATAAGGCCGCCAGAACACGATCAGGCGTTAAGGGAACCATGGGAACCCTGACACCCAAAGCGTTGGCCGCCGCATTGGCGATTGCCGCCAAGCCACCAATTGCGCAAGGTTCGCCCAAGCCGATAATGCCCCGCTTGTCGTTCTCCGGCGTAATATCCATGTGCACCACAATTTCCCCGATGTCGCCCATTCCAGCCAGCTTGTAGAACTCCATATCGTCGTTCAACACATGGCCAGTAACGCGATCCATCACCCGTTCTTCCATCAATCCAGAGCAGATGCTCATGATGCATGCGCCGTAAACCTGACTTGCCGCAGTCTTCGGATTCACTACCAATCCGCAATCCTGCACGGCCACCATCTTCCGCATTCTCACGATGCCGGTTTCCACGTCCACTTCCACTTCAGCCATCTGGATACCAGCCGCACCCAAAGTGTTCAACCCTTCCTTGGCCGCTTGCGCCGGAACGTTCTCGCCCATTTCCGAGATGCGGTCCACACCCAGCTTCTGGCAAGCCTGCTTCCAGGTAAGCCCCTTGGCGGGATTCCCCTTCTGCTGGATCTTGTTGTCCACAGCTTCCAATTGATCCGCCGGAACCCCAAGCCCTGGTGAGACGCGTTCAAACAACTTCTCCAAAGCATTCACAGCCGCTTTACGGGTGGAGGAACTAACGCCGCCAATCGTGGTCGAGCCGCCCGAAGGTCCGGAGGCCGGGAAAGCATTGTCGCCCAGCTTCACTCGCACCGCACTCATCGGCAAGCCAAACGTTTCCGCCGCTACCTGCGTGATACAAGTGCGGGTACCGGTGCCGATATCCTGGCTCCCAATTTCCACTTCAATAGTACCGTCGGCATTGATCGAGACTTTGCACTTCGAAGCATGCCCAGCACCGCCCCAAGTCGCCATTCCCAAACCAACACCACGACGAATATTGCCGGTTTCAGCACCGCGGGGATGCCACTTTTTCTTCCAGTCCATCAGTTCCGCGGCCTTAACCAACTGCTTGCGGTAAACCTCAGGACGCGCCGACATCTCCACGTTCTTGTGAAACAGATCCCATGGATCCATATTCAGCTTCGCCGCCAAATCCTCCAGCGCCGAGCAAGTCAGGAAGCTCGCCTGCGGATGATTCGGAGCGCGCCATGCACGCGCCGGACCAGCATTCAACGAAACCGCCGTATGATTCAACCGGAAGTTCTCGATCTTGGTCATCACGTAAGGAATAGGAGGCATACCGCCGCCGCCAACTCCACCCGACGCCCACGATTCCGATTGCCACGCTATGATCTTGCCATCGGCATTTGCGCCAACTTTGATCTTCGCGAAAGCGCTCGGGCGAACGCCGCCAATGGTCAACTCATTGGAGCGATCAAGATAAACCTTAACCGGACGACCGCCGCTTTCCTTAGAAAGCTTGGCCCCTTCCGAACCCCATCTGTCCGACGGAAACTTCGATCCGAAGCCGCCGCCAACGTGATCCATCTGAACCTTCACATCGGTTGCGGGAATTTCCAACTGCTTAGCTAAATCACCGCCGATCGAAGAAACAGCCTGGGTAGATGGCCACAAGTTAACCGTGCCGCCTGTCCACTGCACAACGTTCCCATGCGGTTCCAGACAGCAGTGCGTGATTACCGGGCAACCGTACTGGCCATCAATCACGGCCGCTGCTTCCTTGAAAGCCTTGTCCGGGTCGCCAGTCACTTGTTCGCCCGCAGCCTTGGCGCGGGAACCTACTTTGCTCAGATCCTGCTCCTGCACCACGTGCGGCAGAATTTCGTAGTCTACTTTGATTGCGCGAATAGCGTCTTTAGCAATTTCCTCGCGCACAGCGCTGACAATCGCCACTTCCGCTCCAGCCCATTGCAGTTCCGCTCCAGGACCGGCAATGATGCGAACCGCTGTCACGCCTTCCATCGCTTTAGCTGCGGAAATGTCGATGCTCTTCACTTTGGCGTGAGCATGAGGGCTATGCAAAAAGACGCCGAACAGTTGTCCGGGCTTATTTAAATCGGAAGAGTATTTCGCGCGACCGCTAGCTTTCTGCGGTCCATCCAGGCGGTCGAAGGATTTCCCCATCACCGCGCGCTTGTTCATTGGTGGCCAACTATATTCAGGCATTGCGCATACTCCTTGAAGCTTCCAGAACAGCCTCTCTCATGCCGACGTAGGTTCCGCAACGGCAGATGTTGCCGCTTAAGCCCTTCTGTACTTGCTCGCGGGTCGGGTTGGGGTTCTTATCAAGGAACGCCTTCGCCGCCATCACGAACCCAGGCGTGCAGTAGCCGCATTGTTGAGCATCATGTTTGACGAACGCCGCCGATACGGGGTGCAGCTTACCAGGCCCACCCAAACTTTCGATGGTTGCGATCTGCTTGCCCACCGCGTCGATTGCAAGCACCGAGCAGCCGTAAACCGTCTTGCCGTTCACCATAATCGTGCAAGCGCCGCAGGTGCCACGATCGCACACGCGCTTTGCGCCAGTCAGATCCAATTTATGCCGCAACGCATCAAGTAGCGTAACGCGCGGTTCCACGGCAAGGTTCGTGGGTTTGCCGTTGATGTTCAATGTGATTGCAACTTCGCCTAGCCCAGACAGTTTACCGGCCGCTTGCGCGTCGGCTTCCTGTACGGCAAGACTTGTAGCTAGAAGGCCGCCCCCAACGGAGGCGCCTCCCAGAAAACCGCGGCGTGAAACCGCTGGTTTAGTTTGTTTTTCTTTATCCTTTATGGAACTCACCGGATACCATCCTTTCAGTGTGGTTCTAACCCCCGCCAAAACTGTCGGAGCAAAGATCTGTCTATATATACCAAAGCTGAGGGGCAGTTTGGGGGAGATACAAAAAGTTGGCCGACCCAAGGTCGGCAGTCGGCCCTCAAGGACCACCTGCCAAGTCGCCCGAAATCAAAGCGAAATCAAGCAAATCTCGTGAATTTGAAATCCGTAAGCTAGACTTGAGGCCCAAAGCGCGATGGCCTATTAAACTTCGCAAGTTCCATCACATCCTTGCCGCTTGTCTTGGGTCTAACAATTCTCTTCGGTATTGTTGCGATCTTACCGGTCGTCGGGGCACTTCACTATTGGGTTCATGTGCTACATCACGGTCTCTTCGTTCGGTCAGGAATGGCGCCTTTGCTCGAGTTGCTTGCAGCCTGGGCGCCAATGCTGGAAACCTCTGTGTTCTTGGCTTCCATTTTTGGACTAGCAATTAATGTTCTCGACAGCGATCGACCGTATCGCTATACAATGGCGCAATCAATCGCTGTATTAGCCGGTCTTGCTCTCGGCGTGTTTGCGCTGGCCCCAGTCCTCTTAAGTGTCGCTGCCGACGGCTTATTCTCAGTGCCGGAATTTGAACATCTAACTAGGACTTCGTTGCTCTATCCGCAGCTCATATGCGCACCGATCGCCCAGCTTTTCTTCTTTCCAGTAGCCAAGTCTAGTTACGGGCATTCCTAACGGTTATCGCACGAGAGCCCGAAGCCGTCCGCCGCGCACTGCTAGCCTACCGGGCCGAATTTGTCTACCAAATGCTCGATCATTGTGTGTTGCACTAAGAATGCTTTCTGCCCCCCTTTATGTCCTCCTGCGCATGCTTATAATGAGTCTAAAGCAGCAGACGATGAACTCTCGAAGGAATGAGAACATATGGAAGCCAACCCGCAGCAAGACCGCCAACATGCTCACGCCCTTCTCGACCTCGTTCCACCATCCAAGCTCGGCGCCGTCCGCAATCTTCTCGAAGTGTTTCTCCACGAGGACATCGATACCCTAAGCTCCTCCGAAGCCAAAGCCGTCGCGGAGCCGACGAGTGGAATAAGCATCCCCCCCCATTCGACACGAACAAATCCTCGCCGAGTTCGGGCTCTCCATGGCCGACTGGGAAAAAATGAGCCGCGAGCCTTAAACCGGGGCCAAGCGTATCGTATGGTCCGGACAAGCTCAAGCTGACGTTCGTTCCATCGAACAGCCCATCGCAATCCAGATCCTCAAAACTTTGGGACGCTACCTGCTCCGGGTGAAGGCGCAACCAAGCAACTCAAGGGTGTCACGCCGCCGCTAATTCGATTACGGGCGCAAAATCATCGCATCTTCTTCCGTGACCACGGAGACTACCTCCACATAGAACGCATCTTGGACCGCAAGGAGGCTTACCGCTAAAGTCACACCCCACCCCCACCCACCCTTTGCTAAAATCGCAGTGACTCCATGCCTCGGTTCTTTCCCATCTCCCTCGCGCTCCTGCTAACCGCCGCCCTCCTCACAGCCGCCGGAAAAAAGAAGCCCGAGGACATTACCCAAACCCACGAAATCCTCCCAGACCCGCCCGCCGCCGTCGTCACCGAAACTGCCAAGCTCGAATTCCGCTCCACGCCCCTTTCCGCCAAAGGCCTCCTCTCCGCGCAAACCCGCGACGCCCTCAAAGAGCTGCTCAAAATAGCCAAGACCGGCCAAGTCGTCAAGCTCAGAGCCCTCGTCGCCGGCTCCGGCGATCTGCGACGCGTCGGCAACCTAGTCAGCGAAGCCTTCACCGCGAAGCGGCTACCAATCCCCGCCCTCAGCGTCATTCAAATAGGCCAGCTTCCCTTGGTCGGCGCGCAGATCCAATTCGAAGCCATCATTGCCGGCAAAAAATCGGTGAACCCCAACGGGCTCGGCTTCCTATCAGGCATGGGCGGCGCCGCCAAGGACCCGCAATCGAAGCTCAACGAACTCACTACCAAAGCAATTAACGACCTTCGCACCGCCGCCAAATTCGCAGGCTCGGAACCTGCCGACATGCTCCGCGTCACCTGCCTGCTCTCAGCTCTCGATCAACACACCGAACTTCGCGGCATGGTCACAACGGCCTTCCCCTCCGCCTCCGTAACAATGGTGCAGGCCGAACGCTCCATGAACAACGCGCTCTCCGAATGCGAAGGAATCGTGCGCCTACGCCAAAAAGCGTCCGGCCCGCTAGTCCACCTCAGCCCAAAGGAAATGAGCCCGTCGCCCAATTATTCAAAGGCCGCTCTCGTCTCCTCAGACCGCATCATCTTCACCGGCGCGCAAGTCGGCTTCCACTACCAGGATGCCGATGTCCGCTTAGCCTTCCAACGCATGGCGAAGGTGCTCGAACAAAACCAAGGCAGCATCAAGCGCGTAGCCTTCTCCAACTTCTATCCGGTTACCGCGGGCATGATCGAAAAAATTCGCAATATTCGCTTTGAGTTTTTCGACAAAGATCATCCGCCCGCCGCCACCATGATCACGTTTGAAAGCGTCCCCGGCATGGATGCGTCGATGGCCATTGAACTGGTAGCAGTCCCGTAGATTTCCGAATGGCAACCACAGCCCACTACCGCCTGCGTCTAACCGCCCTGCTTGGGTTGATGGCTGGGGCTGCCGGATCGCTTGCCTTCATGCTCCACGCCGGACGCCGCAATAATTCCAAGCTGCTGATGTTTATCATGGCGATCTGGGTACTCTCCCCTTTCATGGTCCTCTTCGCGGCCAGCTTGGTTTCAAAATATTGGCAGCCGGCCACGCGGAAGCTGCTCGCCGGTGGAATGATTATTTTGTCGCTGGGGTCTTTAGCCGTGTACATCGTGGATGCCATGAGGCAACCCAAACCGCAGGCCGCGTTCGTATTCGTTGTCTTTCCGCCTATCTCGTGGGTTCTGATCGCAATTGCTTGCATTGCCATCAAGCTGCGACGTTAGAATTTCGACCGCAGCCGCTCCCCGCAGTACAATAGAATTTTATGCCCAAACTTCTCGTTTCCTTTGGCGAAATCATGCTTCGCCTTGCTCCCCCAGGTTTTGAACGTTTCCTGCAATCCCCTCAATTTCTAGCTACCTTCGGCGGCGGCGAAGCCAACGTCGCAGTTGCCGTCTCCGGTTTCGGCATGCCGGCCCGCTACGTCACCCTGCTCCCCGATAAAAACGCCCTAACCGATTCCTTTATCGGCGAAATGGGCCGCTTCGGCGTCGACGCTTCAGGCATTATCAGAACAAACAAGGGACGCTTCGGAATCTACTTCGTCGAGCCCGGCGCCAATCAACGCGGTTCCAAAGTTCTCTACGACCGCGCCCATTCCTCCATCGCCGAAGGCAAGCCCGGAGACATCGATTGGGATAAGGCCTTCAAAGGCGCAACTTGGTTCCATATCACCGGCATCACCCCAGCCATCAGCGAAGGCGCCGCGGAACTCGCAATGGAAAGCGTCAAAGCAGCCAAAGCTAAGAAGATCACCGTCTCCTGCGATCTCAACTATCGTAAAAACCTTTGGAAGTGGGGCAAACAACCCAAGGACGTCATGTCGCAATTGTTCGAATATGTCGACGTCGGAATCGCCAATGAAGAGGATTGCCAGATGGCCCTCGGCATTCAGGTCGATGTCGATGTGCACTCCGGCTCACTCGATCATTCCCAATACGAAAAGCTAACTAATAAGGTCCTGGCCCAGTATCCCAAGCTGAAGAAGATCGCCGTCACGCTCCGCGAATCTCACAGCGCTTCGCACAACGGTTGGTCAGCGTGCCTTAACAATCGCAAGCAATTCCTGCTCAGCAAACATTACGACATCACGAATATCGTAGACCGCGTCGGCGGCGGAGATTGTTTCGCCGGCGGACTCATTTTCGGGTTGAACGCCTCGGCCGATGATCAAGCAGCCCTCGAATTCGCGGTCGCCGCCTCATGTCTGAAGCACTCCATTCCAGGCGACTTCAATCGCTTCTCAACAGAGGAAGTGATGGGCCTCATCAAGGGCGGGGGCTCAGGCCGGGTGCAGCGATAACGGTGACTGCGAACTTAGCCAGTAGCGAAGAAGCGCTTGATCAGTTCTTAGACGATTTTGAGCAGGCGCGTATTCCCTTTTCCGATTGGACTCATGCCGCCCACATCACAATGGCCTGCTGCTATATTCGAAAACTGCCCAAGGCTGATCTGCTCTCAACCGTTCGCCGCAACATCAAAACTTATAACGTTCGCGGTGGTGGCAAGAATACGGATACAAGCGGATACCATGAAACGCTAACAGTCCTCTGGTTGTGGGTGCTGGCCGACTACTTAGAATCGTTTCCTGCTCAGACGCCTCGCCTGGAACAGGTACGCAAGGCGGTAGAAGAATTCAGTGGAAACCGCCTGTATCCGGAATATTACTCGTACGATGTTGTAAAGTCGGTCGAAGCACGCCGAATCTGGATGGAACCAGATGTGAAGCAGCTTCCTGACAACGGTTCCCCTTTGGAAGAATAGAATTTTTATGGAAAAAGTAAAGCTAAACGGAACTTCAATTGAAGTTTCCAGACTTTGCCTGGGCACGATGACCTTCGGCAAGCAAGCCTCGGAGGCCGAGTCCATTCGTATGGTGGAAGCCGCCATCGACGGAGGCATTAATTTCTTCGATACGGCCAACGTCTATAATACGGGGGCTTCGGAAATTCTGTTGGGCAGGGCCCTGGGCAGCAAGCGCCGTCATGTCGTGGTCGCCAGCAAAGTGCGCGGAAAAATGGGTCCGTGGCCCGACGACGTCGGGTTGTCGAAGCAAGCCATTCATAAGGCCATTGACGAATCGCTCCATCGCCTCAATACCGACTATCTAGACATCTACTATCTTCACCAACCGGACTACGACGTACCTATCGAAGAATCTCTTGAGACGATGGATAGCCTCGTCAAATCAGGTAAAGTCCGTCATGTTGCAAGTTCCAATTACGCCGCATGGCAGGTAGCGCAATGCCGAGCCATTGCCGCTACAAACGGCTATCAACCTATTCACATCACCCAGCCCATGTACAACTTGATTGCCCGCGGTCTCGAACAGGAATTCCTGCCGATGTGTAAATCCTACGGTATTTCCACGTTTGTGTACAACCCGCTTGCAGGTGGTCTGCTGACAGGCAAGCAACGGCAGGAACAGCCACTGCCAGGAACGCGCTTCGATGGCAATCAACAATACCTGGAACGCTATTGGCATCAGCAATCCTTTACAGCGGTGGCCGACTTGAAACGAATCGCCGTTCATGCGCGGCGCAGCATGGTTAGCCTATCCTTGTGCTGGCTCTTGCATCACACCGAAGCCACCGGAATTATCTTGGGTGCTTCCAGCAAGGAACAACTTGTCTCGAACTTGAAAGAAGCCGCGTTAGGCCCGCTCAAGGAAGAAACTGTGGTCCAGTGCAATCTAGTCTGGGACCGATTGCGCGGCGTCACGCCAAAGTACAACCGCTAAGGCATTGAGCTGCCCTTACTCCTTGCCCTGCACCCATTGCCAATTGAAGCGCGCATGCTTAATCGACTTGCGCTCTTCGCCAGCTTTAGGGTCATTGTTGAAAATGCTGTAACTCACATGAATCGTGCCATCCGCGGCTTGAATCGCTGAAGGATAGTGAAACGATCCTGCTCCTACGGGAGCCAATTCCAAATGCCGCTTCCATTTCCAAGTCTTGCCCTCGTCGGTTGAAACACGAACCAGCAAGGAGTGCCGGCCGTTTTCCGTATCATTGCCCACCATCACCCAATACCCTTCCTTGGTCTGGATGGCATCCACGCTGGATCCAGGGTTGGGGAAATCGGTGTCCACTGTGCCGGACCAGGTCATGCCCTGATCTTTCGAGACACTCATATGGACGCGCTTAGGCGGCGGGCCGTTGTCGCGCATATAAGCGACAAGATCACCGTTCGACTTGACCACTACCGCAGGCTGAATATTTCCAAGCCCCACGATAGGCTCGCTTGCCGACCACGTTTCCCCGCCGTCGTCACTGATGCCCATTAGCGACATCGAATATCCATCGGAATACAGCGGAACCAGCATTCGGCCATTGGCCAGTTCCACCGGATGCGTCCGAGTGAACCAACCCAGACGACTGAACTGTTCGTCCTTGGCAAGATCGATCATCTTCTTGATACGCGGATTGTCTGAATTTCCCAAGACTTCTTCCACACGCTTGGCCATGTTCGTCGGCGCTAGCAAAAGATTGTCTGACTTGTTCCAAATCGGTGGACCATCGGCCTGCATGTAGTCGGAGGAAACCTTGTACTTCATCAAGGCCGATTCCCATTTGTGCGCCAGAATAACCGGCCACATCAACCACAAACGCTGCCGCTTGTCGACGTAGAGCACTGGATTGGTGTCCGGGAAATTCGGCGAATCGGCCAACAGAAATGGCTTCGTCCAAACGCCGGTGGCGCGGGGCTTACGGGCTCCCATGATAACCACGTCATCGGCAGTGCGTTCCCCAGAACCATGGAACCAGGTGGCCATCAAATCTCCGTTAGGCAACTCAACGATGGAAGAAGAATGGTTGTGCCAATGCTCCATCGGAAACAACAACTCAGTTTGAAGCAGCGGCGTCGCCGTATAGTTTGAGGTAGGCACATCCCAAATGGTTGCGCCGATGTAGCGTTCCTTATCGGCGCCTTCGTTGTAGTAGTAGGCCGTCATCATGCGGCCATCTGGACGCTGCACAGTTCGCGTGTAGCCAAGGTCCCAAGTAGCGGCATCTTGTCGAAGGATAATCTCCTCACCCCAATGCTCGCCGGCATCGTCGGAGACCTTTGCCCGAATGCCATAGGGGGCTTTGCGGTAGCCGTAGGTCACAACCAGCCGGCCATCGCGAAGCTTAACCAGCATCGGCGGATTGCCACCGATTTCGTCCACAATGCGATTCACTTTATGCCAGCTGAGTCCATTGTCGTCGCTGCGGTAGCCGTCAATGAAATTGCGGTAACGAACCAAGGTCAGAATAGAATTAGCCGACAGCCGCAACGATGAGGGCATGATGGAAAACTCGTTCCCTTCAGGTTCCGGAGTTACCCAGGAAAGTTGCTTCCATGTGCGGCCGCCATCAATTGTGCGAGCGCAGAGCACACGGCCCTCTTTAGAGTTGGATTTCGCAGCGGTCAGGAAGATGGTCATCGTGTTGACGCCATCCACAATGTAGTCAGTGCGCGCGGCGATGCCCTTCGTCCCGAAATCCGGCATCTCGAACGGACCGGTCCAACTCTTGCCGCGATCATAAGAATAGGCGAAGCGCGAAGGACCAACGTGGATATCGGCCATACGCGCCGTGAAGGCAAAATTGGGGTCTAGAAAATTGATGGCTTTCGTCAGCTTCGTCACCGGATTACCGTCGGATTCGGTGATGACGCCAGCCTGCTTCAACCCTGGCGGCGGTTTTAACCCTTGCGGCTTCTCGGTGGTCCAAGTTACTCCGCCGTCCAGACTGCGGGCCAGCAGATGTTCCGCCGGCTTAGTGTAGTCGATGGAGTGGCCCTTGTCACTCTGCTTGAAATAGCCGGCTTCAAAGCCGACAACAATTTCGTTGCCCCACGACCAGATGTGGTGGTTGGCGGGCCATCCCCCGTAGCGGCCGGATTGCTTATAAACAACGTGGTGCTCAACAGCCGCGAAGAGATTGAAGGCGAGCAGCGAAAAAATAGCGAGGCGTTTCATCACCAAGCTAGTATATCTACTCTTAATCCAGGATTAAGCTAAGCCGGTTAAAATTGCCTCGGTCGAGTGCCTTGGAACGATGAATCTTTGAGCGTCGAACTTGAACGAAAGTGTTGGACTCGCTAGTCTCTACCGGGTAAATGTTCACGTCCCCGCTTTCACCGGCTCCTATCTTCCTGGCGGCATCGGCGCTGGCATATCCTAAAATCATGACGTCACCGTCCTTCAAACGGTGCACTTCGTAACCCAGGTAGCTTGGCTTGGCGAATAAGCCAGTCTCATGCTCCGCTGGGCTGTAGGTAAAACCGAAATAATTCGCCGTAAGATGGCTAATCAGTTCGCCTTCCAGATTAACCGGAATCAGGGTTACTTCGTTCTTGGCCCGGGACGAAGCGCGTTCCGGGGTTTCATACATGGCGGCGGTTGTGGCGAAGCCTCCGCTAAGAGTGTGGACTGTTGTGATTGAGGTTAGATCGGCCATAGGTTCAACTTTCTATTTTACAACGACGGGCAGCTTGGCTAGCAGTTGCGATAGCATGATTCTTACTCCACCCAATATGAAAAACAGATCAGCCATCCTGTTATTGTTCGCCGCCGCAACCGCGAGAGCTCAAGAAACCTACGTTCCTGGCCCCGATTCCCAGCGCCAACCGAACGTTCCCAAAGGCGTTTTGGTGGCCGGCAAATGGACGACTTCAAAGGTATACCCCGGGACGGTTCGCGATTACTGGGTCTACGTGCCGTCGCAATATAAGGCTGACAAACCCGCCCCCGTGATGATCTTTCAAGATGGCGGCGGCTATATGAATGAGACCTCTGGAGCCAAAGTCCCCGTGGTGCTGGACAACCTCATCCATAAGGGCGAGATTCCACCTATGATCGCCATCTTCATCAACCCGGGAGTTACACCGGCGCTGAACGAGAACTCGCAAGCCCGGTACCACCGCAGTTACGAGTACGACGCGGTGACCGATGTTTATGCCGGCTTCCTGATTAACGAGATCATTCCGGAAGTTCGTAAATCGTACAACCTGTCGAAGGATCCGAACGACTGGGCTTTGGCCGGTGGGAGTTCGGGAGGCATCGCGGCATTTGTGGCGGCTTGGGAACGACCGGATCAATTCCGGCGCGTGATGAGCTTCATCGGTAGTTACGCGAACTTGCGCGGAGGGCAGTCGCTCAGTTCGATGGTGCGCAAAATGGAGCCAAAACCGTTACGCGTATTCCTGCAAGATGGCAGCAACGACCAAAGCATTTACGGTGGCAATTGGTTTATGGGGAATCAGGATTTATACGGATCGCTGAAGTACTCGGGCTACGACGCCACCTTCGTTATCGGAACTGGCGGCCATGATGGAAAGCAGACCGCGGCTATCATGCCCGATGCGATTCGTTGGCTGTGGCGAGAGTATCCTAAGCCGATTGAAAGGTCGAAGAAAGGCGGTCCCCGCCAGTATGTGATGGACATCATCGACACCGATAAGGATTGGGAGTTGGTTTCCTCTGGCCATAGATTTACTGAAGGTCCAGCGGTCAATAAGCTGGGCGAAGTTTTCTTTACGGATATTCCAAATAACCGCATCCACAAGATCGGGCTCGACGGCAAAGTTACGGTGTTTAAAGAAGACACGGGTGGCACGAATGGTTTGAAGTTTGGCCCGGACGGCCGTTTGTATGGTTGCCAGAACGGGCGCAAGAAAATCGTCGCTTGGGACATGAATGGCAAGGAAACGGTGATTGCGGACGGTGTTAACTCTAACGACCTTGCGGTAACGGCCAAAGGCGAAATCTACTTCACCGAGCCGCCTACGAAGAAAGTTTGGTTCATCGACGCAAATGGATCGAAGCGGGTGGTCCACGAAGGAATCACCTTTCCGAATGGCATTCAGTTGACCCCCGACCAAGCTGTATTGGATGTGGTGGATATGAATGGCAAATGGGTTTGGTCGTTCCAGATTCTACCGGATGGCTCACTGGTGAACGGGGCTCCGTTCCATCGATTGGAGACCAAGGACGACAAGGTGGCTGCCGGGGGCGATGGAATGACTATGGATACGGAGGCCCATCTGTACGTAGCTACCGATCTGGGAATTCAAGTTATAGACGCGCCGGGCCGCGTGGTTGGCATCATTAGCAAGCCTCAGCGCGGACCACTTTCGAATGTGGTTTTTGGCGGTCCCGACATGAAGACACTTTATGTGACGGCTGGCGATAAGGTGTTCAAGCGGCCAGCGAAGCGGCAGGGTGTGGCCGCATGGACGCTGATCAAGCCACCGAGACCGGGATTATAAGAACATGGCAACACTAGGAACGATTGAGTACGCGGACGCTGGGCCTGAGGTCAAGGCGGTTTATGACGACATCATGGCCGTGCGGCAGACGGATTACATCAACAACTTTTGGAAGGCGCTGGCGCATGATCCGACTACATTGAAACGAACGTGGGAGAGCATTAAGCAGATTATGGGACCAGGCGGCGTGATTGATCCACTCGTAAAAGAGATGGTCTATATCGCGGTTAGCGTTACGAATCAATGCGGCTATTGTATTGCGTCGCACACGGCGGCGGCTCGTAAAGGCGGCATGAGTGATGCCATGTTTGCAGAGCTGATGGCGGTGGTCGGCATGGCCAACGAAACGAACAAACTTGTTACGGGATATCAGGTGGAGATTGATGAACGCTTTAAGACTAAGTAGCTGCTTTGTACTGACGGGGCTTACGGCCTTTGGGCAAGCGGATGCTCCAACGGCCCAGATTTCCAATGGAGCAATTACGGCAAAGTTCTATTTGCCCGATGCGACGAAGGGTTACTATCGCGGTACCCGCTTCGATTGGTCGGGGCAAATTTCCAGCCTCAAAACGGCGAAGCATGAGTATTTTGGCCAATGGAATGCGAAGTATGACCCCCGTCTGCACGATGCCATCATGGGGCCAGTTGAGGAGTTCCGAACCAACGGCGCGGGGCTGGGATATGACGAGGCGAAGCCGCAGGATACATTCATCCGGATCGGCGTCGGGGTGGTTCGCAAGCCCGACGAAAAGCAGTACGAAGTTTTTAAGAGTTACGATATCGTCGATCCGGGCAAGTGGACAGTGAAGCGCGGCGCGAAGCAAATCACGTTTGTTCACGACTTGAAAGACGGCAAGGGTTACGCGTATCGCTACACGAAAACGGTGCGGCTAGTGGGGGCGACCAACACTATGGTGATTGAGCATTCGCTCAAAAACGTCGGCAGGAAACTCATCGAAACCTCGCAATACAATCACAACTTCTTCGTGATGGACGGGGCGCCTACTGGGCCAGATTCGCATGTAGAGTTCCCGTTCGAATTGCAGCCGGTACGAGCGTTTCAGGGGGGCATTGCAGAGTCGAAAGGCAAAACCATTGGCTACAACTCCGAGTTGAAGCCGGGCCAATCGGTGATCGCGGAATTCAAAGGGTTCGGCCCGACGGCGGCTGACTACGACATTAAACTAGAGAATCATAAGGCCGGCGCCGGGGTCCGAATTCGAGGGGATCAGCCGCTGTCGAAGGTCGTCTACTGGTCGATCCGCAGCACGTTTTGTCCTGAGCCCTACATTGATTTGAAAGTGGCGCCGGGCCGTGAAATCAAGTGGAAATACACCTATGACTTCTACGACATCAAGCGCTGAGGAGTGGGCGCTCCGAGTCCAATTGGCGGCGGCGTACCGCATCATCGATCACTTGGGCTGGTCGGAACTAATTTGGACGCACACCACGGTTCGCGTTCCGGGGCCTGAGCATCACTTCCTGATTAATCCGTACGGCAAGCTGTTCGGCGAAATTTGTGCGTCGAACTTGGTCAAGATCGATATGGACGGCAAGCTGGTGGCGGGCCAGCCGGAACAGGAATTCAACCCGGCCGGGTTTGTGATTCATTCGGCCATTCACATGGCGCGGCCTGATGCTAAGTGCGTGATGCATACGCATACGACTGCGGGCATGGCGGTGGCGGCGCTGAAGTGCGGCTTGCTCCCCATTAGTATGTACTCGCTGGGGTTCTATGAATCGGTGGCCTATCACGACTTCGAGGGGCCAAGCACCGATCTTGCCGAACGACGGCGGATTGCGGAACATTTGGGTTCGTTTCACGCAATGATCATGCGCACGCACGGATTACTTGTTTGCGGCGAAACGATCGGCCAGACTTTTGTTCGCATGTACCGGCTGGAACGTTCGTGCCAGATCCAGTTGGCGGCGCAGGCGGCGCAGGCGGCGCAGTCCGAATTGATTGTCCCCGATAGGGACGTGTGTGAGACTAGCCGCGAAAAAAGCGATGCGTTTCTTTCGATCAAAGAGAACGAAGGTTGGTACAGCAAGGTGGCGAATCCGGAGTTTGACGCGATGGTGCGTTTGATGGATAAGAAAGATCCGTCGTTCCGGTTGTAGAGTTTCATAGATGAGGATATTTCCATGATCCGAAGAGAGTTTTTGACCAGCTTAGCGGCGGGGTCCATTGCCCTGCCCTTGCATTTGAAGGCCCAAGGGTTGCGCGGCAAGGTGAAAATCACCGATGTCAAAGGCATGATCGTCCGCGGCACCTGGGATTGGAACCTAGTTAAAATTGAGACCGACGCAGGCGTTTCGGGCATCGGCGAAGCCTACTGGGGACCTGGAGTAAAGGACCTGATCCTGAAGCAACTGAAGCCGCTGATTATCGGCGAAGATCCGCTGAACGTGGATAAGCTCTATACGAAGATGTTGATGCGCAGCGCGGGAGCGGGAGCAATTGGCGGCGTCACCGTCACTGCGGCGAGCGGCATCGAAATTGCATTGTGGGACCTGGCGGGAAAGTTGCTGAATACATCGGCCGTGAATCTTCTGGGCGGAAAGTTTCGCGACAAGGTTCGATTCTACCGAACGCTCCAGACGATCAATCCGATCGACAGCAGGTCGGCGTACAAAGACACAATTGCCAGCGTGCGGGCGGAAAAGTTTGGTTGGACAGCGTTCAAGTTTCAAGGGGATGGCATTCCGGTTGCAGCCGATCCAACCTTCAGCGAGGTGGGGCATGATGCGTACAATCGAAACCTGACCGCGAAGGATTTGCGCCGCATCGCTACCGGTATGGAATGGGTCCGCGAGGAGTTGGGTCCGGATATTGACTTCGCCGTTGAAGCGCATTGGCGGTATGACACTCGCGATGCGATCAAGATGGCGAAGGCCATTGAGCATTTGAAGCCGATGTGGCTGGAAGATCCAGTTCCCCCGGACAATGTGGAGGCGATGGCGCGCGTGACGCATGCGGTGGAGGTGCCGATTTGCACGGGCGAGAATTTGTATACCAAGCAAGGCTTCCGCAAGCTGATCGAATTGCAGGCGTGCGATGCGGTGCATATCGACATCCCGAAGAGCGGCGGATTGCTCGAATCAAAGCGCATTCACGATCATGCGGACATGTATTACATTTGGACGGCGGCACACAATCCGGCGAGCCCGATTGGAACAATTGCGTCGTGCCATGCAGCGGCGAGTATGCGGACGTTTCGCGTGCATGAGTTGGCCAAGTACATTGACTGGTGGCAGGATCTGATTTCGTATGACGGCAAACCGATCATCAAGAATGGGTACTTGGAGTTGAATGATAAGCCGGGGTATGGTTTTACGTTGAATGAGGATGTGGCGCGCCGGAATTTGGCGCCGGGCGAGACTTGGTGGGGGTAGAAAGACACTACTCCCGCACACCTTGTCTTTTTCATTCTTGTAAACCCGTGGGGCCGCCACATTTCACCCGTTACGCTGCCCGCCAAGACAATGCTGCCTGCTTTACAGGCGAGGTGGCTCGGTTCCCCAACCGAACCACCTCTACAGGTTTTCCATGCGACGACCCACTGAGGTTTTTAAGCTGATCGAATCGATCCGACAGCTGTTCTCCCTTTTGAGGGGGAGAACTTGAACGAGAGCATTCTGGCCAGAAGTTGATCTCTCTGGTTAAACAGTAGCAGGCGATGTCAAGGAATCGGCGGATGGATTTTGCTAAAGTACAGACAAGAAGGCAGATAATTATTTATGAGCATTTGCAATCAGGGTTTCGCTTTCCGAGTTGGTTATTTTTTCGCAGTATTTACCCACTGCGTCTTGGCGCAAAAGTATGTAATTTCGACTGTAGCCGGTGGAGTTCCACCGCCAACTCCGGCCATCGCAACAACGAGCTCAATCTATCCGCCCTCGGGACTGACAGTCAATGCGGACGGGGTCGTTTTTTTCACAAGTTACCACTGCGTTTTCCGGTTGGATCGCGACGGTACTGTGAAGCGAATTGCTGGAAGTTCGCGACGCGGCTTTTCGGGTGATGGTGGACAGGCGGAAAATGCTGAATTCATATTTCCCTTTGGTATTACTGCTGACACGGCCGGGAATATTTATGTCGCCGACCGCGCTAACAATAGAGTTCGCAAGATTTTAAAAAGCGGCGTTATTACGACTGTTGCCGGAAATGGGGCCAATACTTCATTTGGTCTAATTCCCAGCAACGTGGCAACAAAAATAGCCATGTCTCCCAAAGAGTTGGCGACAGACAGAAAGGGAAACCTATACATCCCTGGCGGAATCATCCGCAAAGTTTCACCTAACGGAATCATTACAACAATAGCCGGAGGCGGGCAAGCTACAGGTGACGGCGTACACGCCATGGACGCACAACTGAATGTCTACGCAATGGTCTTGGATGATTTGGGCCAAATCTTCTTTTCCGACGGGGGAAGTCATAGAATCCGAAAGATATCTACCGACGGAGTTATCACTACTGTAGCCGGAACCGGAGTTCAAGGATTTTCCGGGGACGGCGGTCCTGCGCTATTAGCTCAAATTAATGTCCCGAGCGGAATATCTTTGGACCCCATGGGAAATCTGTTTTTTGTCGACCAAGGGAATAACGTTGTCCGAAGGATTTCAGTTGATGGGACAATCACAACATTCGCGGGTGGGGGAACTGTGTTTCCTGGAAATGCGGTGAAGGCAACCAATGCCGCGCTGACGGAACTTTCGGGAGTTGCAGCAGCGCCTGACGGCTCCGTTTACATTGCGGCGGGCTGGATTCAGAGAGTGACGGCGGACGGCGTCATAACTATCGTATCGGGCAATGGGACGTACAGTTTCGGAGGGGATGGAGGGCCGGCCAGCAAGGCGCAACTTCAGAACCCGTCTGCCGTGGCGGTGGACGAAAAAGGCAACCTGTTCATCAACGATCGCGAAAACGCACTGATTCGCAAAGTGGGCGCAGATGGGATTATAAACACTGTAGCCGGCAACGGGAAAGCTGGCTATCTCCGAGATGGAAATAAGGCTACGGCGGGGCCTGTGCAAGCTGGGGGATTGGCAGTAGATTCCAATGGCGATCTATTGTTTACGGAACCATTCAATCACCTGGTTCGAAAGCTGCTGCCTAACGGAACAATTTTCACTATCGCCGGCACTCGAATCTCTGGCTATTCTGGCGATGGAGGCCCCGCTCTCAAGGCACAATTCCAAGCCCCAGGAAGTATAGCAATTGATTTAGCTGGAAACGTTTTCGTCTGCGACAGTGGCAACTATGTAGTTAGAAAAATCACTACGGACGGAAGCATTGCGACGATCGCGGGTAATGGCACACGGGGGTTCTCCGGGGACGGAGGGCCAGCAATATTTGCCCAATTCACCGAGCTCACAAGTATTGCCGTAGACCAAACTGGAAATGTGTTTGTTGCCGACGTAGGCAACGGCCGTATCCGAAAGATTTCGCCAAACGGAATTATTTCCACGGCAGCAGGAAACGGGAAAGGCTTTTTATCCCTCTCAGGGGATAGCCGCCCAGCTGTCTCAATTCAATATCTAATTCCAGATGCCTTTGCCTTAGACACGGACGGAAGCCTTATTGTAGCTGGCCCTCTTCCTGTCCGAATTCACAAATTCGCGCCTGACGGCACAGCCACAATCATCGCGGGCGGAGGAAGAGCAACGGGTGATGGACTACCAGCGACAAGCAATATCCTAGTTGCGGTTTCGAGCTTGACAGCAGACAAACAGGGCAGAATCTATGTTGCGGAGGCGACAGGCGCCATTCGAGTGCTGCAGCCGGTGACTGAGTCCGTTGTAATCGGCGCGGTAGTCGATGCGGCAAGCCAGCGCACTTCTCCGGTATCACCTGGAGAGATTTTGGTAATTTATGGCGTTGGATTGGGGCCGGGGTCGCTAGTTCAAAACCAGCCGAGGAATGGCGTTTTCGAAAATCAAGTTGGCGGAACCACCGTGACAGTGAATGGGATTTCCGCGCCGTTGCTGTATTCCTCGGCGACGCAGGTTGCGGCAATAGCGCCATATGCCCTTGATGGGCAAGCCGCGAAGATCCTTGTTAGTTACCAGGGAAGCACGTCTGCAGCGTTCAATGTCGCTGTTGCATCAGCCGCTCCTGCCATTTTTTCATTGAACGGAAGTGGGGCCGGTCAAACGGCTAGTGTGAACGGTGATGGAACCATAAACGATCCTGCCAATCCGGCAAAAGCCGGTGGCTATTTGTCTTTGTACGTAACAGGGGTGGGTCAAACCACTCCAGGCGGTCAGGACGGAGTCCTTGGTCCGCTGTCAATTCCCAGATCGCAACCGGTGCTTCCAATCAAGGTCAAGGTGGATGGGATGGAGGCGCAAGTCTTGTATGCCGGTGCGGCTCCGCTGCAAGTGGCCGGACTGATGCAAGTCGTAATTCAAATTCCAGTTGGAGTAAGGCCAGGAGGTTATGTGCCGGTTGAGTTACAGGTGGGGGATAGGTCAAACGTATCGGAGGCGGCTTGGGTCGCGGTTGTTGAGAATTAGAGCCTCCCGGTTTTAGAGAAATCTGAAAAGTTGGTGAACTGAAGAAGCAGCCTTCTACTATTTGGAAATTGTGTCGGGAATGAACAGTTCAATAAATATGAAGTGAGAGTGCTTTGGTAAAACGCATCTATCTCCCGAGGGGCGGGGCTTGCGAAATGTTACTTCACAATTAACCCTTGTCCGGTCGGCAACGTGAGGATCACTGCACCTAGGCGCTGTGCCACCTCATCAAGCGCCTGTGCTTGGCACTCGTGCCCATCGTAGGCATAGTCATCCAGAAGGACGAATGCGCCAGGAGAGAGGCGTGGCCATAAAAATTCAAGCGCTGCCGATTCTGGCGCTGCGCAGTTCATATCTATGTGAAGGAAAGCAACCTTTGAAATAATCAGGCTGGACAGAATTCCTGGGACGGCGCCCTGAATAACGTGGGCGTTCTTCCATTCGGAGAAGTTGGCTTGCACTCGCTCTAGATCAGTAACATATGCACGCGCAGACAAAGCAGCTTCTGCAATTTTCAGTCGGCCATTTGTGATTTCTTGCGGGGAATATTGGTCAAGTATTGGGCCTGCAAACGTGTCGACCAAGTAGAAGCCGCGTTCGCGGGAATTCCAATCTAAGTAGTTCATGATGGCGGAGCTGATGAAGCCCGCGTTAACTCCACATTCAACGAAGTCTCCGGAGACGGAGAGGGCCTTTAATGCCGACCAGAGGGCAACGTGAACTCTCCATTCAAATTTGGGGTCAATACCAAGGCTGGCCTTAATTCCACGTTTGTACGCTGGCTGGAAGCGTGGGTCCGAATGAAAGCGGGGATAGTGGGCCGTAAACATTCCGTCTTGGCCATAGTTCTTTTGGACGTCGACCAGGGCAACATCGAAGGTGGCTGCGAGTTTACGGATTAGGGATTTGAGCAAGTACTTCCGTTTTGTCCAGGAATATGGAATTTTGCGCCACAAACCCTACAGGCTGGCCAGGGGGCCAGCCGCAGACCAGGGGGTCTGCCCACTTTGCACGCGGTTTGTTTCGGGCTTTCTACATCAACGAAGTTGCGCGGCGGACCCACTGCTTGCCCTGCTTCGCGATCTCTTCCATATCCTTCACATACGCCGTTGCCTGAGTCAAAACATGATGCAGATCATTTCCCACGCTGATGAACGTGAATCCTTTTTCAAGAAACTCGCCCACGCGAGCGGTGCCGAACAGGAACACGCCCAGAATGATATCGTGCTTCTTCGCCTCGGCGATCAGCTTATCCGTGGCCGCGCCTAGCTCTTTCGACGTGTACATCAGCGGGAATTCGTAGGTCTCGAAAAGCCCCATCGACATGCACAGATCGTTCTGGCCGAGGAACAACATATCCACACCAGGAACAGCGGCGATTTCGGTCATATTCTTGATGCAGTCGGCGGTTTCCACCTGCAGGGCGATGATCACGTTCTTGTTGGAATTGCCCACGTAACCGAGCAAGCCAGCCTTGTTGGTGCAGCGTTGTGGGAAGTAGACTGAACGAGTCCCGACTGTTGGGTACAGGGCGCAGCTTACGGCTTGGCGGGCCTCTTCGGCGTCGTTGATATAGGGGACTAGGATGCCATCCGCGCCAAGGTCGAGAGCCTGTTGGATGCCCGCGCGGTCGGCATAGCCGGCCACGCGCACCATGGATTTTGCGCCTCCACTGGAGATGGCGCAGAGCATGGCGGAAAGCTTTTCGTAACCCATGGGGCCGTGTTGGGTGTCGACCAGCAGCCAGTCGTAACCGCTGTGGGCTAGCTGTTCGGCTACGGTGGGACTGTGGGAGTTAACGAAGAGTCCCATCTTGGGGGAGCCGGCGCGGAGTTGTGCTTTGAACTCGGCGCCGGATACGGGGGTTGACATGTTTTGAATAGTGCTCCTTTTCTCTGTCTAGGATACGTGATGGGGGGGCGGGCGTCAAAGTTCGGGCAGGGTTCAGATCCTCAGCAGGCTGGCCGGGGGCCAGCCGCAGACCAGGGGGTCTACCCCACTTTTTTTGCCTTTACATAGTTAATAACTTAGTTGGTTGGTTTCGGGGCTGCACTTGGCGGAGGACCGCCTTGGCGGGGTGGTGGTTGAGTCAGGAATAGTTTGATATCTGTCGATGCCTTTGTTTCTATTCCAGGCTTTTGCATAAATCCTAGATCGCGGAACCAGTCTATGAAACGGTTTTGCCAGGCGCCAAAGGGCATGTTGCTTCGATCTGTCAAACCGCCGCTCATGCGGGTACCGTCGGGCAAAGCGTCGCCGGGGTGGCGGCCGTTACCGTAAATATGCATTTCATTGTTGGGAATTCCCGCGGCTAGCATTGCGCTGAAATAATCCATGGCCCAGATGGCGTGCCCACGGTCTCCTGCGCCCGCTGTGGCGATGAAGGCGGGCGGAGCGTTGCGCGGGATTGGCGGAGCCGTCCGGTTACGCGCAAAGGGCGTGGGGCCGGGGTAAATGATGCCGACGAAGTCAGGGCGGGAGGTGACGCCGGCTAGGGGATCGGTGGGGTCGTTATTCTTTTTATCAAAATCTTCAAACAGCACGGCGGCGGGCGAAGACAGTTCGGCTCCGGCGGAGAAGCCCATGATGCCGATCTTGTTCGGGTCGATGTTCCATTCCTTGGCATAGGCTCGGACCAAGCGGATAGCTTGGAGGGCGTCGTTCACGGCGTCGGTTTGCGGATTGTAGCCGTCCTTGCGAAGGCGGTTACGGAGGATGACGGTGTTGACGCCATAGTTATAGAAGAACGGCACGAAGTCGGCCGATTCGCCGCCAACGTTTAATGTGTTGTGCCCACCGCCTGCGGCGAGGATCATTACTGCGCCGGTGTTTAGGCCGCGGTCGACGGGATGCCACTCTATCGAGGGATTGTGAATTCCGATGATGCTGGCGATACGGCCTGGCACGGCTTGGCTCATGTTATAGACTTCGGGTTCTTTGATCTTATCCATCTTTAGGAACGGCGAACCTGGAGGATAGAGCGGGACCACTACTCCGCCCGGGAGAATGGGCTGCGGCGTATATGGGGCATCGGTTGCAGGCGCGGGTTTGGGCAGATTCATCGGCTCTGGAAGCGGTGGTAGTTTGCCTTGCGCGAAGACGTTTAGGGTCATGACAGGCAACAAGAGGAGTGCGCGAAAATCGATTTTATTGAATTTCATATGGAGGTCAATTTAGATTGACTTTACCATGCTTCAAGACTAATTAAGACACGAAGCTGCGCTGAGTCAAGACTATCACTTTTGGCAAAAGTACTAAATACTTCTTTGTATTGACACAGTATGAAACGACCTCCGATTTCTCTGGTCACAATGAAATTTCAAAAAAACAAATAACTCAACAAGACTGAATCACACTTGTCCAAATTAGGAATTCCGAAAGCAGGGAATGGGCATGGCAAAATAGAGGCGAATGAATCGGGAACAAGTGGAATCGACGACAATGCGGTCTGTAGGCTACGACGGCAGGAGTAAAATTCTGG
>JANXXI010000238.1 GCA_025350695.1 Acidobacteriota bacterium
ATGCAAGTTCCGGACCGCCGTTGGCGCCTATTTTAATTGAAGGAAGAACAGCAGCCTTCAAAAGGAGATAAACATGAAATTCAACAAAATCGTAGACACTTTCAAAATCGCAGCAGTTGCCGCCCTCGCTTTGGGCATGGCGCCCACGGCACAGGCCCAAGCGACGGGATGCAATAACACGATGCTGAGGGGCACTTTCGTATATACATTGGCTGGAGTCAGTGCCAAACCGGCCGATGGGCCAGCCGCCGAGCTCGGCATACAAACCTTCGACGGGCGCGGCGGCACTACGGCCACTGCAACGCTAAGCGTGAACGGCACCATCTACAAATTGACGATAACCGGTACATATAAAGTGAACGACGATTGTACTGGCACTTTCACGCTCCAGGTTTCCCCTTTCGGTTTCACTAATAATATCTTCTTCGTGATCGATAACGGTGGGAACGGCTTTCAATTCATGGAAGTAAACCCCAACCAGAGCAGCATCGGCGCTTTTACCGGCGTGGGACGAAGGCAATTTCCGGCGGGCGACGTGAGAAGCAACTGACGGTTTCCGCCGGGCCGCCAGCTTTCGGCACATTGGTGATGTCTGCTTCCAAGAAATTATTGTTGCGGATTTCGCGGGTGGTTAACGCTTTTACCAGTGGGGGGTCACAGGCGTAAAAAATGATCCCCTGCTTAATTTATCTAAACAAGGAGATTGATATGAGAATCGAGATGAAACAAACTATGCTGGCGAGTTTTCTTGTACTGGGAGTGGCGCTTGGGCAATCGGGAACCTTCCGCGCGATTGACGTTCCTGGCGGATACAATACTTTCGTCTGGTCAATGAACAAGGCCGGAGATATTGTCGGCATCTATTCGACCGAAAACGCGCTTCCCGTCGGGACCACAAACTATCACGGTTTCAAACTGGCTGCGGACAATTACACTACTTTCGATTATCCAGGGGCTGTAAGCACCGAAGCTTACGGGATCAACAATCGTGGGGAGATCGCGGGCCGCTACCGGAAGGCTGACGGCGTCTATCATGGATTTACATTGATCGGAGATCAGTTCCAGACCATCGACTACCCTGGGGCATCGGCAACGGTCGGTTGGGGAATCGGGCCGGCAGGCGAGGTGGTGGGGAATTACACTCTCGGCGGCGTGTTCCATGGGTTTAAGCTGAGCGGAACTCAATATGTTACGTTTGATCCGCCTGGTTCCACCTTAACGTTCCCAATGGGGATTAACTCTCAGGGCGAAATCTCCGGCGCGACTACCATCGGGGGCATTTCGCAAGCATTCATCCTCAGTGATGGCGAATACACTTTGATCAGCGTCCCGGGGTCGACCTTTACCAACGCTGTCGGGAATTCCTCCCGGGGGGACGTGGTAGGGCGTTATTTGGTCGGGGGCGTGTCGTATGGCTATGCTCTACGGCAGGGTATTTTCACGTCCATCAAAATCCCGGGAGCGGCATTCGTCGGCGCAGGCGCGATTAACGAGCGGGGCGACATCGTTGGCCGATACTATAACGCTGACGGCTTTTACCATGGGTTCTTAGTGACCGGAGCGCTTCCCGAATGCCAGTCATTCGCGCCGCGCATCGCCTTGACGCAGGGCTCAGTGGCTGTTACTCATTCTTCTACATTCCGTTTGGTGAACGCCGCCAGTCCGGCTGCGCCCGGCGAGGTATTGTCCCTGTTCGCGTCAGGACTTGGCCCCACGCGTCCGTCTGTCGCCCCCGGCCAAGTATTTCCTTCCTCGTCCATTAGCACGGTCGCCTCGGAACTGGAAGTGAGGGTGAACGGAAAGCCGGCGGAAGTGCTCGGGGCTGTTGGGTTGCCGGGAACGGTGGGAGGTTATCAGGTGAACTTCCGGGTGCCTGCGGACGCTCCAAAAGGTTCTCTCGCGCTGCAGTTAAGCGTAGGGATGGCTACGGATTTGGTGAAGTTGGTGGTGCAGTGAGCCATCACCGCCACACTGCCATCCGAACTGGTGCAAAGGGGACTTCGACAAACGCTTCACATCAGGGAACATCTAAGAGGCAGCCAGTAGCTGTGCCGTAATCCGCCGCTCCCGAGCAAGCCTTGCGCCATCCTGAAATAGGAATGCCGTCGGCTTGCTACCCACTTAAGCCATTTAGGGAAATTGCTAGCCTGGGCGGCATGATTTAACATAGAATGATTCGTGGGGAACTCCGCTGTGCTCCATCTCCAGAGCATCCAATAGGCAATCCATGAAAAAACTTCAACGCCGTGAGTCGCTCAAAATGTTCGGTGTGGGCCTGGCAACCAGGCCTTTACTGAGCCAGACCACCCAGACCGCGAAGCCCGCCGGTCCCAACTTGATCGTCTACATGTCCGACGACCACGGCATGCTCTTCTCGGAGCCCTACGGCGCCGCTAATATTCACACGCCCAACCTGTCGCGACTGGCAGCGGAGGGCATGAAATTCACCCACGCCTTTAACACCTCGCCATCGTGCGGACCCAGCCGCACATCAATGCTTACCGGCCTGTGGCCTGCCCGTCACGGAGCCGAGGCCAACCACAAAGCCCCGAAGCCCGGCATGGGGCGGCTGGTCGCCGTACTCAAGTCTCTCGGCTATGAAACTGCCTGCTTCGGCAAAGTGGCGCACAATGACTGGGCCAAGTACTACAATTTCGATGTGGTCCACGGGCCGAATGTCGGATGCACCGACACAGACGAGGTAGAGCAATTCCTCTCCGCACGCGATGCGACCAAGCCGCTCTGCCTGTTCTTCGGCTCGCGCCACCCGCACGTTCCGTGGGTCAAGAACGAAGGCTACGATCCTGCCGCGGTCAAACTGCCGCCCACCTTGGTGGACACTCCAGAGACGCGCCGCCAGTGCGCGGAATACTACACCAGCGTCTCCTACACCGACGCATTGGCCGGCAAATTCCGCTGGCTGGTAAAGAAGCATGTGCCCGGCGACACGCTTTTCCTTTACACCACCGATCACGGCGCGCAGTGGCCGTTCGCCAAGTGGGACCTTTACGATGCCGGCATTCGCTTACCCTTCCTTGCTGTCTGGCCGGGCAAGCTAAAGCCCGGCTCCACCAGTGACGCCATGATCTGCCTGCCGGATTTGTTGCCCACCTTCATCGAACTGGCCGGCGGCACGGTTCCCGACGGTCT
>JANXXI010000258.1 GCA_025350695.1 Acidobacteriota bacterium
CTCTAACTTCGGAATTCAGGTTTAAGTGTGGCATAAGGTTAGTTGGACTTTGATGGCCCTGATGGCGGTGGGTGGTTCTAATGTGTTGATTTGTCGATGGTTACTGGTATGGGAGAAAGTTGCAATTGGTCGTGATTCTAAAACCTCAGAGTATTGGCCGCGACTAAACCGCCACGGGCTGAACGCCAGTGGGTTCGACTGCGACCCGAAGTCGCCGGACGCGGCTGAAGATCCCTACGTTCCCGGGGAGTGATCTTAAACCCGTGATCACCTTCTTCATCCCATTTCTGATTTCGATGTAGTCTCGAATCGTTTGCTCGTTCACGGCGCCTACCGTCGCACGAAATGGCCTCGCGCCTAAAGGTGTTGGCCCCAGTAGCAAGTTCGTCTTGCAACTTTCTTGAGGAACGCCTCTTAATGTACTCCACCAGCTTCGCTGGTGACAAATCCGGCGGACTCCATGATCAATGCATCTCGCGCCTCGCACGTTTGTCGGTCAACATCGCGTGCCCGCTCCGCGATTCGTCCTTCAGCACTTTGTTGCGATACTTGGTGATCCACAAAATGTGGCACTTGACGTCAGAAACCGCGTGTGCAGTTCTTCGGTACTCGTCCATCTCTCTGTTTTGCAGCACTGTGGCTCGAAGCGACCGCCTGGAAGGCGGGGGGGACGAGCATTCGGAGCTAACCATCAATCTCCCACTTGAACTGCCAGACAGCCACCACCCCAAAAACGGCCGCAAACAGCAACAGCACGCCAATCGGCTGAATTGCATCATTGAAGCCCAGCCCACGCCAAGTCATGGCGTCCAATCCGTCCATCGCCCAACGCGTGGGAACCAGCACTGTCACTTTTTGCAACCATTGCGGAAATACGAACGACGGAACCCATGCGCCGCCCAACATCACCATCAGCAACGTCACCAGAACCGACAGGCCTCGGGCCGCCTCGGGCGTCTTCCCAATTGCGGCGATCAGCAATCCAAACGTCGCCGTCATCAAGGAAAACGCCACGCAGATCCCGATGAAACCCAGTAGGCTCCCCTCGATCTTCACACCGAACACAACGCGTGCAAAAGAGAAAATCACGATCAGAATCAACATCGCGATCATGGCCGCGCTGAGCACTCGTGCGCCCAGTAAAAGCCCTCGCGAAATCGGCGCCGCCCGCAGCCGCTTCCATAGCCCGCGTTGCCGCGCCAGCAGAACGCCAATGCCAACGTCGATTCCCATGAACAGAATGAATTGAATCCCCATGCCGCCAAACGAATGACCATAGCTGTTGTATACCACTCCGTTGCCCGACATCATCGCCTCTTCGCGCAGCGTGTAGGGGGTCGAAAGTCCGCCACTCATCGCCGGTTTTCCGTCGGCTTTATCCTTCTCATTTAGCGCATTTAGCTTTTCCACGCTACTCAGCAGCCCAGACAACACGGACTTAGTCGAAGGGTCCATGCCTGTGCTTTTCTCCACACCTGCTAGCGCGTCTTTGGCCAGGACCTGTCCGGTCTTGCCGCCAAACACTTCCTTGCTGACGGTCTGCATGATCTGCCCAGTCAAAATCCCCTGCACCATGCTCATTTCCATGCGGCGCGAAGGGTCGAATAGCATGCCAATTTCGGGCTTATTTTCGCCACGAAAGAATGCGGCGCCGGCCTTGTTTCCAAACTCTTTGGGGATTAGGATTGCGACGGTCGCCTTGCCCTTCCTCACGGCCGTTCGGGCATCGTCAATGCTTACAGTCTTCACGTCCAGCGCCTTCTCCGCGCTCAGGTTTGCGATCAGTTGTTTAGCAACGTCGCCAGTATCGTCATTCACAACCATCACCGGTATGCGGCTGGTTTCCGTCTTGCCGCCATTGCCGCCAAAGACGTAGCCGAAGAAGGTGGCAATAATAATTGGCGCGACAAAGCTCATGATCACCGATCGTTGGTCGGCGAAAAACAGAGTCAGGTCGCGTCTTACCAGTGCTATCAGTGGGGTCATCATGCGTCCCTTAAGTTCCTTCCCGTCAGGTTCAAGAATACTGATTCAAGGTTCGCGCGCTCGCTGGCTACATGCGAGTAGCGGTATCCATTCGCCACCAGCCAGCCCAACACCTTTGGAGTGTCTTCGGACAGATTCCGAACTCCGGCTTTCAGAACGCGACCGGCGAGTTCGACAGTTTTCACTTCGGGCAACTGATTCAACCTCTCAAGGTTTAACGCTTCCGCCGTTTCTTCAAGGTCAATGGCCAGTATATTGGTCACCGGCAGTAATTTGTAGAGATTGTCCAGTGTATCGTCGGCGATGACCTTTCCGTGATCGACAATCACCAACCGGTCGCAAAGGCGCTCGGCCTCTTCCATATAGTGAGTTGTGTAAACCAGCGTCTTGCCGCGCTTCTTCAGCAATTCCAGATTGTCGAAGATGGCGTTGCGGCTTTGCGGGTCCACTCCGACGGTAGGTTCGTCAAGCAACAGAATTTTCGGATCGTGCAACAAGGCTGCGGCAAGATTCAAACGGCGCTTCATGCCTCCGCTGAATGTGACCACTTTATCCTTCGCACGATCCGTGAGGCCAACCAGTTCCAGCGCTTCGTCCGACGCTCGTCGCAACACAGCACCGCTCAAATCGTAGAGGGCGCCGAACAGAGATAGATTGTCATTTGCCGACATTTCGTCGTAGAGGGCAAGATCTTGCGGTACTAGCCCGATTTGACGCTTTAGGGGATCGGTGTCTCCGGAAACCGGACGGCCTTCAATTAGAACCTGGCCGGCCGTGGGGGTAAGCAATCCCGCAAGCATGGAGATAGTGGTGGTCTTCCCAGCCCCGTTCGGACCGAGAAGGCCAATCGTTTCGCCATCAGAAACTTTGAAAGATACACCATCGACGGCGGTGATGGCGCCATATGTTTTCTTGAGAGCTTTTACTTCGAGCATACTTTCCCTTGCAGCTTACTGTACTACGAAGAGGAAGGACTCAGTTCCCGAACTCGAACATGGAAAGGGCATAAAGATGCGGCGATGGTGGAAGGGGGCTTCATAGTTAGTCTCTTGGAAAGGGGACTGACGGAACAGACAGCCTTTTTCGCAAACTACCTTCGGAAAAATCAACAGCTTTCCGTACCGAAGAAAGGTGTCAGTTTCGTCAGTCCCCTTTTCCAAGAGACTAGCTATGAATGATCAGAAATCCGCTTTCCAGCCGTCCGGCGTGTGGGTGCGTCCAAACCACTTTTGCCTGTCCGACAAACAACTGATGTTGAAAACGGACCACGATGCCAGGCCTCAGATCGGACCGGTTATGGGCGGCCCGGAATCCGGTCTTACTGACATCCAGCATGCGGGCCATGGCTTCTGGAATTGCCGCATGCTCGATGTCCAGGTGAACTTGGCCATCGCAGTGAATGCGTGGTTCCCGACGGAATTCGATGGCGACGGCTTGGGGCATCTATGACTATTCTCTGCTCGATTTGGTAAATAGACCATAGAGCGTCAGGCACAAAGTGTGGACGAGGAAATGCCTTAGGTATGAGCCGGAAGAGCCTTATTTGTTCTCGCTCGTGCTCCCATCGGGGATGAACATGCGCAGGATCGCGTTTGTGACTGTCAACAGAATCGACCCGATAAACGCGGCTACAAAGCCGTTCACCTGAAATCCGTCAACGAATTGGGCGGATAGCATCAGCATGAAAGCGTTGATCACCAGTGACAAGACCCCGAGCGTCAACAGGCGAAAAGGGAAGGTGAAAAACTTGATGATGGTTCCCAGCGTTCCATTAATCAATCCGAAAACTACAGCCGCAATCAACGCAGTGTAGAAGCCGTTGACATGAATTCCCGGAACAAAATAAGCGACCACCAGCAGGCTGACGGCGCTGACAATCCAACGTAGAATTAAGTTGATCATGTCTCGACAATGTAGCTTACTTCAGCGGATTCTTCAACCGGGCTCGTGGGAATGGGGCAAAATAGGTACACATGCGCAATCGACAACCAGTGCACGTTCTCTACGGCGGCGGACATCTGTTCCAGCCGGGAATTGCTCCAAAGATGGGTCGTATTGCGCTGAAGGTGGTTGAGCGTGAACTACCCAGCGCCGATGCCATGGCCAAGGTGTTTGGCATCTCCGCTGAACTCGCGAGGACCGTTTATCCACGGTTGATCCAAAAGCTGGAAACGGAACCGGTAGAGGAAATGCGCATCGATTTCGAGGATGGTTATGGAACGCGTTCTGATGCCGAGGAAGATGCACACGCTGAAGCAGCGGCCCACAGCTTGAATGGCGGCGGCATGCCTCCATTCCTTGGTCTGCGCATCAAACCGCTTAAAGGGGCCACCGAACAGCGGGCGTTGCGGACCCTGCAGCACTTCTTCAAATGGGCGCAGCCCTTGCCGCAAGGCTTTGTTGTGACCTTGCCGAAAATTACGTCACCCAAAGAGGTCGAAGTGCTGTTGGCGAATTTGCCGCATGGCGTAGGCATCGAACTGATGATTGAAACTATTGAGGCGCTGGAGTGCCTTCAAGAGTTGTACGAAGCTGGCCAAGACCGAGTCACCGGCGCGCATTTCGGCCCTTACGATTTCTTATCAAATTGCGGTATTGCGGTGGTGAAGGAATCGCTGCAGCACCCAGTTTGCGTGGCGGCGCGAACAAAGATGCTAATGGCCTACGCGCGTAAAGGAATTGGCTTGTCGGATGGACCCACGCGCGAACTTCCATTAGGAGTGAACGCCACGCGGGCTTTGGCGCTTCATTTCCACAACGTGCAAAAGGCCGCCGAGCATGGCTTTTATCAGGGCTGGGATCTTCATCCGGCGCAGTTGCCGGCGCGATACGCGGCGTTGTTTGCTTATTTTCTGGACGACGTCGACGAGCATCGCGCCAGGTTAAAGAACTTTGTTGAGGCCTCGGAGCAGGCCACACGAATTGGCCACGTTTTTGACGATGCGGCCACTGTGCTTGGACTCGTGCATTTCTTTGAACGCGCCGTTAATTGCGGCGCGATGACCGCGGACGAAGCGGGCCTACCGAAAAAGCCTACGCAAACGCTTTCCTGACTTTTTCAAGGAATGCCGTAACGATGACCGCTGGATCGCCTTCGCCTAATGCTTCGATCGGCGTAAAACCCCGATAGCCGGTCTTATCAATGATCTGTTTTATGCGAGGCAAATCAATGGGGGTCTTCTTCTGGCCGTACCAGACATGTTCCTTGATTTGCCAATTGCCGGCATAGGGCAGCAACTTTTCAATCTCTTCGTAGGGATCGTTCTGGCGCAAGCTTCCCACATCCAGAATCACGCTAAACCAATCTGAGTTCACCATGTCCACGACGCGGATGGTCTCGGCGGCGGTCTTCAGAAAATCATCGTGGTGTTGCAGCCCGACGATCACGCCGTGTTTCTTCCCGTATTCGGCGCATTCCTTGAAGGCGGGAATCATCCATTCCAAAACCTGATCAAAGGTGTAACCCTTGGGAAGTTCTTTGCCGGAAAACACGCGCACCATGTCGGAGCCCAGCTTAGCGGCGACATCGATCCACTCCTTTACAAGAGCAATGTGGCCTTTGCGGCTGGAGGCGTCGGTGAGTGCGAAATCGTTGCGAACGCCGGTGCCGCTGATGGTGACTCCATTTAGAAAAGCCTTTCGCTTCAGCTTGTACAGGAATTCATCGGTTGGAACGTTGGGATATCCGGGGAAGTAGTAACCGGTAAGATCGACGCCGTCAATATTGTTTGTAGCGCAATAATTGATCACATCGTCGAGCGACATTTTGCCGGCTAGCAAAGGCTTATTGAATGAGAATGCATTGAGGCCGATGCGAATGCGGGTTCCGGGGCGGCGGATTACGGGGCCGGCCATCAGCGAAGCAGGCACCGCGGATAACAATAAATCTCGACGTCGCATGAATCTCCTTAGGCGAATAATTCTTTCACTACGTGCGCCGGTGTGACTCCAACCAGGGATTCATCGCGGCCCTCGTAGTAATATGTGTTCTTCTTGTAATCGATCCCGAGTAAGTGCTGAACTGTAGCGTGAATGTGGCTGTGGCCGATTTTGCTTTCAGCCAAAGCTCCATAGCCCAATTCGTCTGTGGCGCCGTAATCGAAGCCGCGTTTGACGCCTCCCCCGGCCATCCAAAGGCTAAAGCCATAAGGGTTGTGGTCGCGGCCAGGTTTTGCGTTGGCCGCTTCGATAGTGGGAAGGCGCCCGAATTCGCCGGAGCAGACGACCAGCGTATCTTGCAACATGCCGCGTTGGTCCAAATCGGTAAGCAGCGCCGACATGCCTTGATCGATGTAATTACATAAGCCGGGCAGTTGGCCCGCAATGTTGCTGTGCGTATCCCAACTTCCGCCGCCACCTGCATACATTTGGACAAAACGCACGCCTGATTCCACTAAACGTCGCGAGAGTAAGCATAACTTACCAAAGCCGCCTGACGATTTTTCATCGACTCCGTAGAGCTTGCGAGTGGCCTCGCTTTCTTTTGTGATGTCGGCCACGCGCACGGATTCCATTTGCATCCGCGCCGCCAGTTCGTAGTTGGAAATGCGCGATTCCAGATCCTGATCGAGTGGGTACTGGGCTTTCTGTTCGCGATTCAACTGCTTCACCATATCGAGCAACCGTTGTTGGCGATCGGCGGTCATGCCTTCAGGCCGTTTGATATCGTAGATGGGCGATGCGGCGTCGGCCCGCATGGAGGCGCCCGAGAAAACCGGAGGCAACCAAGCCGACGAATGGGCGCGGGCTCCAATGGATGCCCCTTCACCCAGGGCAATGTAGGCCGGCAGATTCTGATTCTCTGAACCGAGGGCGTAACTTACCCAGGCGCCGATAGTTGGAAAGCCGGTGAACCCGCGGCCGGTGACGAAGGTGAACTGCGCAGTGGAGTGATCGATCCTATCGGTCTGCATGGATCGAACGAAGCTCACTTTATCCACTACCTTTTGGAAATGGGGAAGAAGGTTAGAGATTTCACGGCCCGATTCACCGCACTTGGTGAACGGCCAGGGCGAGGCGAGGATTTGCTGCGAGCCATTCAGGGCGCGGCCTTTGATCTCGAACGGAGCGGGTTTGCCATCGTACTTAGCGAGCATTGGCTTGGGGTCCCACATGTCGATAGTGCTGGGTCCGCCGCCGATGTAAATGAAGATGACGTTCTTCGCTTTGGGCGCGAAGTGCGGTTGGCGTGGTTTGAGATCGTTGATAACGGAGGCATTCGCGGCGCGGGCTTGATCCCAACTCATGAGGGAACTAAGAGCCATACCGCCGAAGCCGACGGCGGAATCACGCAATGCTTGTCTTCGAGATAGAAATCTATTCATAAATTACTCCACTCTTCGCTAATAACTATATAAGAAGTCGTTGGCGCCCAGCAGCGCTTGGAGGAACAACCGCAGGCCCTGATTAGGATCTGCATCGGCGGCGATGGCTTGCTTGGCCAATTCCACTTCCGTATGGCTTGGAGCGCGCGAATAGGCGGCGTCAAACGCCCGGAGCAATGCTTGATCCACATCTCCCCGGCTCTGTTCCAAAACTTGATCGGCAAACGCCTTGGAAGCGCGCATCATCAGTGGATTGTTTAACAGGGCGAGCGATTGCGAGGGCAGCGAGGAACGGAAACGCTGCGTTTGGTTATCGGAAGTCATGGCGGGCGCGTCGAACGCATGCAGGAACGAAATGGGCTTGGTGCGATACGACGCAAGGTAAATGCTGCGTCGATTGGCATTTCCTTTTTCGCCGTCTTCCATCCATTGGCCGTCTTCGCCACGCTTCAACGGCTCTTGCGGTCCGAACATTTTGCCATCGAGCAGACCACTTACTTGCAGCAGGGAATCGCGAATAGTTTCCGCTTCGAGCCGAAGCGGAGGTTTGCGCCATAACAACTTACTCGACGGATCTGCCTTCAGATATTCCGCCACTTCCGACGACGACTGGCGGTAAACCCGAGACATCATGATTTGCTTGGTGAGCCGCTTCAAGTCCCACCCGCTTTCCTGGAAAGCGACCGTAAGCCAATCGAGCAACTCCGGGTGGGTGGGCTTTGTACCCTGCTTCCCGAAATCGTCCACGCTGCGGACGATGCCTTCTCCGAAGTGGAACTGCCACACGCGGTTGACGAAGACGCGCGCGGTAAGGGGATTGTCGCCGGAGACCAGCCAATTGGCAAGGGTCAAGCGGCGACCGGTGTGGTTCCATTCCGGATGCGTGGCAGGGTCGGGAAAGTGCGTTGGCTTGGCAGGGTTGTCCAGCACCACGGGTAAGCCCGGTTTGACTTCGGCGCCGGGAGCGAGATAGTTGCCGCGCATTAATATGTAGGTTGGCGAAGGGGTTTTGGAAACATCCCAGGCGGCTTCGATAAAGTTCGGGTCTATTTGACTCGACTTCTTGCGGCGGTCGGCGCGCTTTTGAGTAATCTCTTCCTTCCACTTGGTGAGTTCGGAGAAGCGCTTTTCGAGCTCCTGGTCGGTGATGAAATCCTTGGGGACATTGCGATCCACCTGCAGATCGGGGTCCGCTTCAATATCCTTGCGGATTTGTGCACGGTGATCGTCAGTAAGATTACGGCCGACCTTCAGCTCAAGACGGTAACGCTGGTAAGTGGCTTCGAGTAAGTCATCCAGACGGCGAAGGGCTTTTGCGCCACTGCTGGTGGCCTCTTTCACCCATGCCTCACGCTTGGTGGGATCCAAGTCGGGAATCATGCGGCTAGGCCAAGGACCAAACGAGAGGTTCGCGGCCAGCCAATTTTCCGGATCGTAAACGGCCTGGTAGGAGGCCATTAGTTTGTAGTAATCCTTCTGCAGGATGGGATCGAACTTGTGATCGTGGCAACGGGCGCAACCAATGCTTAGGCCGGTTATGGCGGACAGGCTGGTCTCCATGGACTTTTCCATTGCGTCGAAGTACTTGTCCACCTGATAGATGGTTTGGTTGTCGGTGATATCGGCCGTTGTGCGCAAGAAGCCAGTGGCGATGAGGGGTTCCACTTGTCCGGGCGTGGGCGAGGTTCCGGGTTTGTAGTTTACCAGTTGATCGCCCGCTAATTGTTCCAGCAGAAAGCGATTGATGGGCTTGTTTGTGTTGAACGCTTTAATGACATAGTCGCGGTACTTCCACAAAGTATCGCGCGACGTGTCGCCAGCGTCGCCGCGCGAATCGGAATAGCCTGCGATGTCCAACCAGTGCCGGCCCCAATGTTCGCCGTAGTGTTCCGAGTCAAGCAGGTGGTCGATTAGTTTTTCATAGGCGTTAGTGGATGTGTCGGCAAGGAAGAGTTTCACTTCGACAGGTGTTGGCGGCAAGCCCGTGAGATCGAAATAGGCGCGACGGATGAGCGTCACTTTGGGGGCTTCTGGTTGAAGCGTCCAGCCTTTCTTTTCGAGTTCAGCCAGAATGAATGCGTCGATGGGGGTGCGGGTTTGGGTGGCGTTCTTGATTGTTGGAAGGGCTGGTTTCACTGGCTTGCGGAAGGACCACCAGTTGCGCGCCGCGTCGGTGATGATGGCGGCTTCGTGAGATAACTCAGCTGTCGCGAGGTCCTGCTTGGGAAACCGGCCGAATTCAACATAGGCCTTGAGGGCTTGCTTATCCAGCGCCGAGAGTTTGGCTCCCATCGGCATCTTTTCGGACTCCACCATTTTCCAAAGCAAACTGCGTTCAGGCTTGCCGGGGGCGATGACCGGGCCACTGCCGCCGCCGGTCATCAAACCGGCAAAGGTACTGAGATCGAGGCCAGCCATTTTTTGCTGAGGGCTGTGGCACTTGGTGCAGCTCTTTTCGAGGATAGGCAGGATTTCATCCTTGAAGAGCGGAGCGCGTTGAGCTCGTGCGTTGGTTGCAAGGACAACGAGACCAAGCGATAGGATAAGTGGCTTTAGGAGCATAGAAGACCTGCGCCAGTAGTTTATCAAAGTGAGAGGAATGGGTGGAGGATTCTTAAGGCGCTACCCTAAAAGTGACTGTCGTTGCATTAGATAAGCTCTCTCCCTGCCGTTTGATGAATTCCTTTTGCCCTAACCCGATTCGCAACGGCAACGGACCAAGGTTGATCTGATCCAGTCCTTGATATTGACCCTGGGCAACAGGGCCGGTTACCGTGAGCGATTTTGTGGAAACTGCCAGGAAGAGGATCGATATGGATTGAGATTTCACTGGGGTTAGGATCATTCTATAACGGCGACTTTGTAGGTTCAATAGCGAATGTTGGGAAAGCCATCGTGCTTTATCATAGTAGAGTTCATGTTTCAAACCCATCAGAAAATCATCTCCCTTGAAGTGTTGGACATTCGCTACCCTACCGTTAGGCTGGGCATGGCAGGTTCGGATCCAAGGCACCTGGCGCCGAACTATTCCTGTGTCATTCCGATTTTGCGGACGGATGACGGACTTGAGGGGCGTTCGCTGATCTTCACGATTGGGGATGGCACGCAGATTCAGGTGGCGGCGGTTGAGGCACTGCGGCGCTTTGTCGTTGGCCGTAGCTTGGATGAATTCATCGCCGAGCCGGGGCTGTTTGCACAGGCTCTGACCGAACACCATCAATTGCGCTGGCTTGCGCTGGGTACGTATCGAATGGCCGTGGGCGGCATTTTGAACGCGCTGTGGGATCTGTGGGCGAAGAGCCAGGACGTGCCGATGTGGCGGCTGTTGACCAGCCTTTCGCCGGAGAAGATTGTCCAGTGTATCGACTTTCATCATCTGCGGGATGCGTTGACTGAAGACGAATTGTTGGAGATGCTGAACCGGCGCCTGGCGGATCGGACCGCGAATGTGGCGCGGTTGCAGGAGCGCGGGCCGGTGGTTTATAGCACGGCTGGTTGGTCTGGCCGGCCACTCAGCGAAGTGCATCAGCTTTGCAGCGATTTGTACTCGCAAGGGTGCCGCGGGTTCAAGGCAAAGGTTGGGCGTGGGCAGCAGTATGATCGGGCTCGAGCGCTGGCTGAGGACCGGGCGATGTTGAACACGATTCGGAACGCGACGGGGCCGGATGCTCTGCTGCTGACCGATTCGAATCAGAATTTGGGGGATTGGGAAAACGCCGCGAGTTATATGAAGGAGCTGTCCGAGTTTAAGATCCTGTTCATTGAAGAGGCGATTGCTTACAACGATGTGCTGGGCTACATCAAACTGCGCGAGGCGCTGGAGCCAGTGGGCATTGGAGTGGCGGGCGGCGAACAGGCTCCGGACGCGGTTACGTTTAAGCAACTGTTGGCGGGTGGCGGTTTGACGCATTGCCAGATCGACGGAGCGCGCGTGGGCGGTGTGAACGAGCTGCTGGCGATTGTGGCGATGGCGGCGAAGTACAAAGTCCCGGTGTGTCCGCATAGCGGCGGCATTGGGTTGGGGCAACTGGTGGGGGCGATGTCGGTATTCGATCAGGCGTGGTTCGGCAGCAAGGGAAGGCTGCTCGAGTATTTGGAGTTCCTGCAACGGGGCGTGTTTGTGCATCCGCTGGAGGTACGGGATGGATGTTATGTGCTGCCGTCCGCGCCGGGTTGGGGTTTGGAGATGGAGGCAGAATTCGTGGCGCGCTACCGGTATCCGAACGGGCCGGATTGCGCGGATTCGGCGGAGGCCGATCGGGTGGCGGTCGAGCAGCCGGGGGCTCCTCCTTATGTGAAGTTTTGGAAGGTTTGAGGTTTTAGGACGCGTTTGGCGCCAGAAAGGAATTCCGCCTTGCCGTGGGACGACTTGCTCAACCATGCGCGGCAACGTCACGAAGATTCACGCGGGTATATAATCAAAGCACCGCTATGCTAAGATTGCCTGCTATTTGTCTACTCGTTTCCGCAGCCGCGTTAGCCGCCGAATCCGTCGCGCCGCTGGGAACCTACACCGCCGTCGAACGAAAGCATTGGGCCTTTCAGCCGCGGGCGAATCCGACTATCCCCGGTTTTCAAAAACCTGAAGATAAGGCTTGGGCCCGTGGCGCCATCGACGCGTTTGTGCTGGCCAAATTGCAGAAAGAAGGGCTGAGGCCTGCTCCGCCGGCCTCGAAAGAAACTCTCTTGCGGCGGGTTTCGATAGACTTGATTGGGCTTCCTCCCACCCCGGCTGAGATTCGGGCATTCCTGGCGGATCGGTCCGCCGGCGGCTATGAAAAAGTGGTGGACCGGCTGCTTTCGAGTCCTCGCTACGGCGAACGTTGGGGGCAGCATTGGTTAGACGTCGCGCGGTATTCCGAATCGGACGGCTTTGAATATGACGCGCATCGCAATGGGGCGTGGCGGTTTCGGGATTGGGTGATTGACTCCCTAAATAACGACAAGCCTTATGACCAGATCATCCTGGAACAGTTGGCTGGAGATGAGATTGCGGCTGGGGATCAGGCGAAGCTCTCGGCTGCCGGATTTCAGCGGATGGGTCCACTTCGAAAGAACGCGGGCAATCAGGAAGTAGCTAGTTCGCGCAATGAAGTGTTGACGGAAATGACCAATGCCGTTGGCGCTTCATTCCTGGGCGTGACGCTTGGTTGCGCGCGGTGCCACGATCATAAATTCGACCCGATTCGGCAATCGGATTACTATCGCATTCAAGGTTACTTCGCTGCTACCTGGGAAAAAGATGTGAGTTTGGCGTCGTCCGAAGAAATGGAAGCGTGGAAAGCTAAAGCGGCGAAGACTAACACCGGGATTGCAGGTTTGAAGAAGCAGATGAAAGGGAAGATGGGCCAGGAGCTTACTTCGCTTGAGGCAAAGCTTGAGGAATTGAACGATCAGCTCCCGACCCCATTGCCCGCCTTGTTCACCGTGGAGAATAAGTTTGATAAGGCGTCGCCCATTCACTTACTGGCTCGTGGCGACTACACCAATAAAGGGGACAAGGTGGGCATGCGGCCACTTGGCGTTCTGTTGCCGGACGCCACGCCGGAGAAGACCGCGATTGAAAACCCACGGACTAAGTTAACGGAGTGGATTACAGACCCTTCGAATCCACTTACCGCGCGGGTGATGGTGAACCGTTTGTGGCAGGGGCATTTTGGACGCGGGATTGTATCTACCGCCAATGACTTTGGGCGCATGGGGCGGAAGCCCTCCCACCCGGACATGCTAGATTACTTGGCAAACCAGTTTATCGCGGGCGGATGGAAGATGAAGCCGCTGCATAAAATGTTGGTGATGAGCAACGCCTACCGGCAATCGTCGCATTCGCCGATTGAGAAGGCCGCCGAGGAAGTGGATCCGGAAAACAGACTGCTGTGGCGCTACGACCGGCGGCGGTTGGAGGCTGAGGAATTGCGGGATGCGATGCTGGCGGCAAGCGGTCTGCTTTCGCTGAAGATGGGTGGTCCAGGGGTGATTGTGCCGGTGGAAAAAGGGTTGGTGAACTTCCTGTATAAGCCGTCGCAATGGGCGGTTACTCCGGGTGAGGCTGAGCATAACCGACGCAGTGTGTACTTGCTGGCGAAACGGAATTTGCGGTTGCCTTTCATGGAAGTTTTCGATGCGCCGGACTTGCAACTGAGCTGTGCGCGGCGGGAATCGTCGACCCATGCTCCGCAAGCGCTGGAGTTGTTGAATGGGGATTTGTCGAACCGTATGGCGGAGGCGCTGGCGGCGCGGCTGGCTCGGGAAGCGGGATCAGATGCGGCAAAACGCGTGAGCTTGGCGTACCTATTGACCGCCGGGCGGGAGCCGACAGCTAAGGAACGGGAATTGTCGCTAGGGTATTTGAAGGCAAACAATTCTCTGCGGGAGTTCGCTCTGACTGTTCTGAATTTGAATGCATTTTTGTATCTGGAGTAAGCTATGCCGGATCATGTTCGTGTAACTAGAAATCGCCGTGAGTTATTGACCGATGCCTTTTGCGGAATGGGTAGCTTGGCCTTCGGAGCAATCTTAGCTCAAGAAGCTGCGCGGGCGGGCGGCGTGAATCCGCTGGCTCCGAAGAAACCTCATATGCCGGCCAAGGCCAAAGCGAAGTCGGTGATTTTTCTATTTATGGCGGGTGGACCCAGCCATATGGAAACGTTCGACCCCAAGCCTCTGTTGAACAAACTGGACGGGCAAAAGCGACCGGCGAGTTTCGGCGAGGCTAAGTATCAGTTCGTTCAGAAAGACGCGAAGTTACTAGGCACGAAGCGGACGTTTGAGAAGTGCGGTAAGTCGGGAATTGAAGTTTCCGACTTGATGCCGCATACGCGCGAAGTGGTGGATGAACTGGCTGTGATTCGTTCGTGCCATGGCGATATGGTGGTGCATTCCGCGGCGCAGTACCAACTGATGACCGGGCGCATTTTGCCGGGGTTCCCAAGCATGGGTTCATGGGTGTTGTACGGGTTAGGAAGCGAAGGTGATTCGCTTCCGGGTTACGCCGTACTGCCCGATCCGAAGGGCGCCTTGGAAGCGGGCCAGCCGATGTACATGCACGGGTTTTTGCCGGCCATTTATCAGCCCAGCATGTTTCGTCCGGGCGCGAAGCCGGTGCTGAATTTGGATCTGCCTAAGGGCGTCACCATGGACGAGCGGCGGAAAACGCTCCAGCTGTTGAAGGGCTTGAACGAAGCCAATATGACGGCGGGCGACTTGGAGTTTGAAGCGCGGCTTTCAGCCTACGACATGGCGTTCAAGATGCAGGTTGAGGCTCCGGAAGTTTTTGACGTCAACCGCGAGAGTGAGGCGACACGGGCAATGTACGGAGTGGGCGTGGCGAAGACCGATGATTACGGGCGGCGTTGTTTGCTGGCGCGGCGATTGGTGGAGCGGGGCGTGCGGTTTGTGACGGTGGTGGCAGGCGGCGGACCGGGCAATATGCAGTGGGACGCGCACGACGATATTGAAGAGAATCATTTGCGGATGGCGGGGCATACCGATCAGCCGGTGGCGGCATTGATTCAGGATTTGAAGCAGCGGGGATTGCTGGACCAGACGTTAGTAGTGTGGGGCGGCGAGTTTGGCCGATCGCCAGAAACGCAGGGCGGCAAGGGACGCGACCATCATAACCTGGGCTTTAGCATGTGGATGGCCGGGGGTGGCGTGAAGGGCGGCACGGTGGTGGGTGCGACTGATGACATCGGGCTGCGGGCCATTGAGAAGCCGTACCATTTCCGGGATGTGCATACTACGATTCTTAACCAATTGGGGTTGAATCAGGATGCGCTGAGTTACTTGCACTTGGGGCGGAAGGAACGCTTGACGGAAGTGCAAGGGCGAGTGATTGAGGAAATTGTATAGTTTTTGGGACAAGGATTAGGTTTCTTAGCTAAGTCCGCAGTCTAAAATGTTTATTCTTCAGGCTCAAGTTTTCCAGGTTTAGGGTCGATTACAAAGCAAACCTATTTATGGATCCCTCGAGCCTCCGAAGCCTGTCCTCAATCCTTTCCAAGAATAAGCCCGTGGCGAAGGAACCCCTTTCTCCAGGCGCCGTCAGGTTAATGGAGGCGCCGCTCGAGACTATCTACGCCAGGCCAAAAGCACCGCCATCAGGTTACACCATCGACGACGAGGAAGTGCTTACGGCGCCGCCTAAGGCTGCTATTCCCGTTGTGCCAGCTATCGCGGACATAGAGGATGGAGGGGATTTCGCCCCGGCAATGGTCCCCCAAACAGAGCCGCCAATGAGGTTAGGCGAGTTGAAACCGCCGACACCGGAAAGCATTGAGCACACTGGACTCTCTCCTAAGCTGATAGAGCAGTTAATCGTAAAAATGATTTACTACCGCGGCCAGATGGTCGGTCATGAATTGGCGGCGGAGTTGGGGCTACAGTTCAGCGTTATCGACGGGATTATGGATCAGCTGAAGAGTTCCTATCACATCATAGTGAGAAGCTCGCTTGGCATGGGAATGATCTCTTCCCGATTCGAGTTGACCGATTCCGGCCGTGTTTTGGCTCGCGAATACATTGAAGCGAGTGCATATACCGGTAAGGCTCCGGTGCCGCTGTTCCAATACGTGGATATTGTCAGACGGCAGAAGCAGCGTGACTCTTGGTTGGACATGGACATGCTGAAAGATTGCTACAAGCACATGGTGGTGACCGATCAGATATTGAATCAGGTCGGTCCCGCCGTGAATGCTGGAAAATCCTTCCTGATCTATGGCATGCCCGGTAACGGCAAAACGTTTTTGGCGGAAGCCTTGAACAACTTAGACAAGACGATGATCTACATCCCGTATGCGATCGAAGCGCAGGGCATGATCATCCAACTATTTGACCCGCTGTATCACACCCCTGAAGAATCGCCCACCAATGTGGCCGAATCCTCTTCCATGAGCACCGCCGGTGCGCACGACCGGCGCTGGTTCCGTTCCCGGCGCCCTTTCATTGTAAGTGGTGGGGAACTTACGCTGGATACTTTGGATCTGAGCTACAATGCGCAGGCAAAATCCTACGATGCTCCCTTGCACATGAAAGCGAATAACGGCATCTATTTGATCGATGACTTTGGCCGCCAGAAAGTAACCCCTGCTGAAGTGTTGAACCGATGGATTATTCCCATGGAACGCAGGGTCGACTTTTTGAGCTTCCAAAATGGCACGAAGATGCATGTTCCCTTCGAGGTCTTCCTGGTCTTTTCCACCAATTTGAAACCCGATGACTTAGGGGATGAAGCCTTCCTTCGCCGTATTCAGTACAAGATGTTGATGAAGAGCCCTGAAGACTTTGAGTTTGCTTCCATCTTCAGACGTTTCGCCGAGTCCCAAAATCTGCAAACCACTCCCAAACTCATCGTGGACTTCATCGAAAAGCACTATCGCAAATCGAACAAGGCCAAGCGCCGATGCCAACCCCGAGATATCCTCACGCACGCAATCGACATTATCCGCTTCGAGCGCCGCGAATGGGAACTGACTCCTGATGTCTTGGACAAGGCTTTCGAGAGTTGCTTTGTGCAAGTCGACGAGGAAATGTAAACAGGCAATTGTTACATAAGTGGTTACATTCGGAAGCATAATGATTTCCACAAAGTAAGTAGCCTAGCCTAAGGCTCTTACTCGCATTTGGTACTTTTCAATTAGTACTCTTGTCCTCACCCTCTGTAAAAAACTAAGCATATAACTGCGTTTTTGTTGACAGCAAACAATAAATGGGAGTACGCTTACACTCGTAGATGTTATAGACTCCCCATTACGTACTGTAGCTGTGGCTACATAGACAGTAAGTAATAAAGTAATCAGTACGGTTAGTACGGAGTATGTGACCGTTAGCCTCCCCGGCCCGAATTTTCCTTCTATAGATGGAGCTTGTGATCATGTTTTCTGCTACCCGCACTCTTTGCCTCGCTTTTGCCTCAGTTGCCATGATGTACGGTCAACTGGGTAAATTGATTCCGCTAGAACCGAAGGATCCAGACGGCGCCAAAAATGCTATCGAAGGTGCGCTTCAGCCGCAAATCTCGTACCACACTGGGCCAGTAATGTTAGGCGCCGTAAAGATGTATTACATCTACTATGGCAACTGGACAGCCCCTGCGGAGGTGGGTACAATGGCGATTTTGGAAGCTTTCGCCAGTTCCATCGGAGGATCGCCCTACTACGGAATAAACACGAGCTACACGCAAGGCGTGGGGGGAACGGCAGTCAGTAATTCCGTAAGCTTTGTCCCCGCTACTTCAGTCGTCGATAACCCGCCGTCGCAAGGTGCGGCGAACATTGGTCCGAATGTGATCAATATTATCCAAAACGCGATCAACTTTCTGGGTATGCCGGCCGATCCGAATGGCGCGTATTTTGTGCTCATCGCCCCAAATATCATTGAAACATCGGGGTTCTGCGGCTATCACGATCACACCACTGTCGGAGTGACCGACATCAAATACGCGGTCATCCCCAACAAGAAGAATCAAAATTTGGGCTTTTGCTCCGCCCAAACCGTGAGCAGTCCCAACAACAACCCTGCTGCCGATTCAATGGTGAACGTCGTTGCGCATGAATTGTCGGAGATTGTTACCGATCCCCGTCTGGATGCCTGGTACGATTCAAGCGGTGAGGAAAACGCCGACAAGTGCAAATGGACTTTCGGCCACACCTATACTATGCCGAATGGATCCCTTGCCAACGTCCAGCTTGGCGGTAAAGACTACATGATCCAGCAAAATTGGGCCAACGTTCAGGGCGGCTATTGCACCATGAGCCTGACCACGCCGGTCCTTACGGGAGTCACCTCAGCGGTTGGTTACCAGGGCAGTTCGGCCACATACTTTATCAGCGGCTTCAATCTTGCGGGCGCGACAATAGTACCCATTCCCGGAGTTACCGTCACAAACATCACCACAACGCCAAATCTGATCACCGCAACCCTTGCCATTTCAGTCACTGCGCCAAGGGGACCCGTCGATCTGGGCGTTGTTTCGCCTGGTGGAGAATTCAGCGGACCCATCCCCTTCACTATTTCCGCTCCGCCACCTCTCATTTCGCAGATCCTTCCGCCGAACGGTCTTTTGAACTCAACTGTTGGGGTCACGATATTTGGATCCAATCTGGACCGGGCAACGATCAATACCGGGGCCTATATTAATGCCACGGGAGTGACGACAACTCCGACCTCAATTTCCGCCAGTTTCACTATCTTGCCGGGCGCTCCAATAGGGCCGCAACTAATCACAGTCACCACAGTAGGCGGCACTAGTAACGCGCTTCCCTTCACCATTGGATCGGTTGCCCCGATACTGACCAACATTGCTCCCAACGGCGGAAATGCCGGTCAAAGCGTACCGGTGACCATCACCGGCGGAAATCTTACTCTCGCGTCTCTAACGGTAGGCGGCGGCATCGTGGTTAGCAACTTAACGTCCAGCGTTTCCTCGATCAACGCAGTCTTCAACATTCCATCGGTCGCGCCCTCCGGTCCAGTGAGCGTCGTGGCCACTACGGTGGGCGGAGTCAGTAACCCGCTCAGCTTTAACATCAATGCAGGTCCGCCATCGTTGACTGGAATTAATCCCCCTAGTGGCGTGGCCGGTGTACCGGTGTCAGTGATTCTCAGTGGAAACAATCTTGGCGGCGCGACCCTCAACACAAGTTCCGGCTTGACGGCCAGCGGAGTGAGTTCCAACGCCACTTCCATTTCAGCTGTCTTTTTCGCAGCCGCTCCTGGCACATACACGATCAACGCGAGCACCGCGAACGGAGTTAGCAATCCAGTAACGTTCACGGTGAATAACGGAG
>JANXXI010000271.1 GCA_025350695.1 Acidobacteriota bacterium
CCCGGGGACGTCTTCCTGGTTCGGCGCGCCCTGAACGAACAGCACCTTTCCTATGATCTGGTCGTGGCCAAAGACGGCGAAGAAGCGCTGAAGTATGTCGCGGAAGCCGCCAACGGCCAAAGACATGTTGACTTGATCTTACTCGATCTGAATCTTCCTAGAAGGGACGGTGTCGAGGTTCTGACACAACTACGGAGTCATCCTACCTTGAATGGTGTCCCCGTAGTCTTGTTAACTTCCTCCGATTCCCCTCTGGACCGCGAACGTTGCTTGCGCTTAGGCGCCAACCGTTATTTCCAAAAGCCAAGTAACCTGACAAGCTTCATGGAGATTGGTAAGGTGGTAAAGGATTTGGTGGACCCCGCCCTCACTCATTAGAGCTATGGCCGAAATCACACCTTTGTCGAACCTGAAAATGAACTAGCTCCCGATGATAATCGAGGGATCTGCCACCAAACTTGGATAAGCACCCGAATCCTCCGATTTCCATCGGGACCTGGTGGTTGGTTATGTTACCCGACTGGTGACTACGCCGTGCGCGAAGCTGCCTTTTCCCTCAAGCGCTCTGAATCTTGTCACCTTAACTGGTGTCAAGAGTGGAGTCTACTTGCGAAAAAAGGCTGTCTGGACTGACGAAACTGACACCTTTTTCGCCACCGCAAGGGATCGACTTTTCTGAAGTCTATTTACGAAAAAGCTGTCTGTGCTGTCCGTGGAACGCCACCCAAAGGTGCAATATAAGGAGAAGCCGACCGTGAAAAAGGATATATCAAAAAGACTGTAGTCGCAGAGAAAGGGAAGAACGTAGCCAAGCCGGGTGATGGGCCAGGGCGCTATTGGTAACGGAGCGGACTTCCACCACGGGCTGCTAAACCAGCGCGCCATCCATTACCAGATGATTCTTTAGATCCCGAAGAGCTGCTCTTAAGCAGCTTTTTACCGTGCCCAAAGGACGCTCCAGCTCCGCTGCAATCTCTGTTTGGGTCAGACCATCGTAGTACGCCATTTTGAGCATGCGGATTTGCGCCTCACTAAGTTTGAGAAAGCCTCGTTGCACTTGCTGGCGATGGTACAAACCCCTATCCAAATCTTCCGGCACGGAGAAGGAGCGCGTAGTTTCGAGCTTACTCAAATCCGTCGTTAAGCCTTCCAGGTAGCCCTGTACAGAACGTAAATGGTCAATGGAATGGTTCTTCGCCACGGTAAGAATCCAACTGGAAAGCTGTCCACGCGTTCCATCAAATGACGCTGATCGGTACCAGACTTTCAGAAATGTTTCCTGCGTCAAATCCTCAGCGGTCGCCGTATTCCGTACATAACGCAGAATGACCGAGTAAACCAGCCGCGCGTAACGATCATAAATGTCTGCGAGAACGAGAGGATCTCGTTCTCGCAATCTTCGTCCCAATTCGGTTTGGTCAGCCTGTCTCGGTCGCATGGATGGTCGAGTTTTTACTGGTGCACGAGTGGCACTAAGTGTTCTGACAAGAACCATACTTGAAGTTCATTAGTTCTGACTACGCTACTTACTAATAAATCGTTAGTACCGCAATCTCCCGCGTCATCCGCCTTCTCCCCAGCCTTCCGGGATTCAATCAGGATTCGTTCATGAGCCTTGACCAATCGCGAAACCTGCACCGGCGCCTCTTCCCGTCCTTGAGGCGGCCGTTCGATTCCTGTTAACTCGGCAACATCCGCGGCCATTGCCACGCTAATGCCGCCCAGTAACTGAATGCGTTCGGCAATCTCATCCACCAGTTCGGATTGCTCTTCAAAATGCTTGTCGTACAGCAAATGGAGTTGATAAAACGTCGGACCCGAAATCTGCCAATGGTGTTTCTTGTAAAGATCCCGCAGCGTCATCGTATCGGCCAAAATCCCATTAAGAGCCTTCACACTGTTCGCGCACACTTCTTTACTTAAACCCAGATGCATCGTCACCAACTGCCCGTACGATTGCAACACTTTGCCTTCTTCTGCCATCACTGGCTGTGCCTGCTTCACGCTTCCGTTTCCCGTTGCTGTTCTATTCGCCATGTAAGTTTATCCTTATTCTTAGTCAAAAAAAGGGGCCCGGCCGTCTCCTGCCGAAGCCCCGCACGAAGCCTCGCTGTAAATATTAACGCTGGGTTGAACTAACCGAAGTGCCGATAATTTCCCCGGACACGACTAACTCAACGCGCCGGTTACGTTGTCGGCCAGCCGCTGTATCGTTAGAGGCCACGGGCATTGTTTTCCCAAAGCCCTTCGACGTTACGGAAGCACCTGGCAACCCTTGCTTCACCAGGTATTCAAGCACTGCGGCGCTTCGTTGCTCCGATAATTTTTGGTTGTAACTATCTCCGCCAACGCTATCGGTGTGTCCTTCCACTTCAATCTTCAGTCCTGGATGTCCTAGAATAATGCCGGACACCTTAGCCAGCTTTTCCCTTGCTGCGCCCGTCAAAGTATACTTGCCGGTGTCAAACAACACATCCGACATATTGACGATCAATCCACGCGCCGAATCTCTCGTTTCAAGAATCACGTTGAATTGAGTAATCAGTTGTTTCCGCAATTGTTCTTTGTCGGCTTCAGCTTGCATGCGCAGCCGGTCAGCCTCGGCCAACGACGCTTTCGCCGTAGCGGTCTCGGCTTTAGCCAATTGCTGCTGCTCAAGGGCCGCGGCCCGGGCTTGTTCCAACTGTGCTCGTTCGCTAGCCGCGCGTTCCGCTTCCTTCTGGGCCGCCATGCGAGCCTGTTCTAGTTGCAGCTTTTCCGCGCTTAGCCGTTCAGACAACTGCATGTTTTCTTTCGCCGCTCGTTCCGAGTCCGCTTGAGCCGCCGTGCGCGCCTGTTCTAGTTGCAGCTTCTCCGCGTTTAACCGTTCAGACAACTGCATTTTTTCCTTCATAGCCCGTTCGGATTCCGCTTGTGCCGCCATTCTAGCCGCCTCAGCCTGAGCCTTGGTCCGCTCGGTCTCCCGCTCAGCTGCTAGCCGATCCGCTTCAGCTTGCGAACGAAGTCTTGCTTGAGTATCGGCTTGTTGGTTGGCCCGCGTCTCTCGAGCCGCTGCCTCGGTTCGTTCATTGGAAAGCGCCTCTTCTTCTTGCTTCTTGATAGAGATGATCCTGGCGTCTTCCGCCATCTGCACCGCTTCACGCGCCACGGTGCCAATCGGTTTCTTTCCCGCTTTTCCAGTCAAATACCCTTCGGCGTTCAACAATCCGATCTCCGCTTTGTGAAAAGTCTCCTGAGCGTACCGGTCAGCCCCGGCCCATCGCGCGATCCTCACCGCATTCCTCGCTTCATGCAGCTCCAGCGGTATTTTGGGATTAAGCATTGGCTGAACTCCAGTGGGCTTCACATTTAATGTGTACAAACCTCGTGGAAGAAGCTCGAATTTGGCATTCAGATCTTCGATAGTACCCGTCGTATCCTTTCGGATAAAGTTTTCCATCACCACCACATCGCTTGGTTGAGTAACTGCGAAATAAGGTTCAGCCGTAACTATCAATCCAAAAGATTGCAACTCCGAAGTTACATTTAGGTGGCTCTTATCTCCGTTTAGCAGAACCTCCCCGATGTTTGTCGCTCTCCCTTCAGGAGTGATAGCCCACATTACGTAAGTCAGATACTCTGGTCCGAATTGCGTCGCCGGGCTAAGCTTCGACATGTTGGCGTCAATCTTGATGGTGCCTTGCTTGCTTTCCACCCTGGCTTCCCCTGTGGCCTTAGGCAATAACGCAGTGCCCTGTAAGCCCACCATGGTGGATCCGCTTCTATGATGGTAGTTAATCGCTTTTGTAGTTCGGGAAACCACAGTCACGCGGAAGATCGGCACGGGGCCGTTGTCTACCTGCGTTCCTTGTTGAGTCGGGTTCAAAGCTTGGGTCGGTTGCCCGATCACCAGACACTGCAACGTCACGAAGGCTATAATATTTTTCATAATTTGCTCCTTAACTGACTAATTTCTAAACCAGCCTTCTTCCCTGAATGATGCGGATCAGTAAAACCGCAACCGCCAGAACCAACAGTAAGTGGATAAATCCATAGAGGGTGTAAGAAGTAACAACCCCCAGTAACCACAGAACGACTAAGACAACAAAGACAGTTTCTAACATATACATTCCTCGCTCTCCAACCAGAATAAGAATCAGAACAAATCAATTGAACCCTGCCTAGCTCTTCGCCACGCTACGGGGTTTAAAAAGTCCCAGTAGGTTGCGGTGGAAATCTCATTCAAACTACTGAGCCGCGAGCGTAAGGGACCGCCCTTTTCCGACTTCCACCACAGGCTGCTAGAGCCAAACCGGCTCTAACTCCCACTGGCAAGTTCAAAGTTCGATTCCTGCCCCTAAAGATTTCCTGTTATTTTTCTTTAGGTGAAAATTTCTTCAAAACGCTCTGCAAATTCGCGGCGGCTGTTGGGAAGGCCACCTTGTTCTTAACGATATCCGCGTTCTGCATTCGCGAGGCATAGAGTGCTTCGTTGTCGTCAAGGTCTTCCCGTAACGTAGCGCCTTGCAGGGAAACCCCAGCGAATACGCCCCTCGAACGAGACCAAGAGAGTATCTCCGCCGTCATTTTCGCGTCCGTCTGCGCCGTTGCGGAACGTCCGACCGGCCCGGCAGCTACCTCGCCCTCTCCGCCCAATGTGAATTTGCTTGAAAGTAACTTATCTCCTCCGCGCTCATTCATCACCAGCATCACAACGTCGGTTTCGGAGCCGCCAATTTGAAAGCCCACGGAACCTCCCTCAATGCGGACCGAACCGGGGGCCGACCATCCGCCAGCAACACGGCAACTTACGAAACCCTTTCCATACTTGCCGCCAACAATAAAGGCGGCTTTCTTCATTCCGGGGATGATTACCACGCAATGCGCTTTGTCCAGTAAATCTTCAGGGATGCCCTTATCGGGAGCGTCCATGACTTCCTTCAACACCATGGCGGATTCTTCCAGCCGCTTATCCACGTCCTTATTGGATGCCGCGAACAGAGTTTTTCCTACTAATAACGCGGCGATTGTGATCGTTCGTTTATTCATCAACGTCTCCTTATATGTCTTCTTCGACTCGCATTAACTGTTGCAATCGCGGCGCCATTCCACCTAGTGAAAGTTATGAGTAATTTACAGCCCCCTGGGAAGGAATTGTTACCTTAAAGCGCAACTTCTGCATTTCGCCTGTCTGCGCGGGTCAACGTCCGGAATACATCTCTTCTTGCTCGCAATAGCCGTAACCGGATCGCGGTGATGGAGGCTTGTTCATCTTCTGCAATTTCCTGTACCGTCGACCCATCTAGAAATCTCTCAAATAACTTCCGCTGCTGCGGTCCGCATCGAGTCAGTATCCGCTGTACGTCAATCGATGCAAGATGGTCCTGGTCGCTGCATGAATACTCTTTCAATGGTTCCATTTGCGGAGCATTCCGCAGTCCGCTTCGGTATGTGTTCAAGGCAATCGTATTTACCCAAGTAAACACCATTCCGTCGTTTCTCAACTGTTGAATTCTCTCCCAACCTCTCACCCAGGCCGACTGAGCCAACTCCTGTGAAAACTCAGCAGAAATCCCCCGGCTGCACAGGTAGCGAACAGTTCGCACATAGCCGTGTGTGTATGCTTCGCCGTACGTTTCTTTCGTCATATTGACTACTTCAAGCAATCAAAAGACCATTGCATTTGCCTACGAAGGGCTGGTATAGTAAGTGCAACTTCTGCATTCCCACAGTAAACATGTACCTGCCTTGTAAGCTATCTTCTTGAAAAACGAAGTGCTAGGAATGGCCCTGCAATTGCCTAAATAGAAGCCGAACTACGAAAAGGAAAGGTGTATAAATGCTTGGTTGGATTCTAATGTTCGCTCTGCTCTCCCTGTGCGGAACCATTCCTTTGGCCATGGGGCAATCCCAGATTGAGTTTTCCATGAAATCGGCCGTCCTTCTTTCTGCGTCTCTCTGCTTGTTGTGTGTCTTAACTCGATTGTTTCGCCGCCGTATTTGAGGATCGGTATTACACTCGTGCAAAAGAATGCGTCCAAAAACAACGTGTTTACTCATTGGCATTTACACAAAGGATCCTGAAAAGGCGTCAAGCGCCTACGATGCCCTTCGCTCAAAAGGCTTTAGGTCCATCACCTCTTCCCGCATCCCCCAGATGGATGGCGAAGCCCTCCTTTGCCACTTAATCGATCGATCCCGCCTAAAAGACGGCGTCGACATCATGCGTGTCGACGGAACTCCAGCCCTTTTTGTCCTCCCACCAGATCTTGAAGGTTCCGCGCCGGATTCGCAGACGAATCAACGCATCCACGCCAAACTTCGGGCTTGCGACGCCTCTCTGAAATCTTCGCTTGACCACTTGCGCCATTCCGTGATTTTGGACCACCCGCTCAGTCCCTCGGCGGAATGGTTGCTGGATAATGCGCATCTAGCCAGAACGCAAATTAAGGAACTTTACAGGCATCTACCCAGACAGCCTCGCGCTGCCCGTTACCGCGGCCAAGGCTCTGACGGTTACGAGTACGCCTTCGAGCTCGCAGGACAAATCGCCTCCGCCGGCGATCACGTCGTACAAGCCAACGAGATTGTCGATTCCCTTCACACGTCCCAGGAATCACGCCCATTGTCCATGGCCGAACTATGGGCTTTGCCCCTCCTGTTGCGCTTAGCATTACTCGAAGCGCTGGCGGGCTTCGCCTCCCGCGTAAGCCGTAACCAACAAGTTCGGGAAACGGCTTATTTTTGGGCGAATCGCTTGATTTCAAGCTCACGGCGGGACGCCGATAGCCTGGAGCGGATTCTGTCGCAAATGGCTGCTGAATCCGCCGCCGCCCAGCCTTATTTCATCACTTGCTTGGCGGAACAACTGCATGACGAGGATAACGCCCTCGCCCGCTTTCAGCAGTGGATTGAAACTGGCCCTAGTTCCTCGCTCGATGAGTTGGTGCGCATCGAACATAATCGCGAAGCGGCGGAATGTGTTTCTATTTCCAATGCTTTCGGAAGCCTTCGTACGCTAGCCCGCATTGATTTTTCCGACGTCTTTGAGGCCACGTCGCTAGTTGAAAGGGAACTGCTCTTGGACCCATCGGGCGTCTACGGCCAAAGCGATTTCGTAACGCGCGACCAATGCCGCAAGGCCGTGGAACACACCGCCCGATACTCCTCGATGGATGAACTTAGCGTAGCCGGAAAGGCCAATGCCTTGGCTCGAAATGGAAACTCTCCACGCTCGCGCCTCGTTTCCTACTACTTGATCGACGAGGGTGATGCCGAACTCGAAAGGGAAACGTGGGCTCGAATTCCCGCTTCTACCCGCTTCTTGCGCTCTGTGAACCGCCACTCCTCGGGCGCCTACATTTCCTCGATTCTCCTAATCACACTCAGCTTTCTCGCGCTCGTGCTCCTGGCGGCATGGGAAACAGGAGTGAGGCCGCCCGGCATGCTGGTTTTATTGGGTGTCCTCGCCATGTTCCCGTTAAGCGAACTGGCGATTCAAGTGGTTCATAGCCTGGTCATCTCCCTGTTCCCTCCCTGCAAATTGCCCAAGTTAGATCTTGAGGCTGGAATTCCCCTCGAACACGCCACGCTCGTTGTTGTTCCCATGATGCTCTCCGGGGACGAAGCGGTTAAGCTGGAACTCCAAAAACTGGAAATTCGATTTCTCGCCAACCCAGATGTCAATCTTTACTTTGCGTTGCTTTCCGATTTTGAGGATGCGCCCACCCCTACCATGGCCCGCGATACCGCGCTTCTTCAAACTGTCCGCGGCGGCATCGAAGAGCTCAATAATCGCCACACAGGTGGACGCTTTCTTTTGTTCCACCGTCCACGATCGTGGTCGGAAAGCGAACAAATGTGGATCGGACGGGAACGCAAGCGCGGCAAACTTGAAGACTTGAATGCCTTCCTCAATGGAGAAGGCTCACAGCAACTTCTTGCGTCGGGCTCGCTGCCTGTGCCGATTCGCTACGTGATTACGTTGGACGCCGATACGCAACTCCCCCCCGGCGCCGCCCGTCGTTTAGTAGAGACGATCGCTCACCCCCTGAACCGTGTTGAGATTGACCCAACTGGACGGACTCGAACTCGTGGCTTCACCATCATTCAACCTCGAGTCAGCGTCGCCCTGCCCGACGCCACCGCCACTCGCTTCACACGCATCTTCGCCGACGCAACCGGCACTGACCCCTATTGCCAGACTGTGTCCGATGCCCAACAGGATCTGTTCGGCCATGCCATCTTTCACGGCAAAGCCATTTACGAAGTCCGGGCGTTCAGCTCCATTTTGCATCAACGTTTTCCTCCGGAAACAATACTTAGCCATGATTTGATTGAAGGTGCGCACGTTGGCGTGGGTCTCGCCACCGATATCGAATTGTTTGAAAACATTCCCCTCGATTATGCCGGCTATTGTAAGCGCCAGCATCGTTGGATTCGCGGTGATTGGCAGATTGCCGAATGGATGCTCTCCCGCGTTCGAGGCGGTTCGGGATCTTTGTCCCCTAATCCACTCACGCCAATCAATCGGTGGCGGATCTTCGACAATTTGCGCAGGAGCGCCGTACCCATCGCCTCGGTGCTTCTCCTTCTATTCGGATGGTTGATCTCCGCATCACCAGGCTTATGGACACTGGTGATGCTGCTTGCCTTGGCGATCCCGGTGCTTGCGCCATTACTCGAAAGGCTCGCCTTGCGAATGCAAGGAAAGATTCAGGGCTGGCATGGCGCCGCCGACGAACTAGTCAGAACGATTGTCTTATTGGCCTTTCTTCCCCATCAAGCATGGCTGGCCGCGGACGCCATCGTGCGGGTCACGTTTCGGCGATGGTTTAGCCGCCGCCACCTACTCGAGTGGCAAACAGCCGAAGGCGTTCACCGCGATTCGAAGGTTCACATTGGTTCCACAATGAAAGCCTTGTTAGTGATAAGCGGCCTTTCGTGCATTCTAATGTTGGCGCTCGGTGCGCGAGACGCGCTTTTTCCCGCCTCCTGGTTGGTGGCTCTTTGGATAGGCTCACCGGGCTTGATGAAGTGGCTCGCCTACCCCGGCGCAAGCTCCAGCCACAGCAAGCTTCGCCCCAGTGATGGAGTTTACCTGCGCCGCATTGCCCGTCAGACATGGCGTTATTTTGACGACCTGGTGACGCAGGAAACCAATTGGCTGCCCCCCGACAATTCCCAGTTGGCGCTTCGCGTGGAAGTGGCTCAGCGAACCTCTCCCACAAACATTGGCCTTTGGTTGAATTCAGCGCTGGCGGCCCACGATTTCGGCTACATCACTACTGATGAATTGTGCCGCCGCTGCAGGCTTACCCTGACGACCCTCCAACGCATGGAGCACTACGAAGGCCATCTGTTGAATTGGTACGACATTCAAACCCTCGCTCCGTTACCGCCTCGCTATGTTTCCACCGTGGATAGCGGCAACCTACTGGCCAGTTTGTGGGTTCTGAATCAAGGTTGCCAGGATGCGCTTTCCTCCCCCATCATCAGTTCGCTCAGCTTGCGCGGCTTGTTCGATGCGTTGGCCTTGCTTCGGCGGGTCTGCGGCGGCGACCCTTCCGCGTCCGTTCCGATACAAGCCCTACGGCGCTTGTTGCGCGGCAAAGTCGAAGGACATGCCCTCATCGGCCGCTTACGGTTAGCCCAAGGGCCGGCAAAGCAGTTGCTCCAAGTTCCTTCACCCGGAGATGAACGTTCCTATTGGGCATCAAAGGTTGATCAACAGCTAGAGTTTTGGATTGCCTCTATTGATCGCTATTTGACTTGGATGGAAATCCTGACTCAACCGCCGGATTCATTAGTCCGCGAGTTGGGTGAAGAGGTAGTAAAAATGCGTCGCCGGGCAGTGCATGCGGCGCCCTCGTTGCTGGAGCTTGCTGAAAAAGGCTGCCCCTTTGTCGATTCCATCCTGTTCAAACGGGGAGACCCGGGAATGTCTCCCGAACTCGCCAGTTGGCTCGACCGGCTAGCCGAATCGTACGAGCGTTGCCGCGCTCTCGCAACCGAGTCCGTTCGCCATCTTAGGGATTTGGGAGCCAACGCCACTCGCCTCGCCGACGGAACGAATATGAAGTTCCTGTTTGACCCTTCCCGGGAATTATTCGGTGTGGGGTACGCCGTTGGTGACCCTCTTGTCTTCACAAGTCATTACGACCTGTTGGCCAGTGAGTGCCGCTTGGCCAGTCTTGTTTCCATAGCCAAAGGCGATGTACCGTTGACTCATTGGAAAGCCCTGGGCCGGCCTCGCGTGACAACTCTGAACCACCGCGCTCTACTGAGTTGGAGCGGCACGATGTTCGAATATTTAATGCCGGCCTTGTACGCCCAAAGTTTCCCCAATTCCCTACTAGATCAGGCGTGCGGGGACGCGCTCGATAGACAGATCGATTACGGTCGGGATAACAATATTCCATGGGGCGTTTCCGAATGCGCCTATAGCGCTCTCGACGCTAATCAAATCTACCAATACCACGCTTTCGGAGTCCCACAGTTGGCGTTGCAACGTGATCTCAAGGGCTCTCTCGTCGTTGCCCCGTACGCCACCATGCTGGCTCTGCCGTTGAACCCTCCCGCGGCTATCGACAATCTGAAGCGCCTGGAAGGTTTGGGCGTAAGTGGAACTATGGGTTTCTACGAATCCATCGACTTCACTCGCGAAGCAAAGAGAGGTGGCGATCTAGGGTTGGTCATTTATTCCTATATGTCCCACCACCAAGGCATGTCGTTGCTTGCGCTCAATAACCTTCTGCATCACGACCCGATTAAAAGGCGCTTCCGAAACGATTTGCGCATCCGAGCCTTTGAGTCACTGCTGTTTGAGCGGGTACCAGTCAGCAGTCCGATTTCCGATGAAACGCAGGCGTACGAACCAACGATTAAAGTCGCGCCCGTCGAACAACAGGTTCAAAGAACCTGGGAACAAAAAACCATCATTCCGCAAACCCACCTTCTGGGCAACGGCAAGTACTCCCTGCTGATTACAAACTCCGGAACTGGCTATTCCCGTTGGAATGGATTTGACATCAACCGCTGGCGAGCCGATTCAACGCTTGATCCGTGGGGCGCGTTCCTCTATATCCGTGACTTGAAATCAGACGTGCGCTGGGCGGCTGCTCCGAGTCCTCTGGGAGCAAATCTTGGAGCAACCACTGTCCGGTTCACAGCCGACCACGCGGAATTCCATCGCATCTTCATGGGTATCGAAACGCTAATGCATATTACCGTTGCCGCCGAAGACAACGCCGAGCTGCGGCGAGTTTCCGTAACGAATCGATCGCTCCGTGCACGGAAGGTCGAATTTACCAGCTATCTAGAACTTGCCTTGGCCCCGCACGCCATGGACAAGGCGCATCCAGCTTTCGCCAAAATGTTTATTGAAACCGAATGCGTCGAACCCGGAGTTTTATTTGCTCGTCGACGACCCAGGTCTTCATCGGATGTCCCCATTTGGTCAGCTCACATGCTCACCGGCTTCAACGGTGAGATCCAATTTGAAACGGAGCGTGGAAACTTTCTTGGCCGCGGGAATACAGTCGATTCGCCCATTGCACTACGAGACGATCTCCCAGGCTCCACCGGAGCAGTGCTCGATCCGATCTTCAGCCTCCGTTGCTCTTTGCCCATGGAACCCCGGGAAAGGGTCGAGCTATGTTTCATTACACTGGCGGCTTCCTCACGCGAAGAATTGCTTGCTCTCGTCGAAAGATACCGCAGACCCGAGTCTGTTTCCAGGCAATTTGAAATGGCCTGGACCAGAAGCCAATTGGAGTTCAGGTACTTGGGTATTGGATCCAGCACAGCCCATCGGTTTCAGGAACTGGCCGGACACTTAATCTATCCGGATGCGGCATTCCGGGCATCCGATGACCGCCTGTTGCGTAACGTGCTTGGCCAATCGTCTTTGTGGATTTATGGCGTATCTGGAGACTTGCCGATTCTTGCCATCACTGCAACCGACGCCAGAAGTCTTCCTCTAATCCGTGAGCTGCTTCTGGCGCATTCTTACTGGCGCACCCGTGGATTCCAAGCTGATCTGATCATCCTCAACCAGGAAAGCCCAAGTTACGATCATCCGTTGCGTCTACAGTTACAGCGCCAAATTGCAGCGCACTCCAGCCAGCCTGCGCCCGAACGTTCAGGAAATGTTTACTTGCTCGATTGGCATGCGATCCCCGAAGAGCATCGCACTTTGATTCTTGCCGCTTCCAATGTGATTTTGAGCGGAAGCCGGGGCTCGCTGCAGCAGCAACTGCTTCGTACCACCAGCCGCGCTAGCCTTCCGCTTCTGGCCCCTACTACTCTTCCGGTCAAGTACCTGCCGCAACCTTTGCCCTTCCTCGAACTTCCCTATTTCAATGGCATTGGAGGTTTTACCCGCGACGCCAGGGAATACGCAATCTATCTCAAACCCGAGACAAACACGCCGGCCCCGTGGATCAATGTTATGGCTAACAAGAACTTCGGAACAGCTGTAAGTGAGAGTGGGCAAGGAGTGACGTGGCGCGGCAACAGCCAAGCCCATCGTCTAACCCCTTGGCATAACGATCCACTAAGTGACCCCCAATCGGAAATCATTTACATCCGGGACGAATCCACAGGAGAGTATTGGACTCCTACCGCATTGCCAATCCGGGGAACCAGTGCGCATCGCGCGCGTCATGGCCAAGGCTATACGGTGTACGAACACAACAGCAACGGCATTGGCCAGGAACTTACAGTTTTTGTCCCCATCAACGGCGAAGGCGAAGGCGATCCTATTAAAATAGCCCGGCTTCGCTTACGGAACGATTCCCAAAACGCCCGTACACTTTCGATCACTTACTATGCAACATGGGTTCTCGGTTCCGATCGGGAAGATTTAATGAACCACATTCACACCGCCTGGGATCAGGGGTCGAACGCGCTATTGGCCACGCACAATTGGAATGGCTCGGGTGACAAGGCGTTTGTCTCCTGCTCTTCCGGTGTCTCCTCATACACCGCGGATCGAGCCCAGTTTTTTGGCATAAATGGATCTTGCGCTAAACCAGCGGCCTTGACCGCGGCTCGTTTGGACAATCGCACGGGAGGTGGACTGGACCCTGCCGCTGCCTTACAGTGTTCCGTGCAACTCTCCCCCGGCGGTCAAACTGAAGTGGTCTTCCTTTTGGGAGAGGCGGACTCGACGGAAGATGTCAGAGCCCTACTATCGCGATACAAAACAAGACAGCAAGTGGAATCCGCACTGACAGAGGTTCATCGCTATTGGGATAACACTTTGGGCGCGCTGCAAGTTCGCACGCCTTCTCTTTCCACGGACTTCCTGCTCAATCGATGGCTGGTCTATCAAACCATGAGCTGCCGTTTCTTTGCGCGCACAGCCCTGTATCAATCGGGAGGGGCACTTGGATTCCGGGATCAGTTACAGGATTGCCTGGCATTCCTTTATTCGAAACCCCACTTAGCGCGAGCCCATATTCTTGCCTCCGCCGCGCGGCAGTTTGTCGAAGGCGATGTGCAGCATTGGTGGCATCCGGATACCGGCAACGGAGTTAGAACACATTGTTCTGACGACTTACTCTGGCTGCCGTATGCCGTATGCCGTTACGTTGAGATCACTGGCGACCGTTCTATCCTTGAGGGGGAGATTCCGTTTCTCGAAGGCGCACTTCTTGCCGAAGGCGAGGATGACCGCCTCTTTATCCCAACTATCAGCGCACAAGCCGCTCCTCTGTGGGACCACTGCAAGCGGGCGATCGACAAGGCGTGGCGCCTGGGCAGTCACGGACTCCCACTGATCGGGTCGGGCGATTGGAATGACGGAATGAACCATGTAGGCGCGGAGGGCCGCGGTGAGAGTGGATGGCTTGGTTGGTTCCTACCCTTTGTGACGCGGGACTTCGCCCGTCTGATCGAAAACCTGCCGCAGGGCGCCGCCGTGGCCGCCGATTGGCAATCGCGCGCGGACGGCTTGGTGCAAGCCATGGAGCGCGAATGTTGGGACGGCAATTGGTATGTTCGAGGTTTCTTCGACAATGGCGCGGTGCTAGGTTCAAAGTCAAACGCGGAGGCGAGCATCGATTCGCTGCCCCAATCCTGGGCTGCTATTTCCGGCGAGGCTGATCCTAAACGTACGAAAGAGGCCATGCAATCCGCCGAGGAGCGATTGGTTGATCGGACCAATAAGCTAGTCAAATTATTTACTCCTCCTTTCGATCACTCTGAGCCAAATCCCGGCTATATCATGGGCTACCCTCCGGGAGTGCGAGAGAACGGCGGCCAGTATACGCACGGCTCTTTGTGGCTCGCAATGGCCCGCGCCAGGATGGGTGACGGGGCTGCGGCAGTGGAACTTCTGAAGTTGATGAACCCCATTGAAAAGACCCGGAATCTGGTTGAGGTGGAGCGCTATCGGGGCGAGCCGTACGTGGTTGCGGCCGATGTTTACGCATCCCCGAGCTTTGCTGGACGTTGCGGTTGGACCTGGTACACGGGTTCGGCTTCCTGGATGTATCGCATCTGGATAGAGGAAGTTCTTGGTTTTCAATTGCGAGGAAATAGGCTGACGTTGAAGCCAGTAATTCCCCAGGATTGGCCGAAGTTCGAAATGTGGTTTCATTACAAGTCCTCCCAATATGAAATAAACGTTCATAATACTGCCGCTTCCCGGTCGATGGAACTCGATGGAATTCCTGTTAGTGAAGCTTCCATTGAATTACTCGACGACGGGCGCAAGCACTTACTCACGGTCATGATTCCCACAAAAACAGATCCGCCGCTGCAACTTCTGCACCCAAGTGAAGCGATTGTTGCAACAGATACTTAGTCTTTACGGATACTTTCACCAATAAGCTCAACAATTTCAAGTGTGGCCATTCGCTTGCCTTAGAAAAGCCCATGACACTCACAAGAACCCCGTCATTCGCTCTTGCATTCGCCCTCAGTGTGTCTTTGCCAGCGCTCAGCTCTGGGCAAGATGCGCAACCCAAGCCTGACAATACAAAAGTCAATGAACGCGATAGAAATTCCGGCGCCGCAACCGCGGACAAGCAGAAAATGAACTCGGCGGACCGAGAACTGACAGCCAAAATCCGGAAGTCAGTGATGGCCGACAAGTCCCTCTCCACTTACGCGCATAACGTTAAGATTATCAGCCAGGATGGAATGGTGACTTTAAAAGGTCCCGTTCGCTCCGACCAAGAAGTGAAATCCATTATGGCCAAGGCAGTTAAAATCGCTGGTTCCGCTGAGAAAGTCGCCAACGAAATGGCCGTCAAGCCGTAATAGCTAATCATACAAACCAAGAATAAGGATCAAATTACCATGACATCGAAAATGACTGCCGTCTTCGGCATTTACCCGACTACCGCCCAGGCTGAACGAAGTGTTGATCGCTTGATGGCCAATGGGTTCACCAGCGACGACATTTCGGTATTGCTACCCGATCACAATAGCACTAAAGAGTTCGCCCATGAGAAGAACACCAAGGCTCCGGAAGGAACGGCCACCGGCGTAGCAGCCGGCGGCGCGATCGGCGGAACATTGGGATTACTGGCCGGCATTGGAGCCTTGGCCATTCCTGGAGTGGGACCGCTGATTGCGGCCGGTCCTATTATGGGAGCTCTAGCAGGACTTGGAGTGGGAGGCACCGTGGGCGGCCTCTTAGGAGCCCTTGTCGGCATGGGCATTCCAGAATACGAAGCAAAACGCTATGAAGGCAGAATCAAGGACGGCGGCGTCCTCCTTTCCGTCCATTGCGACACTTCTGATGAAATCACGTTGGCCAAAGATGTCTTGAAGCAAACCGGCGCGGAAGACATCTCGTCATCAGGCGAATCTAGTGCTGACTATCCCGCCAAAGCCCAGGCTGCAAAGGGTATGCGGTAGCAAGCTGGGAAGCCGGATGCGAGGCCCCCCCACTCCATCCGAAACTCCCCTACTAATCCCATGCATGGAGGATATCTCCTTGTGACGGATACCAATACAAGAAACGTGAATACAAGAACCCCACCTAACAGCCCGTTGGTTGAAGTCCGCTCGTTACCGTCACGGCTCGGTAACGTATTGAACGTACTATTTCCGACTTCCACCACAGGCTGCTAACTTAGTCCGTCGCGTATTAAATTTTAGACCTTAAAGGAAAAACAATGAGTAACTCTAACTTACTGCAAAGCATTATTGAAGCTGCCCCCGACCGGCGTAGTTTCTTGAACAAGATCGCTTTAGCCAGCGCTGCCGCGGTCGCCATGGACAAGGGCGCGGGTATTGCTTTTGGCCAGTCCGGCGCGCCGACAGACGTTGACATTATCAACTTCGCGCTCAACCTTGAATATCTGGAGGCGGAATTCTACACCGTAGCAACTTCCGGATTGACGATCGATCAGATGGGCATTGGCGTTACGGGTTCCGGCACCGCAGGCGCGACTACCGGCGGAGCGAAAGTCAATTTCGGAACTAATAGCGTTAAAACAGGAGAGATCGCCAACCAGATTGCAGCAGACGAACGCGCTCACGTTCAGTTTATTCGAACAGCCCTCACTGGAGCGGGAGCGACCCCTGTTGCCCGTCCGGCAATCAACCTGAACGCCCTTGGCATCGGATTTGGCGGCGTAACGGACTTTCTTCAGTTGGCGCGCGCGTTTGAAGACGTCGGCGTGACAGCCTATGCCGGTGCGGCCCCATTGCTTACAAGCAAGGCGCTGATTGGATATGCGGCCCGAATTGCGCAGGCCGAAGCCGCCCATGCCGCAAACATCCGGTTGCAGATTGCCATTTTGGGCATCCAAACCGCAGCTCTTGACGGGATCGATATTCTCCCTCCACCAAGCGGGACGAAGTATTTCCCTGTTGACGGGAATAGCTTGACTGCAACTCGTAGCGTCGGACAGGTTTTGTATATTGTCTACGGAAACAAGGCAAATGCAACCTCTGGCGGCTTCTTCCCGGCGGGCGTGAACGGAACTTTGAACACCTCCACCGCGGCCGGAACTCCGATGGTAAGCAACGGTTTGACAGCATCCATCACGCCCCAAACAATGACCACGAGTCAGGCATCGATTTCCTTAGATGCCAGTGCCTCAACGAGTTCCTCGTCGGCCGCTTTAACTTACCTCGTTATGGTTGCTCCTGGCGGATTAGTTCCTGCTATTCTGCAAACGCCTAATAGCCCCAGGTCGACGATTCAATTCGTCAACGGAGCTGGCGTTTACAATCTCGTCCTGACTGTTATGGATGGTACGAAGAATTCGGACGGTACACCGAACACGTCATCTATTCCAGTTACCCTCACTTACAAGCCTTAATTACGTAGGGCCAGGATTAACCAAATCCTGGCCCTTCTTCTCCTCCGCACTCCTTAACTTTGGCTCTACAACTTCTCCAGACTCAGCATCTCAAGGCCGAATTTCGGCGATTTACAGGCGTCAAGACGCCGCCTTATTTACCGCATTGGGTTCGTTTTGCAAACAGCAATGTTTGTATTTTCGTCCCGAGTGGCAAGGGCATATCTCATTGCGCCCCACTTTAGGTTCCGAGCGGACATAAGGGACTCGCTTAAATGCAAACTCCCTTACAACCGGTTTTGTGGGAGTTACGGTCGAAACTACTTTGGCTTCGTTTTGCACAATTGGATTTTCGTCTAACGGGTGGGCAGCTTGGTACGCCTGTAAGTCCTTGAGGCATCTGTGAAAAGTACGTTCGGAACGTATGCGACAGGTGGCGATGCGGGCGAGTGTTTTTGCATTAGCCTCCGATAACATTGGGTCGATTCCATCAGATGCCAGACCAGCTTCGAGCCGATGGGTTCTTTCAATATTCCAGGCGGCGAGCACGATTTGATTATAAAACGCCCGTTCGATGGGACCGGCGGGATGGAGCTCAAAACGGAAGGCAGTAACGAGGGCGTCGAAAGCTTGGTGATCCTCGGGGGTTAGTAGCACGGCTTGATTAGCGTAAAAGCCGAGTTTGATTGCGTTGGAGGAGGAGCTCGCCACACCTTCGGTAGTGACTGGTCCGGTGGAGAATTGGGCGTTGGCGATGTTGGCGGCGAGTTGAGCTGGTGTGACCATGTTTCATCCTTTTCAAATTTAAATAGGGCGGCTGCTCCGGTGGGGAATAGCCGCCCTATGATCCAATTTTGGCATGGTGATGCAAGGGGATTTGCATTTCTACCGCGGTAAGTCATTGACAAGGCAGGGAAGATTAGGCTGCAAATGGCAAGTGATTGACCTTTGCGAACCGCGGATTTCGGGCCTTTTCGATTCGTTGGCGCAGATCACCGCCCGTCACGATCATCGTTTGCAAATCGGATCGGCCCAACTTTCCGTTTTATCCTTTCCCGATCACCTATTCGGTGACCGCAACTTTGCCCAGTTCTTGGACCAATTTTAAGGCATCCAATGTATTTCGAGGATCGAAGTTCGGATTCAGGCTCAATGCCTGATACAGAGACTTCCTCGCCAATCCCACATCTCCTGCTTTCGCCAAGATAACTCCTTGGTGATAGTAAAACGATGCTTCCGGAGTTTTCTGACTTACAGCCTTGAGTACGAAATTCTTCGCCTCCTCAATCTTTCCGTTTTTAAGAAAACACCATGCTAGAGTATCCGCGGCATAAATAGACGGCCTGGCTTTGAACTCATCCTCAGCCAACTTTAACGCCCCTGTAAGATCCCGATCATGTTCAGCCAGGAAGCGGGCGCGTTCCAGATTGTCGCGAACTCCATTAATGACGTTTGCCCGATGCATGCTCTCTACCATTTCAAATTGCCTATTGGCCGCCTCTGTTTGTCCTTTCATTAAGTAAAGATCACCGAGTGCGGAAGCCAGTTCGGCAGTCGGACGAAGACCTTGCGCCTTCTTATAATAGGAAATAGCCGAATCGTAATCCTTTAGACCGCCCTTTACCTTGCCCATGGTTTCCAGCAAGTCCGGATTCGCGGGAGCTTTTTCCAATCCCTGCGCCAACAATTGCGCGGCCGGCACATAGGCGCCTTGCGCGAATTGCAATTGAGCTAGTCGAGCCGTACACCAAGATTCGGCGCCGATTGATCCGGCCGAAGCGCCCAAAGCCTTGCCATACAGAAAAGCAGATTTCTTGAAGTTTCCGGTTAGAAACATGATTCTGGCGCCACGGCTGTAAGAAGTCATATCGGGGCGTAGATCAAGCATCTTCTGATAGTGTTCCAATGCTTTTTCATAATCGCCCGTTTCAACCGAGGCATCGCCTAAGAGCCCGTAAGCATCGGCTTGCTTATCGTTCAGAGCCAACGCTTGTTCAACCCATTGAATACTGTGTTCGAACTCTCTTCTTCCGTTTTGCACCCACGCCATTCCGAGCAGAGCATCTACTGATTTTGGATTCAAATCGAGAGCCGCTTGGTAAGCTTTTTCCGCCCGGCTAAAAAAGGAAGGATCCGCGGCGTCCCGTGCTTGCTTTAGCATGGCGTCTCCGAGCTTCACCCACTTCACGTCGCTTGGGTGATCCTTTGCTAACTTAGTGGCGGCTAGAATCTTGTCATCCGAAAGACGATTGACCGATTGGGCCGGTAAAAATACCGGCCCAACCAACCAAGCCGTCATTACAAGCCTGGAGAGGCGAGAACTGGGCTTTTGCATTTTGACTAATCCTTCTTATTCTTCGTCCCGGCGTGTGGCGTGGCCGCATACGGGAATACGAAGTTGTAAGTCTGATCGTTGGCATTGATGTTGTCGCCGAGCAAAAAGATCGACGTGTAACTAGGACCGCTAGCAACCGCCGTCAGGGCGATGTCGACTACGTCATCACCTAGTCTGCGGCCATTCGGCCAACCGCTCCACTTGCCGGCGGTGGTGTCGCCGCCCAAGCCGCTCAACCGATTGCCGCCTTGGCCAATCTGAGGGACCGGGCCGGTAGTAGTGTCCACTCGGAGGACATCCGGGATATAAACAGCTGCAAGGTCGGAGCGGCCTGTGGTCACGAAATTGGTGCCGAACGTAGCGTTGATCAGCACGGCGATCTCGGGATTCTGAGCATAGGTTGCGTACTTTGCGTCGCCAGTCGGGTTGTCGCGGTTGAAGTTGTCCTTGTCTTTAAGCGCCACAAGTGCTTCGTTGAAAATGGGATTTGCGAGGCGATTCACTTGAATCCAAGGGCCGGAATTCGTAGCGTCGCCGGAGGAGTTGCGTAATGTGATGCGTTGGCGGCTAACTGAAGCATACACACCCAAACCACGTGAGGCGCCGGTGAAGGCATCTGTATAGTTGATGGCGGCAGGCAAGTTAGCAATAGGGATCTGAATAGCAAAGGTCAACACATTGAATCCTTTGAAGCCATCCACGCCGTTTCCAGTTTGGCCATGACCGTCGGGGCCCAAGATTCGGGCGTCGAGAAGGTCAAAGATTCCTGGAATATCGGAAAAGAAGCTATCTTCGCGGGATCCAGCGAAGACCGTTTCGCCAGTGGAGGTAGTGTAGACGGTTTGCCTCGTGTACTTATCCAAACCGGCGTTAGTGGTAGCGCCGGAGACGGCAAATCCAGCCGCATTGTTGTAAAACGGGGTAGTCCTCAGGCCCACATTAGGCGGCGGCACCATGAAGTTTGAGCCAAGGCTCGTCGTGTTTCCATTGGCGTCGACCATACTCACTGCGTAAGTTTGGGTGTAGTTCTGCCGTGCGTCGCCAACATCTTGGATAGCTCCAATAGCGGTTCCGCGTCCATAGGACAGGATGGTGTTGAGGTTCTTGTAGGCTCCCGCAGCCGATGATACTGGGCTGAAACGGAAGTTATAGGTGCGGATCAAAGCGCCCGTAACGGGATGCGTGATATTGACGCTATACAAGGCATCATCGGCGAAGCGTTCGTACATAACGCCGTCGCCGGGTTCGGAGAAGGGCCGGCAATTGACCACAAGGTTCAAGTTGCCTGGGCCCATGAAGGCGTAGACGTCGGTGAGGTTGGTCTGGGGATCCTGTTTGCTTAACGGGGCATCGCTATGGCTTGAGGCAAACAGTCCGCTAATGAGCAGGGATGCTGTTCCCGCTGAAAGGATGGTACGGAAGATAAACTTGTTCATATTTGTGTCCTTTTCGTAGATTTGATGGGTTTATGGATGAAGCGGCGGATGGCTAAGAAAATTCCACCGACGCCGAATAGCGAGAGCGCGGTTGGTTCTGGCACTGGCGCCAACGTTGCACCGCTCATTACACTACCGTCGGCAAATGTGGCGGTAAATGAGGATGCCCTGGCGGAAAAGGGGCTATCGAAAGTAAACCCCGATAAAGGCGTTGGTCCGAATAATGCCGTATTTTCCAAGAAGGAAACGAGGCCTAAAGCAGAATCATAGGCAGTTAGGAAACCTACCGGAGCGGCGAGGTTGAGGATTACCCCTGTACCCTTGGCCACATTTATGTCTATGACAGGCACATCCAGTCCTGTTCCGTTCGCGATTGTATAGTTGTAGCGGAACAGCGAACCGTTTGGAGTGATTACCGGGTTGACCGTTACCATCGCATGTCCTAAGGTTGCCGCGAGCGTTGAAAGGGCCATTGTTTTGATGAATGAACCCATTCGAGTTAGATGCATTTTATTTCTCCTTTGTTTGTAATGTTACTTGCCCAATTCTAAAAACGGCATTGCTGGGCCTGATAAGTGTTCTTGGCAAATACTACGTATGTTCCTTGACTTCGGATGACTTTAAGAGAGCACATTTGTAAATTGTCCGCGCCTTTTTGTGGGTTCAAGTCTGTTAAGACAGGTCCATGGTTGAATAAGTCAAGTGTGCTGCTGTATGATTTCTTTTAGATAACTCTAGTGAGGTTGGGTCGTTGCAATCCGCCAGATTTCCAGGCGCCTTTCCGGTACTGGACAGCGCTACTTCGAGCCGCGCGCCGGCCTCGGGCCGGCCTTACTGCGCGCGCCAAGGGGAACGATCGGTCCATGACTTAAAGGCTGCGGTTGCCCAAGACGTCGATTTGTCCGCATGGCAAATATTGCAAGCGTTTGGAGTTTTCGAGGTATCCGTCGTGGCAGGATAGACGAATCGGAATGTATGGCTGCGAACGTTTACGCCGGGGAGAGTCTGTTGGATTTTCGGCATATGACAAGCAATGCATTCACTCCCTGGGCTATCCGCCTTGTGATGCGTGTGCTGTTCCAAGGTCGCCGAACGGGGTCCGTTGGGTGAGTTGGGACCGTGACAATCCAAACATATTTCGTTGGGGGGTTTGCGGAGGATAGCTTCGTTACCCGTTCCGTGGGAATCGTGGCAACTGAAACAAGTTACTCCGTGAGTGTACATGAGGCTGGTGACATAGTCGTTGCCTTGCATGCGATTCTTGTGGGCCGTGCCGTCGGCGTAATGAGTGAAGGTTGTCTCTCCGGGATCGCTCTCTTCGAGTTTCCAAAAGTCATTCAGCTTTAAGCCGAGATTGAAACCGACGGGCCAGTCGTAATACTTTCCCTGAATGGGATTCGTAAGTGGCTGCCCTTGCGAGTGACACTGGATGCAAACATCGTTTCCGGCTACATAGTCCATTCGGGCTGGATTGAGAGTGTTCGAGGCGAGTGGGGTCTTCACATGCTCGCTACCGGCGCCGTGACACTTTTCGCAGCCGACGTTCCATTCGGTCACCTTTTTGGTTTCTATATTGTAATTGACCGCATGGCAACCATCGCATAAGGGTCCGGTTGGGCGTTCGGAGTTGGCATCGGGATAGAATTCGGTCCACCAATCGGTTCCTTTCGCGGGGTGGTACGGTTTCCATACTTTGTTAGTGATGTCCCATTGCGCGGGAAGGGGATAGTAGTCGTCGCCTGTTTTTTTGAAATAGCGCTGTTTCCACTTACTGCCGTATACGAAGGCGATGTCGTCCTTTGTAAACGTGACTAACGGGTTGGGCTTGGAGAGATCGGGAATAATAGCGTCGGGATGTGCTTTCGGATCGCGTATGACGTTAGCCATGAGGGTCTTGCTCCAGCGTTCGTACACAGCTGCGTGGCATGATTTGCACGCGCCCGACCCGACGAATGTGGCAGTGGTGCGATTGACAGCCTGAACTGTCGTGGACGCCACTTGGGGGAGATTTCGCACGAACAACACCAATTGCCAGAGGTTTTGATCCGGCATCCTCCAGCCGGGCATGGCGGTGTTTCGAATGCCGTTCTGAATGAAATAGAACAATTCGCCATCGGTCCGGCTCTTCACTTCCATCCCGCGGAGATCGAGTGGCGGGGGATAGAGGCCGCTGCCGGTTTCCGTCTTGCCACCGCCATCGTAGCCGTGGCAGACTTCACATTTCTGGGCATAGAGCGCTCTGCCGGCGGTGAGGCTTGCATCGGTTGCTTCCACGGGGTTCTTGAGTTGCTTGGCGGAGGCGGGCACGCTTAGATTTAGGAGCCATTGGGCGGTGGCCGCCTCAACGGAGCTTGGGGTTTGCCGCGCGATGAGTCCGCCGGAACGAATGTACTTGTAGCCGGCGACGGCCGCCAAGGCGGTAACAACCGCGACGCCAGCCAAAGCCCCGAGTTTATTTATCGACATTTTATTCCCTTTTAGTTGCCGTTTTTCGCCTAGTACATGACGTTCCAGATCAGTTGCAACTTCGTGTTTAGGCGGTCGTCGTTGAACGACTCTCTATTTTTGAATTGGTAATCCACGCCGATTCTGGACCACTCGCCAATGGAATGAAAGTAGCCGAGGTTGAACGCCCGGATATTATTCCCAGTTACAAAATCGCGATTGAATTGATCATAGCGCCAGTAAATCTGATCCTGACCGGCGAGACGGATGCTATTAAAGGCAAGCTATGCGTGATGACGAAACTGGGATCGATTTTTCCATCCGTGATGTACTTCAGCAATCGTGGAAGCAGCCGATGCACATTCGTTTGTCCCATCTTCAAAGTGAGACCCCTTGCAAAGGCCCCGCCTAGCGGGAACTTGTCTAAGAAACCCCCATAGACCCCGGGGATCGAAACCGTCCCTCCCTTGGCGCATGCGAAAATCGCGGCGCGCAGGGCGTGCGAACGATCCGTTTCCAGCAACATTGCGGTTTTAACTTTGTCGTAGAGAGCGTCAATCGTGGAACCATGAGCTTCCATCCCGACGGCATCAATGCAGTGATCGGGACCACGGCTTTTCGTCATTTCGCGGAGCTTTTCCTGAACATCTTTGTCTTCGTCGTTCAAGGTCTCCGCGCCCGCTTGGTTCGCCATTTGCAGCCGTTCCGGCACATTATCCAGAGCAATCACGCGCTCGGCACCCAGCAGAAATGCACTCCGTATCGCAAACTGTCCCACCGCCCCGCACCCCCACACGGCAACCGTTTGCCCTGGCTCTATGCCGCAATTCTCAGCCGCCATGAATCCGGTTGGGAAAATATCTGTCAAGAACAGCACCTGTTCGTCGGTTAATTCGTCGGGCACTTTAAACGCGCCGAAGTCGGCGTGGGGAACGCGCGCGAATTCTGCCTGTCCGCCGGGGTATGCGCCATACATGTGCGAGTAGCCAAACAATCCGGCAGCTACTTGTCCATAAACTTTCCGCATGGCCTCGGCGCCAGCGGTATTGGTGTTGTCACATAGGGCAGTCTGCATGCGTCCGCAGAAGTAACAACTACCGCAGGCGATTTGGAACGGGATGATTACGCGATCCCCTTTCTTCGAATTACTTTTCGAACCAGCCTCTTCGACCACTCCCATGAATTCGTGGCCTAAAATATCGCCCTTCTCCATCGTGGGAATATAGCCGTCGTAGATGTGCAGATCGGAGCCGCATATTGCCGTTGACGTAACCCGAAGCAAGATGTCGTTGGACTGCTCTATCTTGGGTTCATCCACGGACTCCACACGAATATCTTGTTTTCCGTACCATCGCGTTGCTTTCATCGCGAAGTTCAAGTGCAATCGTATTGCCAGATACTCACCGTTGCTCATCAAACGGGAGGATTTGAATTACTGGACTTAACCGAACAGCAATGGGGTGAAAAGTATATTGCTGATCAACTATTTGAGGTAAGCATTTGGGTGACACAACCTCGCCTTGGCGCCGATGGGTACAAGGGATTCTCCCGAATCCTGTCCGTTGGTGGACGGGGAAGAATCCCCCGATTTTCATCGGGGCTAGTCGAAATGCCCTTTCGGACAGCAGCGTTAGTCACGCCTGGAACCTAAGTGAAAATCGAGGGGTTCTGGGCTTCTGTCATCGGGGGATTGTTCGCAGTCCCACCAGCGGACAGGGTTCGAAGGATCCTCCTGTAGGGGCTAGTCTGCGGCCGCGAAGGGTCCACGCGGGATGCGTGAAAGTTCTGCACTAGTGAGCAAGATTTTCATTTCACGGCTTCATCAAGAGCGCTTTTAGCGTGGCGCCTATCTTGAGGCACTCTTCCAACGCAGAGGGTTTGGTTATGAATTGGGCAACCTTGAAATCCTCAGCCGCTGCCCGTTCCCCCGAAGTAGCCGAGGATGTGGCGATTACGACCGGCAAGTGTTCTAAATCCTTGCTCATGCGAATCGCCTCCAACACGGCCAGGCCGCCGCCTTTCGGCAAATTCAAGTCAAGCACCGCAAGGTCGGGAATGAATGCGGCATGTTCTCCCCGGCGGCGGGCGAAAGCTAAGCCGGAAGCGCCATCCTCGATAACAGTCATCTGGAACCTTACCCCCGCATTGGTTAACGCCTTTTTGAGGAGATACACATCCCCGTCATTATCTTCCAACACCAGAATTTGAAATGTCTTGTCTATCATTAGATACCTAGAGCGGAAGAGTGAAGTAGAAAGTTGTGCAGCTCCCGATTTGGGATTCGACCCAAATCCGTCCGCCACAGCGTTCCACCACGCGTTGGCAAATGGCAAGTCCGATACCGGTGCCTGGGATGGCTTTGCCGTGAAGCCGTTTGAAAACGCCAAAGATTGTCTGGAAGTATTCAGGTTCGATGCCCATGCCATTATCGGCCACGGCAAAGCGCCATTCCTGGCCTTTTTGTTGGACGGAAACATGAATCCGCGGCGGCTGTGCGCCATGGTATTTGATGCCATTGCCGATCAAGTTTTGGAAGAGCTGAACAAAGCGGGCATGATGGCCAAGCACGGAGGGCAGTTCCGCGCAGGAGATGATGGCGCCACTCTCTTCAATGGCCATACCCAAATTCCTTCGCACGGTTTCGACGACCACATTCAGATCCACGAGGTCATGCGATTCCTCGCTCTTCGACCCGATTTCGCTAAAGGAGAGCAGATCGGCGAGAAGCTCCTGCATTTGTTTGACCCCTCTAGTGATGAAGTTCACGAACATGGTGGCATCTCCCTGGAGATTGGCCCCGTACTCGTTGATCAGCAGTTGCGAATAGCTGGTGATCATACGGAGAGGTTCCTGCAGATCGTGGCTTGCGGCGAATGCGAATTGATTGAGGTCATCATTGGCGCGGCGCAGCTCTTGTTCTGTTTCCTTTTGTTCCTGGATGTCGGTGGACGACCCGATCCACATGGAGATCGCACCGGTAGACGTGCGCATGGATTGGGCCAGGGTCAAGTGCCAGCGGGATACGCCGTCGGCGCGGCGGAAGCGATGAACCAAATTAAACTGCTCGCCCGTTTCCACGCAACGTTTCCACCGGCGGACGGTTTCCTCCATGCAATCTGGATGGACGAAGCGCACCCAGCCCGATCCTTTCAGTTGTTCGATGGTGGCGCCGGTGTAATCCATCCATAACTGGTTGAAGTAGTCTATGTCGCCAATGTGCGTGGCGGTGAAAATCTTTTGCGGCATGGATTCGGAGAGGAAGCGGAAACGCTTGGCGTTTCGTTGGGCTTCGGCTTCCGACCGTTTTCGCCCTGTAATGTCTTTGAAGATCACAGCGACACGGATTTGCCCGTCCATCGTGATGCGAAAAGCGTAGAGTTCCAACTGCCGGCCGTTTTCCGTAAGTCCACGCTCAAACCGGATTGGTTTGCCAGTGCGGAGAACCGCTTCATACGTGTCGCACCATTCCTCACCAACTTCGGGGAACATTTGCCGTATGGTTTTCCCTTCTACGTTGTTGACGCCGGATTGTTCTCCGAATGCCTGGTTGGCCTCGATATAGCGGAAATCCAACTTTCCACCGGGCCGTTCCTCTATTTTCTCTATGATGCAGAACCCTTCATCTATTGAGTCGAAAAGTGCGCGGTATTTTTGTTCCGATTCTTTCAACAACTTGGCGGCGCGTTTGCGTTCGGCGATCTCGTGGCGCAGTTGCACGTTTACGATTTCCGACGCCTCGGTGAGTTCATGCTGGAGCACGGAGCCCACTAAGAGGGCCTGATTCATTGCCGTGGATTGGTTGTGGTGGGATGTGGTTTCCGTCACTTGAATCACAGCGCCGGCGATATCGCCCGCAGGCGCAACAATAGGCCACATAGAGTAGGACCAATAGAAAGCGTCTTGGAATTCTTCCTTCACGCCGGTATGGATTTCAGCCTTGCCTGTCTTGAAGACTCGCCTTAGAAGCGACTGGAGCCCTTCGCCGTTCGCTGCGTCGTTGGTGGCCTCCGGCAAGGTTTCTCCAATCAGTTGCTGGTTTGTCTTGCCCAGCAAGCGGCAGAAAGCGGGATTGGCGTAACAAAGTAAAAGGTTGGCGTTGTCCACGGCGGCCATTGGCATGGGGGACGATTCGGCAATGGTTTGGCACATTCCCAGGAAATCGAAATCACGAGCCATTCTAATTCCTATTTCCATTGTTCCACATCCCGGCGATCCGCCGCCCCAACCTCATTACTTTGCCATGGAGCCGTTTAAAACACGCTTTGGAATTCCTGAAATCAGAGGGTCGTACCCGGTGGCTAGCCCTCTATGATTAATAGGGGGATTCTTCCGGGGCTTCGCAGAATCCCCTATTGTCATAGGGACTCTAGTCAAAGGTTGAGTAACTGGCTAACAAACTTGCGTTCGTTCGTTATCCAGCACAAAGAATTACCATCCCACGGGGCGTGATTCTAAGTCAGCGTTCCGTACTCTTCCTGTGTTGAAGTCAACGGAGCAGGAAAAGTTGTAACGTTCGTGACGACCGGGCCGGTGCACATCGAGAGAGCCGACGACCCAATCCTGGCGGCCAGGATTATCGTCTATCCGAGTGGATAGAAAGTGCAGTTCCGCTCTGCGGAAGCGGGAACTTGCCGCTCTATAAACAGAATCCTGACATACTTTGACGGCTTGCTCCACAGCGAACCCGTGAGCGTTGCGCTGGTAGTATTCGCTATCGCGCCATCCGGGCCGGTAACGGCTATCCTCATTTTCCCGACGATAGCCTGGATTGTCGCGCCGAATTTCTGGGCCGTATTGGCCTGCTCGAGGGTCACTGGTGTAACCGCCCCACTCCAAGTCGAAAGTATAGCCTTCTTGGCCATTGTCTCTATCTTCGATTCGAACCACGGCCACCCCGCCATTACGAGGATCGCGTGTCAATTCCTGACGTCCACGTCCATCCACACCGGCGAAATGAAAGTTTTGGACATTCGAGGGCATCGGCGATGTACATTCAAACCTTCGCCACTGCGGCGTTCCTCCGGACAGATTTCTAAGCGTAGCTGTATTGCCACGAACTTCCACATCGACAGCGCCATCGACGACAACTTCGATGGTGCACTTCCCTCTGTCGGCGCTTCCGCCCCCTGTAATTACTGCCCGCCTCTGCATTTGTTGCGCACTGACCGCGGCTGACAATAAAATTGTGACGCTAATTGCGCTTAACATCCGTTTGTTCATAAATCCTCCATTGATGCATTAGCATGTTGAGTTCCTAAGTGGTTACGGCCTTCAAGAACTGAGCTGTAACCTTCTTGATATCGTACTTTCGCACCTCCGATTCCCCATGGATTCTCAAGCGATCTCTCAAATTAGAATTCCGATGCAGCATGACTAGAGCTTCGGAAAGTTGCTGAGGGTCGTCGGGATTCACAAGAATGCCATCGGTAACAACTTCCGGAGTTGCAGCGGCTCGGGCGGCGATAATGGGCTTGCCGGCAGCCATGGCTTCCAGGAAAACGATTCCAAAACCTTCCTGCACGCTCGGCAGGCAAAATACGTCGGCACGATTGTATTCCGAGGCCAGCTCCGCTTGGCTGGCGTCACCCACCCACGTGACAATGTTCTCCAATCCCAATTCACCGGAAAGACGCCACAAACGCGCGGCGTCCGGGCCGTTGCCGACGATTCGCACTTCCAATTCCGGAATACTGGCGGCAGCCAAGACCGCTGCTTTCAAAAGAATGTTGACTCGTTTTCGAGGATAGAAGCGGCACACGCAAAGCACGGTGAATTTGCTTTTTGCTAGTGGTGCGGGGTTGGCTGCAAAAAGCTGCTGCCAAGCGTCGAGATCTATTAGTTCAGGAACCACGATTGCGTTTGGCACACCATACAGATCCGCAAGCCGTTGAGCGCAATAGTTGCTGATGGTAATCACGCGATCAGCGCGCCGGGCATTCCCTTTTTCCAATTTTGCCTGGAACGCCATGCTCAGCCGAGTGAGTCCCGACTCGAAAGGAACAGCGTCGCCCAGGACGCCCTTGATGGCTGCGATATAGGGAGGTTTTGTTTTCCCCGCCACACGATACCCGTCCAGGTCGAAGCCCACGACATAATCCGCAGTGAACTGCAGGGGACTGAGGCTTTCGTTGAAAATGACTCGTTCCAACGAGAACGGCGAAACATTGATCTGGGGAACGGTTAGATCCACTTCCACGTCATCCAGGGCTCGCAGCCCCTTTGTGAGCGTTTGAATGCCGACAAAACAGCCACTGCCCCGCTGCACGTTTTGCGGAATAGCGGTTATAAACTGAAATCTCATAGTCGCTTAAAAAATGGGGAAGACTCAGGAAAGTCTTCCCCATGCAGACAAATTCGTCGGAGCATCCAGGCTGTTGTTTGTGGTTTACCACCCCTCTATGCGCAAGGAAAAACGTCTCACTCCATTGGTATGATTTATTGTATTTTTCCTAGTCTCACGGCAGAGTCATCTGCTATGAATCCGTAAAGCAGGGGAGACGGCAAGAACCCCGCACCGGTCTCGATTCCTTGAATACAGACACAAGACGCTTTGCCCACCTGACGCCGTCCTCCTTCGGTGGGTAATTCATGGGTACAACAGCATCTACCCATTAGGCTGTCATGCATTCCATGGAGATGGACTTGTTTATCGCAGGCCGGCTCTAAGCATCGGCCTGTCCGTTTTAGAAAAGTCAGCGGCCGCTTCCCCGGCGGATCCAATGTCCTTCGCGCCGGTTGACGTTAGCATCTCCTTGGCCCGTTTCACCCAATCGGAATCGTCGCAATGAACCGAAAGGAGAAACCCCCCTTGCTTTACTCGTCCTTCATATCGAATCGCTTCATATTCGGGAATACCGAGTCCGGTGAGACCTCCGAGTAATCCGCCAGTCATCGCGCCCGCACCAGCACCGGCCATCGCCGCCATGATGGGTCCGGCAGCAATGAATGGACCCAATCCGGGAATGGCGAGTGCTCCGATTCCTGCCAACCAGCCTAAGGCGCCGCCCAAGAAAACGCCGGAGGCTGCGCCGGTTGCCGCCCCTTCGGGCGCCTTCGTATTTTTCTCGTGGGCAAAGTCTTTCGTCCCTTGATTGGCGGGCAACAATGCGGAAATGTCGGTGTTGCGGAAACCAGCGATGCGCAGTGCATCGACAGCCGCCGAAAGCTCATCGTACGTGCCATAAATTCCAATTACAGATGTGTTAGCCATATCTCGAAGCTCCTACTTATTAGTGGTGTTGATCAAAAATTCATTCCGAATGTTCGCCGAACGCGGGTAAGGCGCTGGTTAGTTTCCTTCCAACCGAAGGTTGTTCTTCAGGGAAAAAACACCTGGAACTCCATTTGCTAAAATGCCGGCCTTATTCTTGTCCGCCTCGGAAGCGGCCACTCCTTCGAGCCAAGCGTTGCCATTTTTGATAATGATGTGAATGGAAGGCACGGCCTGCAACGCATACCGGTCTAAACCGACGCTTCCGTAGATGGCGCGATACATGGCAATGCGTAGCCGATCGTCGTTAGGCGAGTTCGGCAGTACTTCAATCTCGTTGATAACCCGGGTAACACCTTCGATGCCCTTAGTTACATTTTCCGACTCCGATTTCAGGGTGGGTCGGGTAACTTGACCAAACAGAGTAACTACGCCATCGGGGGCCACTCGATACGCCAGGTTATCAAAGACACCGTAATACGGCAGCATAACTAACTCATGCCGCACTTCCTTGTTCAAGCGCGATATTCCCTTGTCGGAAAGCCGGTCCTCGGCTGCATACAGGCTGATGCCCAAGGTGAGGGAAGCTAAACCAATTCGTCGAAGCCCAATCATGATTAAAATCTCCTTTCTGTTCACGTCGAATGAAACAGCTACAGACTTCTACTCCCAGGCAAGCAAATGGCCAAACTCCACGGCTTGATGTGGCCCATGTTACAGTGGCGTGCAAGCAGTATTCAGTGCAGAAACTGCCTTTGGAGCAAACTTTACTTAGTTTGTTCTCAGTTTGAACTTGGAGTTTGGATTGCACTAAGAGTGAATGATTTCCGCCGCAATTGAGGAATGGAAATGAAATTGTGCACAGAGAGGTGTTTTGTGGAACGGAATAATTATCAAGCAATAAACTTGGGTCATCTGGAAAGAGTGGCCTCAATCCTTGGTGGCGTTGCGGCCATGATCTCCAGTGTCAAAGCCGGTAAAATCAAAGGAACGCTAGGAGCCCTGTTCGCTGTAGAATTGATTCGGCGAGGTGTTACTGGTCACTGCTTGATTGGAGCCATTTTAGATCAGAGAGTCAACCTTCGAGAACAGGATAGAAAGCTGGATCAAATGCTGGAAGAATCGGGCCCTGCTAGTGATCCTTCGGCTACTTACTAAGTAACTGAGGAATCCGTGGGCCCTGCTGACGCGGGGCTCACGGATTTAATTCTCGTTTTCGACTCGAACGGTTATTGGAGTTATTTGGATTAGTTCGGCGACTTCAGGGGGCTTCAGGGACTTTAGCCTACTATTTACCGACGGCCTTTTCGAGGCGACCTATTGTGCCCTGTACCTTACCAGCAACTTTTTCGCCTTTTCCTTCGGCTTCCAACTTGCGCTTGCCGATAGCTTTGCCCGTCATTTCTTTAACAGCGCCTTTGATCTCGTGGGCCTTGCCCATCACTTCGTCTTTTGTGCTTTCTTTCATGTTGTCTCCTAGAGAGTTAACTTTGTGTTGATTTCACAACACGCGCCCCTCCAGTGCAAGTGGGCTGCCAAACGAATTCCATTCTGAATGTCGACGGTAAAATGTTGTGGCGGAGAAAGCGGTGACAGAACTTATGGGGAGATTTACCGGAGTAGTATGTCACAGACGACCTTCCCAATGAGTTCAACCGACATGACGTCCCAGGAACCGAACGCTTACGTAGCGTTTACTCAGGAAAACGATATTTTGCCGGACGCATGTGGCAAAAGTGATTTAGACCTCGCCTCGCTGCACCATCAACCCTTAGCTTGCCGTTGCAGGGAAGGTTCTTGATCACCGTAACTGCTTCGCTCAGCGCCTGAAGAAACCCTAGCGTATCGTTGACCTTCTCCCGGCATTCCTCACAACAACAAAGATGCTGTTCAAATCCGGAGATTCGACACCCGTCGAGGAATGAACGAAGGAGGTAGTCATCAATCCAATCCTGCCTGATGTGATCCTAGGCAAAACTCTTGCTATATTTTAGCGCCATTAAAAGTTTTTCTTGCAACTGAATACCCCAATTTGCCCGATGGGATTGATGGCAAAGGTTGCACTCCGGTTCGTCTGGGTAAGCAGAATTTTGCTCTTAGTTCACAGTTGCTCTCATGCTAAAGCGGACGAAGAGCCAGATTAGCTGACCGGATTTTGCGCGGCGACCACCGACCGAACGTTCGGCGGGTGCGTCAAAACAGTTCCAGCAATTGGGAGTGCTACCTCGCCGAAGTGGAGTACCCGCTGCAGGAACTTCTGAGCTACTGGGTGGGCTCTGGTTCTCTGACGGATAGCCGCGCTGCCGAAATCTTCGCCTACTTCTTGCGCGACAAGGTCCTCAAACTGCGTGAATCCGCGAAGGAACTGGACGAGGAGTATGAGGAGGGGCTTGACGGCAAGGCACCGTAGGAATTTTTCGCCGATGGCCGGCGCTTGATCGCCGAGGAGCAAATAGACATCTCAGCCAGCGAACACTATGCGACGCGGCGCGTCGGGGCCTTGATCCGGAAAGCCACTTCGAGACCCGCGTCGGTGAGCATGTTGACCAGCGTGTCCAACGAGAACCGGCTGATCTTGCCCCGCGTCAGATCCGAGACCCTGGGCTGACTCACCTTCAGGCGCTTGGCCGCGTCGGCTTGGGTCAAACCTTCCTTTTCGATAAACTTCCGCAAAGCCGTCATCATCTCTGACCGGATGCGCAGGTTGCTGGATTCGGCGGGCGAGAAACCGAGGTCGGTGAAAACGTCACCACTGCCCATCGTGATCGTTGTGTCAATCGTGCCTTTCATGGCTTTCTCCTTCATTTCGATTTCCGCGCCTCCATCAACGCAGCGTAGCGTTTTCTGCCCAAGTCGAGGTCGGCCTTCCGGGTTGCCTGGGTCTTCTTGACGAAGCAGTGGAGCACGTAGACGGCTTCCTCGTATCGGGCAACGTAGAACACTCGATACTCGTTGTCACCGTGAACGCGGATCTCCATGACGCCCGAGCCGACATCCGGCATCACCTTAAAATCCTCAGGCACTTCGCCGCGCTGAACCAGGTCGAGTTGGTAGCCCGCGTCTGAACGAATGGCAGCCGGGGCCCCTTGCAACCGGGTCCGGCTGTCACCCATCCAGGCGACTGGCTTCCGACTCGACACCTCCTGATTATACAACAGTGGATATATTTGTCGAGTCGAGAATTCATGGGATTGTCTGCAAGGACGTCCATGGACGTCTTTGCTTTCGGAACCGGTCGTAGAAGACGTCCATGGACGTCTTTGATTGCTTGTTCGGTTTTCCCGCCCGCATGGGGCGGCGGTTTCGCGACAGTGAAGGCGGTAGTGGGAACATAAAGGAATGGCGGATGAGACTCGTGGATTGCGAGGACATCTTCCACGAACTCAGCCGCTTGCGCTGGCGGAAACATGCGCGTTCGAATCCGCCATTTGGCGGATGGCCGATAATAAGAAGAACCGCGCCGCGCGATGCGTGGTAAAGCCGCACACGCGATGCGAGAAGGCGAGGGGTGGGCATAGAATTGGCGTAGTGGAAGCGAAACGGCCGAGAGCACCAAGCCCTCGGCCGTCACAGCATTCAATGATTCCAAAGAGATGAATGGTCGGGGCGGCAGGATTCGAACCTGCGACCTCCTGGTCCCGAACCAGGCGCGATACCAGGCTTCGCTACGCCCCGACATGGCGTACAACTCATCTTACGATTTACGTTCCGCGGAAAGCAACTTTTCTCAGCTCTAAAAGACTTAAATAACTAGCCGCGCCGAGGTTTTCCGCCACTCTTACCGGCAAACTTGCCCCCCGGTTTCCCCGCACCCGATCGATTGCCTGGCCCTTTCTCCCAAGGATTTGGCCTCGTTTTCCATGCAGGCGGTCCTGCTCGACGTTCTGGACGAGGTCCGCCCTCGCTCCTTGGCCCGTCAAATTTCGGGCGATCATCGCCACCACGGAAAGGCGGTCTGCCTCCACCGTCTCTGGGCGGCCCACCAAATTTTGGTCTATCGCCTCCACCGCCGAACTTCGGCCGATCGTCACCGCCACGGAAGGGGGGCCGATCGCCGCCTCTCGGTGGACCCTGAAATCTTGGCCGATCCTCTCCCCCGCCGCGGAAAGGAGGTCGGTCTCCGCCCCTCGGCGGACCTTGGAATCTAGGTCGATCCTCACCGCCGCGGAATGGCGGTCTATCGCCACCACGGAATGGAGGCCGATCACCGCCGCCCTCCGGTTTCTGATATTGCGGTCGACTCTCACCAGGGAACTTCGGCTGGTCACCATCGCCTCTCGGCGGACCCTGGAATCTTGGCCGATCCCCACCACGATCTCCGCCATACGAAGGCCTATCATTATCGCGGCCGCGCGGCGGACCTTGGAACCTTGGCCGATCATCACCACCACGGAAGGGAGGCCGATCGCCATCACCCCTTGGCGGACCCTGGAATCTTGGACGATTTCCACCACGATCTCCGCCATACGAAGGCCTATCATTATCGCGGTCGCGCGGCGGACCTTGGAACCTTGGCCGATCGTCACCACCACGGAAGGGAGGCCGGTCGCCATCACCTCTCGGCGGACCCTGGAATCTCGCACGATCTCCACCGCGATCTCCGCCATACGAAGGGCGGTCCTCATCCCGTCTCGGCGGACCCTGGAATCTTGGACGATCTCCGCCTCGATCCCCACCGTAGGAAGGACGGTCCTCATCGCGTCTCGGCGGACCTTGGAATCTCGGGCGCTCTCCACCTCGATCACCACCGCCGGAGAATGGAGGACGCAACGGTCCAGGGCCATCTTCGCGGCGCTTCATCGGAGGACGATCCCCACCGCGGGTAATCAAAGGCTCAGGGACAAACTTATCGGCGGGAATCACTGCTTCGCGACGCGGAGGTTTAGCGGATCTCTCTTCATTCTTGACGAACGGAATGTTGATCGGCTCAGTAACCGTGCCCGGAGCAACATAGGTCCCCACAGCCAATTCTTCAGCCGTTGCTGGTTCATGCCGAACCGGCATTTCGTCGCCAGGGTATAGAACACGTTCTAAGAACAAACCCGATGCCGGGGCAGTCCACTCCGGGACCGGCAATTCAGGCATCTGCTTGCCTTCAAGCAACTCGGCGAACTGGGCAACTGTTACTTCGTTCAGGCCAACCTTGACCAGCGTACCCACAATCCGCCGCACCATCTTCCAAAGGTAGTGGGATGCGGTGATGTGGAACACCAGCATGAAATCGTCCATTTCAAGGTATGCCGATTCCACGTGCACTATTGTCGATTCACCCGGCTTCGATGGATCCTTCGCAATGAAGTTCACGAAATTATGGCGCCCCGCCAGCAGCTTTGCGGCCTCAATCATCGGAGCTTGATCCAGCTTTTCCTTCACCCACCAAACATGCCGCTTGGCGAATGCAGTTTTGCGAATCGCGATTTGATAAACGTAGGATCGGGAAACGGCGTCGTGCCTCGCATGGAATGCGGGCGAAGATTCTTCAACATCAAGAACAACGATGTCCGATGGCAACCGATCGTTCAATCCGTATTGGATTTCAAAAGCCTTCCAGCCTCGATGGGTTTCCACACGAAGGTGAACCACTTGGGCGATAGCGTGCACCCCAGCGTCTGTGCGGCCGGAGCCCTGCATATCGCACGGTTCTCCGAATAGTTCGCCCGCAGCTTGACGCAACTCTCCTAGGACGGTCCGGGCGTTGTTCTGTTCTTGCCAGCCGTGATACTTCGTGCCGTCATATTCAAGCGTAATTTTCCAGGTGTTCATTAGTTAGGGTGGGGCGGGCGAGACATACTTCATCTAAACGTGGCCCATCTACTAGGATAGCTGGGATTTGATTTATTTACTAAACTTAATCTCTAATGATGTTGCGGGCGCAAACCGATAAGAGAATGAAATGAGAGGTTATTGAAGTTCGAAAAAAGAAAGGGGCGGCAAGCGCTCTTTCTCTCTTTCCCTTGCAGACTCGCGTGGACGTCATCGATGTGAGCTTTGAATGCCCTGCGCGGTAATGTTGCGCAATCCGAACGTGCACGAAATCCGCGAATAAGCGGCAAGTTCATTTGGTGAGGATGTGATTGACACATCAAGGTCGCACCGAACTCAAACCGCGAATCGTAGAAAAGAAATCAGCCTTGGCCGCCCCCTCTGTTGTCAGGTTCTATGTTATTACAGCCTCCTTCCTTGGATGGGTGTCAACAACTCTGAAACTGCTTACTGCTTTCTTTCAACTACTAACTTCTGACTTCACTTTGAACCCATATTTCAATTCTGTCAATAGATTTTTTTGGCTATTGTTTTTTTGTTTCAGATGTAAAAGTTCGAGCCCGGTCATCCCAGGTGTAATCGCCTTGATAACGGTAGTTTGCAGGCAATTTGTCCCACTCTGTCCGGGACAATCCGTTCAATTCGTAAACGAGTTTTCCGTCGCGAAAAGTCATTTCGCAGGATAGCTTTTTCGTCCCTTTCAGCAGCGCCCCGTACATGTCCACGAAGCCGAAATTTCCGTTCTCCAAACGGAGCACCGCGACGTCGGCCGGCGAGCCTACCGACAAGTTCCCCAACTGTTCCCGCCGAATTTCCCGCGCCGGGTTCCAAGTGGATTTGGCGATCACATCATCGACCGGCATCCCCATGGCCAGAAACTTATCCATGACGTTGAGCATGTCTTTCATGCCGTTATTATTGGATCCATTGTGAATGTCGGTGGATATGGAATCGGGGGCAAAGCCATCCTTGATTAGCGGCACGGCCACGCGCCAAAGAAAGCTGCCGCCGCCGTGGCCGACGTCGAACAGAACTCCGCGCTTACGACCCTCGAACAATGCCGGATTGGCGTGGCCTGATTCGGTTTGTTCGCCGCGCAAGCCCGAGTACACGTGCGTATAAATATCACCGGGGCGCAACTTCTTGGTGAGCAGTTCGCTCAAAGGGCGCTCGGGCCTATCGGAACCGAAATCCACCATCACAGGAATATTCGCGATGTTCCCTGCCGCGATTGCGTTATCCACGGGTGTCCATTCGGGGCCGGGGAAATGGGCAGTTTTGATACCGACGATGAGGCCTTTATGTTTTAGCGCCATCGCCGCGGCGGGCTTTACTTCCATATCCGTCAGATCGCTTTCGTAGCGGCCTCCCCGCATACCATTGCCGACGATGTTGAGGAAGGCATAGATGCGCGTCTTTGAACGGTCGATAACTCGGTCCTTGAAATCCTCGAAGTTCCGCCAACCGGCGCAGCCAGCATCGGCCACGGTCGTGACGCCTACTCGAAACGTGTGTCCGTCGGGATAGATGCTTAGGTCGCCGGCATAAGAGCGCCGTTCGCCAGTGCCGGCGTAAGTATGGGCGTGGATGTCGATCAGGCCCGGGGTGACGTACAGACCGGTTACGTCAATCACCTTCTTTGCTTTCGCAGGGTCGATGCGGGCGCTGACTTCGGCGACGCGGCCGCCCTGCAAGGCAACGTCGCGCACGGCGCTAATTTTGTTCTTGGCGTCGATGACGTGGCCGCCCTTCAGCAGCAAGTCATAGGTCGGCTGTGCGGTGGCTGAGCTTATGAAAACCAGGGAAAGGATTGCTAGCTTTGAGGCTATGTTCGTTGCCCCGGAAGGCTGGCCAGGGGGCCAGCCGCAGACCAGGGGGTCTACCCCACTTTCCATTTTTCTAAAGTTGATTCGCATTCTCTTAGCCCCGGAATTTGTGGCGTGTGGCGGTCCAGCGGGCGTCAAGATATTCACCCATGGAAAGTGTGCCGGAAATTTCGTCGCCGGTTAACTTGCCGTTGAACGTGAACGACAGCGAATCGCCATGGCGTTCGGAATAACTACTGTTGAGCGTAACGCGGTCGCCTTCTATCGTGCCGCCTAGATCGCGCGAAACGAATTCGCCTTGATGGGTGCCTTCCACCCTCCCGCTGGTTTGCTTCAGGTGCAGCACGTGTTCCGACGTCGAAGCCAGATAGTCTATGCGAACATCCCATCGGCCACTGATGTCGCCAGCCGGAGGATCGTTGCGCACTGGGTCCATCTTGGGGGGCTTCGAAAGCGTTTCGACAATCCGCGCGGCCACGATTTTTTCGTCGCCTTCGGCCATCATATAAGGGACGACAGAGATGCCAGTGACCGTGCCATCTCCCCGTTCAAAGCCCGTGGGCAGAGCGATGCGCGGCTCAGTTGTGTAAAGATGACGCGCGAGGTCGCGGCCATTGATGCCGATTTTTGCGGCGTCCCAACGGATCACCAGCGATGGGGTTTTGTTCGACAGCCCTTCCGGTTGGCGTATCGATGTGGTGACGCCGTCGATGGTCGATACCTTCTTCGACACGGCATCCAGGCGCGCCATCCAATTGTTCCATTCGGCTTTATGATCGCGCTTGAACCACATCTCCACGGCCATCATCATGCCGATGGCTTCTTCCTTGCCGATCTTCAACGCGCGGGCGTAGCCGTGATGCGGAGCGCTGTGGACCCAGGCAGCGCGCACCAGATCCTTGCGGCCCAGCAGCATGCCCGCGGTTTGCGGTCCACGAATACATTTGCCTCCGCTATAGGTGACAAGCGAGGCCCCAAGTTCCAGGTGCACGTTGGGAACCGTAAGAATTTCAGCAGCGGCGTCAACCATGACGGGCACGTTATGACGACGGGCAATATCGCAGATGGCCTTGGTGGATAGCGGGCCGGAATCGGCATTCGGTCCGGCGAGTATGTAGACCATGGCGGTGCGTGGACCGAATGCCGCTTCGAGTTCCTCAGCAGTACCGGCTTCAATGATGCGCGCGCCGACAGCTCGCACGGCGGCGTCGTAAACGTTGCGCGAATGTTTGGGGATGATGACTTCATCTTTCGGGAAGCCGGCGAGGTTGGGAAGACGGACGTGCAGATCTGGATTGCCTCCGGCGATGCAGGCGGCGGCGCCGTGTTGGATGGCGGCCGAACAGCCGCAGGTGACCATGCCGAATTCCGCCTTGGTAAGCTCCGCGAGGCGCGCACCGATGGCGGCTTGCAGTTCGTCGATGTGGACGTAGTGCTGCGCGGCCTCGGTCATGGCGGCGCGGACTTCCGGGAGCATGGTGGAGCCGCTGATGATGGTGAAGGTGCCTCGGGCGTTGATGAGCGGCTTGACGCCGATGGACTGGTAGATGTTGGGGCCGAGGGTGAGGCCGGTGGTAGCAGCGGGCGCGGCGGCGGCCTTGGTTTGGAGGAGTGCAGGGAGCGTGGCGAGGGTCAGGCCGCGGAAGAGGTCGCGGCGTTGGAAGTGTTGTTTCAGGATTTGGAGCATACGGTTCCTTTGTATTACTGTATCGCGGGCCGCGCCTGGGTGGAATCTTTTCCAACGTGTGATTTGGCGGCGAATTAGGATAGGGCGATTTCAAGAACCCAATGAAGTTTTGGCAACCTGGACGCCGCTTGTTTCAACACCGCAATTCTAATGATCGTCACGGCCGCGCCGCCAAGCCCTCGGCCTGTCCGATTGGCATTAAATTCGTTACTGTTGGCTCTGAACCTAGCCTTCGCGGCCAGCGATGCCTCCCCTCGATTGCTCCGGCAAGTAGCTGGAAGTGTCTGTTCCGGCTCCGCTGATTTGCGCTGCTGTGATTGGATGGTTCGTTGTCGGATCGTTATTCTGGCGGCGGGACAGATAATGACGAAGGGCGTCCAATTGATTGGAGGCGCCCGTCATGATTTCCTCTTTCTTCCTGCTTTGCCTTTCTGTTTCCATTCCACTGAGACAGACAATGATCACAGCCGAGGTCCACATCGGCGACAAGGGACCCTACCGAATGTTGGTTGACACCGGAGCCACTTCGTCGGTGGTAGACACGAAGCTTTCGGCTGAACTTGGTTTGAAAGCGCTTTTCAAGACGGAACTTGTCAATCTAATTAGTTCGCGCTTCGTGCCTGGGACGCGGCTACAAACGCTGCGAATAGGGGCGTTGAATTTGAGTGAATTGGAAGTTTTGATTTATGAACCCAAAGAGGCACGCAGACGGGACCCGTCCATCCGCGGCGTGCTCGGTATGAATGCTTTGGCGCAGTTCAATTTTCTCTTGTCGCCGCGCGAGGGCAAGCTGGAGGTCGGGGCCAAGAGGCCAGTTGGGGACGGCATACCGTTTGATTGGAACGAGGGGAGAATGGTTGTCGCGGGGCGCATGGGAGAAGAGACGCTGTCGTTAGTGATCGATTCAGGAGCTAGCCACGTTATCTTGTTCCGAACGCCGGTGGCAATGGCAAAGTCGCATTCCAGGCTGAGTACATTGAACACATTAGATTCAAATCGCCAAGAACGCCCTTCTTGAGATCGACGCGGCCTTCATTGCCGAAACCTGGGGCGGGCTTGCCCGTGGTGATGTCAAGAGCAAGCAGAAACGACCCATTGCCGGTGAACACGCGCGGGTGAATGTTCGAGGAGCCGGGCCAGTAAGCCAGGCCGCGGAGCGCGATGGGTGAAGCGGCGTGCTTCCAAAGCAGTTCACCGGTTTCAGGAACTAAAGCGTAGACACCGTCGGGTGCGTTTACATACAGGACGCCGTTAATGACCAGGGGGACGGCTTCCGAGCCTGGTTTGCCTGTGCGGAAGGTCCAGGCGGTTTGAAGGCGGACGACGTTCGACGCGTTGATCTGGCGCAAAGGCGAGAAGCGCATGGTGCCGGGGTCGTTACCGAAGGTGGGCCAATCGGACTGGGTGAGGGCAGCGGTTGCGAGTAGGAGGAAGGCGGCGGCGAATCGGGTCACTTCATTACTTTATATGACGCGCCGGAACCGGTGGGCCTTGCCCGTTCTAATTTTGTCGAGTACGCTTAAGCCAGCTAGCCACGCAGCTCAATTCAAGAGGCGATGAGGTGAATTTGTGAGTACCTTCAATATTCTTCTTACAGGATGGGCGATTGCATTCCTTTCAGGAAATGCATTTTCTCAAACAACCTTTGCGACGATAACCGGATCGGTGACCGATTCATCCGGCGCGGTTGTCGCCGGGGCCGATATAACCGCGATCAATACCGAAACAGGGATTCGGACTGAGACTAAATCGAACTCAAAGGGAGTTTATCTTCTTTCGCAGCTTAAGGAAGGAAGCTACTCGGTTCAAGCAAGAGCTCATGGCTTCAAGGAATTAATTGCAACAAATATTGAACTTGTGGCGCGCGATGCCCGCCGGCTTGAAGTGCGCCTGCAAGTTGGGGATGTTGGAACCACCTTGGAAGTATCGGCTGGGGCCGCATTGATCGAAACGGAAACCGCGCGATTGAGCGACACCAAGAACGCGGATATTCTGAAAAGCCTGCCGCTAAACTCGCGGGGCATGTACGCCTATCTTGCGTTGACGCCCGGCTTGATTGCAACAACCGATGGCTTTACCCGCGTTGGAGGCAGCGGCCCCAATCAAATTTCGTTTGCGGTGGACGGCACCACGATGTCGGACGGAGTGGAGGGTTCAAGCGTTGGGCCGTTGGCCAACTACATCGAATCGTTTCAGGAAGTGAAGGTCGATATGGCCAACAATGGTGCGCAATTCGGCACATTGGGACAGATTACGGTTATCTCAAAATCGGGAACGAACCGTTTGCATGGCAGCGGCTTCGATTACTACATCACTCCATTTTTCCGGGCCCGCAATCCATTCGCCTTGGTGCGTCAAGCGGGATTGTTTCATACGCCCGGATTCAGCATTGGCGGACCGGTGTTCTTACCAAAGCTTTACAACGGACGCAATCGCACATTTTTCTTTTTCTCCGACGAGGTATCGCGCGGCAGCACGCAGACAAGCATTTTGAATCCGACCGTGCCCTTGCCCAATTGGCGCGTGGGGAACTTCACGGGGTTAGCTCCCATTTACGACCCAAGCGGAAGCCTGCCATTCGCCGACAACCAGATTCCCGCCGATAGGATAAACGCGGTTTCGGCAAAGATACAGGACCGGTTTTTTCCGCTGCCCAATTTCGGCGATAGCTCCACG
>JANXXI010000286.1 GCA_025350695.1 Acidobacteriota bacterium
GTAAGACACAAAACGGGCATTCCCCACGCGTTTAGTTCACTGCACGTTCTCATCACCGGGCGGGCTCAGCCTTGCCTGCTCCTCAACTTCTCACCCCCGCACCGCCGATGAGAACTTAAACAATGAACTTAAACAATCACAACTAATTCAACAAATCCCCATCGCCCTATCTATCAACCACTTACAGTCCATCCGCCCTTCCCGCACACACCGGAAATTAGCATCCCCCCAGTCATACTTGAATTAGGAAAACAATCATGGAAAAACAACAGGAACCCAAACCCAAGCCCGCCACCAAGACCGACCTACTTCTCGACGTCGCCATGGAAGCCCAATACTTCCGCACCTCCACGCTCGCCGTGCCGCTGGTTCTCATCCCCAATCATCCTTTTCAAAAAGAGCCCAAGCCGCTCGACGACAACTACGACTTCACCTCGTGGCTCAGTTGGCGCTGCTACAAAAAGCACGGGTTCCTCGCATCCAGCGCGTTGATCAATGCTGTGATGCGCTTTCTAAAGAGTCTGGCCCTGTATGACGATACAACCCCAGTTTGGGATGTGGAAACGAAAGCCGTTGCTCTAGTAAAAAGCCCAGATGCCAAGGTGCACATCGTGCACCCAATCAACATTGTTCCCGAAAAAACGGCGTCCCCAGCTATTGTCAGTCCTGCGTCGAGAGAGGTGTCAAGCGGCGGCATCGCAGCCTAATTTCATCAAGCTTGGTTTAGTTCTTGGAACAGCGGTCGGAAATCAATTTCAATTCCAGATTCGGGCAATCTCAGAGTTTTGTTATCAGGATAATGCAGCCCGTCTTGGTCGTAGCACATCACTTGTTGCTTGGCCGGATCAATAATCCATACCGCCATGACGCCAAATTTTAGGTACTCGCTAACCTTTCGCAAAATATAAACGGTACTCTCGCCGGGGAGAGAATTTCAATGCAGACCAAGGGCGGAGTCGTAAGTATGGGCTCTCTCTTGTAGGGAGTCTTGATAAGGCAAAGATCCGGGATCCGGTAGAGCTTGGGTCCAAGCCGCAAGCGTTGGCTAATCAAAGGTTGAAGCATCTTTGCGAACTTCAAAAGCAGGCCGGGTCGAACTAACAACCAACGGCGATCATGATCACCTATGACATGCTCCACGATAGAGCCGTCAGCATATTCGCAATCCGGCTACCAATATTTATTGAGGTAGTTATCAACGGAAATAAAAGCCGTTCTCGCTATAGTCATAGTCAACCGCTCAGTATAATGGATCACGCAATGGAAAATACCAACAGCTCCCGTCGAACCTTCCTCAAAGCCGCATTCGCCGCCGGTCTCCTCCCCACTCTCGGGCGCGCCGCAACCAAGCGGCCCAATATTATTTACATCATGTCCGACGATCACGCCGCCCATGCCATCAGCGCCTACGGCAGCAAGATCAACCAGACGCCGCACATTGATCGCATCGCCAAGGAAGGCATGAAGCTGGCTAACTGCTTCGTCACAAATTCCATCTGCACCCCCAGCCGCGCCTGCATCTTAACCGGCCAATACAGCCACTTGAATGGCGTCAAGACTCTCGCTGACAACATCGATCCCAAACGAAACACAGTCGCGAAGATGCTGCGCTCCATCGGCTATCAAACCGCCATGGTCGGCAAATGGCACCTCGGCACAAATCCGGAAGGCTTCGATTATTGGAACATTCTTCCCGGCCAGGGACTCTATCACGATCCGGTCCTCATCGAAATGGGCGAACGAAAAAAGCACACCGGTTACGCCACCGACTTGATCACTGATTTTTCGCTAGGCTGGCTCGACAAGCGCGACAAAACAAAGCCATTCTTTCTCATGTGCCATCACAAAGCGCCCCATCGCCCCTGGCAGCCGGACGCCAAACATATGGACATGTGGAAAGACAAGGACGTCCCTGAGCCCGATAACTTATACGACGATTACTCCAATCGTTCGAATGCCGCCAAGAACGCAACCTTGCGAGTCGGCGAAAACTTCAACAAGACTGACGTCAAGGGCGACTTACCCCCGGGCCTAACCGGCAATGCGCTGCGTAAGTGGGGCTATCAGGTCTACATGAAAGATTACCTGCGCTGCGTCGCCAGCGTGGATGACAACGTTGGCCGTGTGCTCGATTACTTGGATAAACAGGATTTGGCCAAGGAAACAATCATTATCTACACCTCCGACCAGGGCTTCTTCCTGGGTGACCACGGTTGGTTCGACAAGCGCTTTATCTACGAGGAATCCTTGCGGATGCCGTTCCTGGTTCGCTATCCCGGCGCGATCAAACCCGGCTCGGTGCGCGACGAAATGGTGCTCAACATCGATTTCGCGCCCATGTTTCTCGATTACGCCGGCACAAAGGCATCTCCCGAAATGCAGGGCGTCAGCTTCCGGCCAATCCTCGAAGGCAAGAAGCCGAAGCAATGGCGCAAGTCTATGTATTACCGCTACTGGATGCACCTCGCCGATCATGGCGTAGCTGCTCATTACGGCGTCCGGACCAATCGCTATAAGTTGATTTACTACTACGGTGAAGCGCTCGGAACGAAGGGCTCAATAGACAAGCCCACGCCCCCCGAATGGGAAATGTTCGACTTACAAAAGGACCCGCGAGAGATGCGTAATGTTTATGCCGATCCCACTTACGCCAAGGTAGTCACGGGGCTCAAAACCGAGCTTACCCGTTTGCGCAAACAGTACGGGGATTCTGCCTAAACCGGAACGCCGGCCAACCGGGCAATCGCCAACGCATTCGTCTCGTTCGTGATGCCGGGCTTTAGACGGTAGTCGAAATCCATCGGGTCCCCGCCGTCGCGCGAACCGGTGTGCACATTTACACCGCCCAGCTCGGGTACGGCGATTTCGGCCAGCGCTAAATCGTGAGTGGATAAAGCGCCAATCGCGCCGCGGTCGATCAGCGTTCGCACAACTGCCTCGGTGGCAACGCGCCGGTCGCGTGAATTTGTTCCGGCGAATATCTCGTCCACCAGAAACAGCACTGGCGCATCGGCCGAAGCCGTCTCAAGGATCTGCCGCAGGCGGTCCACCTCCACCATGAATTTCGACTTGCCGTTCAGAAGCGAATCGGCCACCGAGAGCGAGGCGCCTACCGAAAGTCGCGACAGCCGTAACGCGCTTGCCCGCACCGGCGCCCCAGCGAACGCAAGAACGGCATTTAATCCAATGGCCCGAAGCAGTGTGCTTTTGCCCGACATATTCGAGCCACTTACTAAGTAGAACCGCGATTGGCTGTTCAGCTCGATATCGTTTCGAACGCACCCGTCAAACGGTAGCAAGGGATGACCAAGTTCCTTCGCTTCAAACATCGGTGAACCTGAGAATTCCGGAAACGAAGTGCTTGAATTCTCATAGGCATAGTTCGCCAAGGAATTCAGCGCTTCGAACTCCGCCCAGGCCTCCAGCCAAATCCGTAAAGCTGCCCCATGCTGCGTTCGCCAACTCTCAATGGCCCAGCACAATTGCGTACCTATCAGCAGAAGGATCGACGGACCGTAGAACCAATCTTTGTTTCGTTCACTCACCGCCGCCAGCAGCCGTTCCAAGTACTTCAACGCCGCGGAGCCGCCTTCTGCTTTGCCTGCAAGATCTTGTAACTTAGCGGATTGAAACCGCTGCTCTTCCATCAGGTGCAGCCCTTCCCGCAGCACTTGCGTCTCAACCGAAATTGGGCCAAGCCACCCCAGCATCTGCTTCACCCGGTCTCTGTAGTGCAAGCCGACGGCAGCATGGAACGCCAGCAAGGGGACGGCTAAATCCCGCACCATCAGCCACGGAATCACGCCAAGAAAGCCGGTCACGACTACGGCGATTACCAGAATTGAGCTAGCCAACACCGCCGCTCGGAGCCAGTTGCTGTAAGTAAGAGCCGGTGAATCCAACCACGAAGCAAACGTCTCCCAACTCGATTCGTTGAAGTCGAATTTGCCAAGCACGCCAAGCCTCTCGCGCAGATCCTGTTGATCTTGCAATTCGCGGACGGCCTCTTGCCGCCCATGAGTCTCCACCATTGTGGGGACTGAAAGCAGATACCCGGCCAGCCCTCGCCGCCCGATTGATGTGCGCGCGGTGCAAAGCAATTCAAATAAGGAGCCATGGCCCAGCACATTTAGGTCATTTGAATAGATATGGTTCGGATCGTCAAATTCCAAGCCGTCTGATCCGTTGCCGACCCACTCGCCATTGACCCTTTGCAGTGCGTGTTCATAATGGCCGCGCAGGCGCCACGTTCTGTTCACTTCTTGCCTCTGACGGCGCAGGCGTAGTCCCGCAACGGCGATGCCGGGAACCATTAACAGAGGCACGTAAAACGGCGCCTGTTTACGGATCGCGGATACGCCAAGTATAAGCAGGAGGACAATAGCCAACAAAAGAGCGCCCGTTGCAAGGGCTGCTTGCGAGCGTGCTTCATCCAGTCCAAGTTGCAGGATGCGGATCTTTTCTGCGTACGCCGCGGCTAATTCGGAAGCAAGCATCTTCAGCTATGATACCCGTCGGTAATCAGGTAAGACCGTATCCGCCCAACCCACTAAGTCAGAAACGATCTCATCCGGTTCCATCTCAAGCCGATTCGCCAAGTACGAAGCGAGCGAATTCTTTGCATCTTGGCGAAATTCATCGGCAGTGCCCTTTCGGCGGGAATGCAGCGGGCCGGGTTGCTGAACGTGTTTTCCCGTGATCTTCTCCACCTCAGCCAGTATTGCCGCAGGCTCCATTCCGGCGTCATAAAATTTGCAAGCTGCTGTGGCCACCGACTGGAAAACCTCGGCCTGATAGATCACGGTCTCCCATAATTGGCATTCATTCGGACCGGCAAACTCACCGTCGGCGAAGAATACGCCATCAAGGGTCAACCTAAGGCTCTTCACCCGGCGCTGCCATTCATCTGCCGGCTCAACTCCCCCTTCCATAGCGAAAGTGGAGCCCCTCCATCGCTCTTGGAGAGTCGGCTGCCGCACGTCCCGATTGTCGCCCGTAAGCTTCAACGGGTTGCAAGTGACCAACCTTTTTGAGCCTGGCAGAATGGCATTCCAGTAGGTGGTCCGGGCTCGCCAATCATCCGTCATTCCGAACGGCAACATCAACGAAGGTATGACGCTCCCAGTGATTTGCTTTCCGCCTCCGCGTTCCTGCTGGTCCAGCCATTCAATCTCGCACTTCAGCGCCCACTCCGCGATTGGCTTCTCGCTGATATTCGCAAGCGTTGCCTGTGTGGGAGAAGATGGCGTGAGCACAACGCCAACTTGTCGAAGATCTTCGCAAAGGAATTGCATACGTTCAATTCTCCGACGGTGGCAGGTAGTCATTCATATTAAAAATCCGTAAGTTGTACTGGTCCGGCCTAGCCACGGTAAGCACTAACGCAACTGTGTCTCGCGGGCCCTGAAAATATGAAACGCGTATCTTGTGGCTCCCGCTCTTCAGCTCTCTTTTGCCGTAACCAATCGCAGGCGAATGCAGTCCGTCATTGTCGATCACCAGACGCCCATCAATATAGAGCTTTGATCCATCATCGGAGGTCAAGCCGAAGTTATACTCGCCCGGCATGGCGACCCAAAACTTTCCGTTGTAGTCAATGGCGAACCATTCAAAGCGGTCAGTGACGCCAGGGAAACCAAGGTTGAAACGCTGAGGCGGAATGTTCAGGGACGTGGTGTAAAGGCTACCCACCGGCTCCAGTTTTTTGAAGTTCGGTAAATGATCCGTATTCCGCTTGAGTAAGTAAACCTTACCCTCAAGACCCGCGTTGCCAATTACGGTGACACCGAATGTAACTTGCGGCGACTCTTGCGCTTGACACGTGCCGATGGAAATAAAAACAGCGAATCGTGCTAGCCCCACCATTTCTCGCCGTCTGCCAAATGCGCCTTGGCCACATCCGGATTGATGTCCACGCCCAGGCCGGGCTTGTCGTTTACTTTGATGAAGCCCTCGACGATATACGACCCATCAATGATCAACAACTGATCCATCCAACCGCGCTGTCCTGTGACAGTCTCGCAAGCAATGTAGTCGCGAATCGACGCGCCCCATTGGCAGGTTGCCCAAGTGTTTAACTGGCTGCCAGTGTTGTGATTCGCCATCGGAAGACCCCACACATCGGCCATGTCGGCGATGCGCTTGGTCTCAAGAAAGCCGCCTGAGTTACGAAGGTCAGGATGCAAAATATCGCAGCCCTGGTTGATGATGAAGTCCTTGAACCCTTGGCGGCGCGCCAGATTTTCTCCGGTGCAAATCGGCACGCGGGCCGATGCGCAAAGGCGTTTCCAGGAATCGGAATATTCAACGCCAAGTGGATCTTCCAACCACATTGGCTTGATGCCCTCCACGGCCTCGGCTAACTGGATCGAGGTCCGCAGATCGTATTCCCAGTGGTTATGCACCATGATGTCGTGATCAAATCCCATTGCCTCGCGGCAGTTTTCGTAGCCTTGCCGAATCTGGATCAACTCCTTTACAGTAAGTAGACGATTGCTCTTGTCGCGGGACTTATCCGTAGCTTGCGTCGTATGCGGAAATCCGAACTTATGGCCAGTGAACCCGGCCTTGTCCTCTTTGCATTTGGCCGCCCATTCACGGCATGAATCCTTGTCCAACATGTTCTTCGGGGCAGCGTGATCGTACACTCGCACACGGTCTCGAAACTTGCCGCCAAGGAGAGTCGTTACCGGTTGACCGAGTAACTTGCCCGCAAGATCCCACAGCGCCATTTCGATGCCGCTAGCTGCACGTAGAAAGTTATGAGCAGATCCGTCGGTACGCGTGCCGCTCAGGTTGGGAGTGCGGTCACCCATCGTGGTGAAGAGCGTATCTATCTGAAGAGGGTCCTTGCCAATCAGCCAATTCTTGATATCGTGGATCTGTTCCTTGACGCCGACGCCCGGCGACCCATACGCTTCGCCGATGCCGAAGACGCCTTGATCGGAAACGATCTTGACCAACAGGTAAGTACGCTGGCCGGTAAGGACCATCGTCTGGACATCGCGTATCTTGAACCGCTTACTCTCAGCGGCGGCCAAACGATGGAAGCCGGACAGAAACAGTGGTGCGGAGAGAGGTAGAAATTGGCGGCGGGTTAGCATGCGCTACCCAGTATATGTCACTTCCGCTTGGCTTCAAATGTGGTGTTGCCCGCTGGGTTGCTGATCGTGCCCTTGATCATGGCTCCAACCACTTCCCCTTCGTAGGAGGATTTCCGATCACCTGTTTTTGTGACCAACACGGTTCTGAAAGAAAACTTCTTGCCGTCGAGTTTGCCATCCAAAACATCAATCGGTTTTCCAGCTTGACCGTTGATTGTAACAATGATCGACCCAGTGAGTTTATTGCCTACAGCTTTCAAGTTGAAGGCCTGAGTCATCATTTGTTTTTGGCCCCTCAACTCCACCTCTCGTTCGTTTAGCCATGCCCCGTCGATCACATTGGCCAAGCTTGCGCTCACGAGCAAAGTAAAACAAATCAACAAGTTAGAAAATCTCTTCATAGCGCATCCAGCTTAAGCGAGAAACCGGGGGAGCGCCAGCAAACTGATGGGTCAGTACGGTTAGTCCGGGCGAGCTACTTCTTGGGTTTTTCTTCGATTCTTGAGTGTTGACATCTTGTTTCATGCTCCCAATTGTGGCATGCGTGCGTCGACGGTCAAGCGATCCAAAGTTGTAACTTGTTAAGCGGGCAGCGTAATTTTGTTGTGGAATGGTTGCAATTGTGGAAAGGGCAAAGGTTGAGTAGGATAAGCATCTTCGATTGGGTTATTCACGTCTCCATTAACAAAAGCGACGACGCAATCAAAACCTTAACTCCCGCGCTCTCAACGGAGCCACGCATGCCAGTAACCGATTGATATTCGCCGTGTCCCGTTAATGAGCGACGCGGCGGTGTCTTGCACCGGCTGATCGAAAGCTATAGGACTGACAAAGGCAAAAAAGTATTCATTGCCTCTTTATAGAGGCCAGGGAACGCGGCGCCGAAGACGACGTATGGGCTACCGGAATTGCGCGCGCCATTCATGCGCAAGTCGGAAGCTACCTCTACTTGGAGACACAATGCGGCCGACTGCGCGGTCCGGACGAACTGACCCTTGCGCAAGCGATGCGTAGCTCCGAAGCCGCGAATCGAGCTGTAACCGGGCAAGCCTCCGCCTGGGCGGTTTTTATCCGCTGCTATTGGGATTGGGCGGTGTTTCGGTTGGAATGGAATATCATCCGAGATAAATCGCATTTGCGCGAGCGCGACATCCGCGTTCGCGGGTTTTTGGACGACCTAATGGCGGAATATGATTTTTTGTCCGCCGCGGAGCTGCAGCGGCGGAGCTGCAATCTTCGGCCAGTGAACCAGTCGAGAGGCGTTCGGTCGCTGCCGCATGACCACTGAAAAGAGACGGAACTTATGAATTGCCCACTGAATCTTCACGCGGAAGCAAACACTTTCGATTTAATTAATTACAACCATTGCGCTGTCCGGCCTTGAAGTCAGCCCTGAATCTGACGTCTTTGCAAAGAATGTGGAAAACCGCGCTGACCTTCTACAAACCGTTAAGAAGGTGCAAGTCAATTCACGCCTTGGCGAGGCAAAACATTGTCTCCCTGTCGGAAGGCGACTGCAGATGGGGATCTCTGCCGCGAAGGCCGATCATGCGAAGCTGAAGTTGGCCTTCCCGGTTTCGGCGGTTGCGGCGATTCAGGCCCAGCGAGCGGAGTTGAAGATCGTTATGTGTTGCTCTTCATCGTGGTCTTCTTCTTGATTATGACCTTTGCCGGCAATACGTGAATGCGGTGTTAAGCGGCAGGCCTGTGCTGATGGAGCCGGATAAGTATCTACGATTTCGTCATTCACGGCTCAAATAGCAAACAGCGAGGCAATCGTAATCTTAGACTCCGGCGCGCTCAAAGGCGCGACGCTCTCACTCTCGCTAAACCAAGTAACCGATTGATATTCGCCCTTGCTAGCCTCTCTATGAACGGCAAGCCGGCGGCCCCCAATGTCCAACACCCAATACTCCGCAATTCCAGCGCGGGCGTACAAGGCCGCCTTGACCGTCATATCAAAGCGCAGAGTTGTATCGGAGATTTCGACAATCATCCGCAAATCCTGAGGACACGGTTTTGTCTTACCCTCGAAGTCCGTGCAAGGCCGGTTCAACACTATCAAGTCCGGCATAGGCTCATTGGTAGGGTCATCTTCAGGAGAAACATTAATTGGGGCGTCTGGGGCCACGTAGAGAAAACCAAATACCTGCACCAGCCAGTTTTGTAGAAGGATTAACGCTTTCACGTGCGGCCAGTTTTTTGGCTTGTTGATCAGCTCCCCTTCAATCAGTTCAACTTTCTGATGATCAAAGCGGCCAGCCATTTCAAGGACCGCACAATCGGCGCGTGTAAGGCGGATGCGTGGTGGGGACATGGCGGCGCTTTCTGTTATTGCTCCCAACATGGATTAAACCTCACCACAATAATAGCGCGATGTTGAGCGGGCTAAATCCCGTGATCACCATCTGAAAATACCGGCATCATGCCACGCACCCGCGAGTTACTTCTTGGGCTTTTCTTCCATCGGAGTTACTTTCACGCCTTCCTGGATCTCATCACTGGGGTTAACTACGAGACGCTCCCCGGCTTCCAAACCGATCAGAACTTCGATTTGACTCCCCAAGTCGCGGCCAGTAGTTAACTTACGAAAGTGCACTATATTATCGTCACCAACCACGGCGACAAAAATCCCTTGGGATCGAACCACGGGAGTGTCGCCCGGGATTAAGACGGGGGCTAGGGTGCGATTGGCCTGAATGTGAACTTCGCCGAACATGCCGGGCATCAGCTTACCGTCCTTGTTGTCGATACGGACGCGGGTTAGCATTGTGCGGCTGGCTGGATCGAGCGCTTGGGCCGTGTGGTCGATATAGCCGGCCCACTTCCTGCCTGGGTATTCGGGAAGGACGAGTGCAGCCTGCACGCCAAGTATCATCGCGGGAGCGTCGTTTTGCGGCACGTTGATGATGAACTCAAGAAAGCGGGAATCGGCCAAGCGAAACAGATCGCGCCCGGCAGCCACTGCTGAGGCTGTGATCAAATTTCCCACCTCGCAATTGCGCGCCGTGATAACACCGTCAAACGGAGCGGTGATTCGCTTGAAAGAAGTAAGTCGCAGGTTCCGTTCAATGTCGGAATTGACCGCGCGTTTTCCTTCTTCGGCGGCTTCCACATTGGCTTGGGCAGCAGCGGATTCGGCTTTTCGAACGTCGAGCGTTGCCTGCTTTTCGTCTAGTTCGGATTTAGAGAAGACGCCTTCTTTTACCAGCTTCGTGGTGCGGTCGAATTGCACCTGCGCCAGATTCAAGTTGGCTTGCGAGAGCCGTGCCGCGGCCTGAGTTGCGCCGCTTTGCGCTTTAAACTGGTCATACCTATAGCGCGATTGACGCAATTGTTCGTCCAGTTCCGGGGTGTCGATTTCGGCGAGCAGTTGCCCAGCCTTGACCCGATCACCGAGGTCGACGGTGCGCAGTTTGATGTAGCCTTCCGACCGCGCATAGACGGTTGTTTCGGTGGAAGCGAACAAGGCGCCAGTGAAGACAAGCTCTGACGTGGTAGCCCCGCGGGCAGCCTTCACCGTGCTTACGATGATCTTTTCACTTGGCTTTTCGCTTGCGGCAAACAGACGATTTTGCCGCTCGTGCCAGGGCTTGTAACCCATGTAAAACAGGCCGCCGAATACCAAGGCCGCGACCAGCACAAGGATATAGTGCTTCTTTGAAGTTCGTGTACCGGACAGTACTTTTTCCGCGTTATCCATTTCAATCGCCTTTCCGAATATCTGGAAGACGCAATTCCTCCATTGGGGCTTTGCGACGCAGCAAGCTATACATCACAGGCACAAAGAACAGTGTGGCAAAGGTGGCCATCAACAAACCGCCAATGACGGCGCGGCCAAGAGGCGCGTTTTGTTCGCCGCCCTCACCCATGCCCATTGAAATCGGCAGCATTCCGATGATCATGGCGAGCGCAGTCATGATAACCGGGCGCAGACGAATGTAGCCGGCCGAAAGCGCGGCTTCAATGGCCGATTGTCCGGCGCGGCGTTGGTCATTGGCGAAAGTCACCAAAAGGATGCTGTTGGCCGTGGCCACCCCAATGCTCATAATTGCCCCCATTAAGGAAGGCACGCTGATTGAGGTTTGGGTTACAAACAACATCCATAAAATTCCACTGAAGAGGCCCGGCAGCGCCATTAAGATAATAAACGGGTCCAGCCACGATTGAAAGTTGACCACCATCAATAGATACACAAGTAAGATGGCGAACAGCAGCCCGAAGCCCAACCGCGAAAAAGAGGTGCGCATGGTTTCAGCCTGTCCACGCATGGCGATGGTCATGGCCGGCGGCAGTTTTGCGCGGAACTCTTCTACTATTTTGCGAGCTTCGCCGGCAACCGCGCCTAAATCGCGATCCTGCACGTTGGCGTACACATCGAACACTGGCTGCACGTTGTAGTGACTTACATTGACCGTGGATTGCGTCCGTTCAAAGTGAGCTAGATTGCCGAGAATTTGCGTGCTTGCGCCCGGTGCGCCGGTGAGCGGGGTGCGGTAGACATCGGCCATGGAAGTGATGTTGGGCTGCGGCGTCTGCAGGGCTACGAGATAGCTGACTCCGTTCTTCGGATTCAACCAAAAGCCTGGTGAAATCTGTGTGGTGGAGCTAAGCGAAATGAGCATGCTATTGGCCACGTCGCGCTGCGTGAGGCCCACTTGTTGAGCGCGGTCGCGATCGACATTCACTTTGATTTCCGGTCCATCCAACACTTGGTGCACATGCACGTCCACGGCGCCGGCCACTTTCTCTAGACGATGCTCGATTTCCTTGGCGACCTTGTAGCCCTGCGCTTCCTGGCGGGACCCGATTTGAATATCGATGGGGGCGGGCAAGCCGAAGTTGAGAATCTGATTGGTCATGTCGGCCGGCTGGAAGAAGAAGGTGAGGGTGGGGTAATCCTTAGTAAGCCGGGCGCGAAGGGCGGCCATGTACTCGCTGGTTCTTTTGGTTCGCTCTTTTTTCAGGGCAATCAGGATTTCGCCATCGGCGGAACTGATAGTGGCTGAATCGCTGAAAGCCAGGTTGAAGCTGAGGTTGGGCAAGCCGATATTGTCGATGATAGTTTCGAGGTTCTGTTGGCCGATCTCTTCGCGAATAGTGTGTTCCACGCGGGCGAAAGTTCTTTCCGTTTCTTCCACCCTTGTTCCTGAGGGGCCACGCACATGAAGACGAAGCAGGCCGGCGTCGACGTCAGGGAAAAAATCCTGGCCAATCAGCGGGAATAGAAGTGCTGAAAGGGCAGTGAAGAGCAGAAAACCGCCGGCCACAACCGCGCGATGGTTCAACGCCCAAGCAAGCAGGTTAGCGTATCCGGTTCGAAACTTTTCAAACTGATGGTGGAAGGCAAGATGCATGCTCCAAATAATGTCGCCTTTGACTTCGATGCCTTGTTCCAGCTTTTCGTAGTTCTCCGCTTCAGCCGGGAGCAAGTATCGGGCCATGGTGGGCACCAGTGTTCGCGATAGCAGGTACGAAGCGCCCATGGCGAACACCACGGCCATCGCAAGCGGCGTGAATAGATACTTCGCGGCGCCTGTGAGGAAGATGACGGTGACGAAGACGATGCAGATGGAGAGCGTGGAAACGAAGGTTGGCACGGCGATCTGTTGCGCGCCATCAAGGATTGCTTCGAGGATGGGTTTGCGTTGGCCCAGGTTGCGGTGGATATTTTCAAGCTCAACCGTGGCGTCGTCAACTAGCACGCCAACGGCCAACGCAAGGCCGCCGAGCGTCATCGTATTGACCGTTTCGCCGCACAGGTAAAGGACGAAGAGCGAGGTGAAGATGGACAGCGGAATCGAGATGCAAACCATCAGCGTACTGCGCCAACTTCCGAGGAAAAGCAGGATCATCAACGCGGTAAGCACGGCGGCGATACCGGCTTCATGGAGCACGTTGGTAATGGCATCCCGCACGAAAATGGATTGATCGAACAGCCGTTCCACTTTGAGTTCCGGCGGCATGCCTTCCATCACCTTAGCCAGTTGCTTCTTAATGCTTTCGATGATGTCGAGCGTGGATGCTTTGCCGCTTTTGAGTACGGTTAGCAGCGCGCCGCGTCCGCCATCATGCCGGACGATATTCGCCTGAACGGCGTAGCCGTCGCGAATGTTGGCGACATCCTTGAAACGCACCAGAACGTTGCCGGACATCTTCACGGGCAGATCCCCGAATTCCTCTACAGTGTCCGGGCTGGAGTTCAACCGGATGTTATATTCACGTTCCTCAATCTTGGCGGCGCCGCCGGGAAGGATGAGGTTCTGGGCGTTCATGGCGGCGCTTAGGTCAGTGCCTGAAACACCGTGGGCCTGCATGGATTGCGGGTTGAGGTCGACCATGATTTGCCGAACGCGCCCGCCGTAAGGAGTTGGCATGGAGGCGCCTTGCACGGTGGCGAGCTGGGTGCGAATGAAATTTTGAGACAGATCGTAAAGCTGCTGTTCGCTGAGTGTTTTGCTGCTAAGGGCCAGTTGGAGAACGGGGACACTAGCGGCGTTGTACTTTATGATGGAAGGGGGAGTGGTGCCGGGCGGAAGTACGCGCACGATACCTCCGGACAAAGCGCTGATTTGCGCAATGGCCATCTCCACTTTCGCTCCAGGATGAAAGTAGACGCGAACGACGCTTGCTCCGGAGATTGATTGCGATTCGATGTGTTCGATGTCGTTGACGGTAGTGGTGAGGCCGCGCTCAAAGATGGTGGTAATGCGCTTGGCCATTTCGTCGGCCGAGATGCCGGAGTAGCTCCAAATAACGTTTACTACTGGGATGTCGATTTCCGGGAAGATATCGACCGGCATTTGCAGAGACGCCAGGACGCCCAGCACGGCGATGAGCATCGACATGACGATAAAGGTGTAAGGACGGTTAAGTGCTAGGCGGACAATCCACATTGATAAGGGTTTGATTCGAGTTTAGCAGAGTGAGATCGGAAGAAATTGCTATTAAGCGAACTGGCGCCGGTAAAATCAGCTAATGCCAGGGCGTGTAAAGCTATAATTATAGAAAAGTAAATGCAATGGATACGCTCTCACCTATCCAACGATCTGAAAGAATGAGCCGAGTTCGTTCAAAGAATACCAAGCCAGAACTCACCATCCGACGGCTTGTTTATTCCCTAGGTTATCGTTACCGGCTCCACTCCGCCCACCTTCCAGGTAGACCTGATCTTGTATTTACTGGGCGCCGCAAGGTAATTTTCGTTCATGGTTGTTTTTGGCACCGGCATGGCGCCCGCTGTTATCTTACAAGGCTTCCGAAGTCCAAGCTAGAATTCTGGTCGCCAAAGTTCGAACAAAATAGAAAGCGGGACGAAAAGAATCTTAGGAAACTACGCAATAGTGGATGGGAGGCACTCGTGATTTGGGAGTGCCAACTTAAAAATCGAAGTTACTTGACTGAGCGAATCGAGAACTTTCTGGAGTCTGTTAAATGAAATCGGTGGAACTCTTCTCTGGCGCGGGCGGTCTGGCGCTTGGCATATCGCAGGCAGGTTTTCACCATGAAGTGGTCATTGAATTGGATCACGATGCTTGTAATACGATTCGTGCAAATCAAGCTAGACAGCTGGAGCATGTTCGTGACTGGAAACTTGAGGAAACAGATGTTAAGGCCTTCGATTTTGGACGACTCGAAAGCAGCATCGATCTGCTAGCGGCGGGGGTGCCATGCCAACCATGGAGCATCGGCGGAAAACACCGAGGTTACGAAGATGACAGAAATCTCTTTCCGGATACAATTCGCGCGGTGGTATCCTTGCGTCCAAAGGCTATTTTGATTGAGAACGTTAAGGGACTTACCCGGCAATCCTTCGCGAACTATTTTTCCTATATTCAATTCATGCTCGAGTTTCCAAAGGTGACGCGCAAACCACATGAAGCCTGGCTCGATCATCGCACGCGCCTTGAGAAATACGTCACGGCGCGCGGCAAGGGATATCGCGGGCTCCGCTACAACGTCGTTCCCAAACTTCTGAATGCGGCAAACTACGGAGTTCCTCAACGGCGCGAACGTGTCTTCATAGCAGCGTTCCGGGAGGATCTGGGTATCGAATGGTCCTTCCCTAAGGAAACACATTCCCAGGAGATGCTCTGGGTTGACCAGTGGGGAACTGGAGAATATTGGGAGAGGCATCAAGTTCCTCTAAAGCAGCGGCCCAAACGACCTACAGGAATTGAAAATAGAATCGCTGAGGCTTCGCTGTTCCCCATGCTCCCTTGGATAACCGTGCGAGATCGCATACACGATTTGCCTGATCCGCGGCGCCCGGGAGCACGTGAGATTCCCAATCACGTCTTTCAGTCCGGGGCGCGATCTTATGTTGGACACACTGGTTCGCCGCTTGATGAGCCGGCAAAAACGCTGAAGGCCGGCGATCATGGCGTTCCTGGTGGAGAGAACATGATCGCCTTCCCGAATGGCGACGTGCGTTACTTCACCGTGCGTGAGGCGGCGCGCATGCAAACGTTTCCCGAAGAGTTCATCTTCGAAAGCTCGTGGAGCGAAAATATGCGTCAACTGGGAAACGCTGTGCCCGTGGAGCTCGGTAGGATTATCGCGAGCGACATTCGACAAAAACTTACGTCGCAGCACCGCTCCAACGGGAAGCTTGGGCAATGCGAATTGAGCCCACGTTTAATCCGCTCGACAAGCGGAATCTCGGCGTAAGCGTCGCCGAGGCACTGCTTGGCAGACCTCGTAACCCACTTCCCCCATCCGAAAGCTTTATTGCGGCCGGTGTTTACGCGATCTATTACCAAGGCGATTTCGCGCATTATGAGTCGCTGGCGGCGCGCAATAGGGCAAACAACGGCAAAGACGTTCCGATCTACGTTGGGAAGGCGGTTCCGGCGGGAGCGAGAAAGGGAGGATTCGGACTGGACAGCGCCCCTGGAAGTGTCTTGTATAATCGCTTGCAAGAGCATGCTGAGTCCATCCAGGTGACTTCAAATCTTAAACTCGAGGAATTCTTTTGCCGGTATCTGGCTGTTGATGACATTTGGATCCCTCTACGTGAAAGTCTTCTTATTCAAACTTTCTCTCCATTGTGGAACCAAGTGATCGTTGGTTTTGGGAATCACGATGCAGGAAAAGGCCGCCACCAAGGTCGCATGCCGCACTGGGACGTTCTCCACCCTGGCCGCGGGTGGGCAACTAGACTTCAGGCCGGCAAAGATCTCGAAAGCATCGTAAACGATTTAAGGAAGTTTCTTGTGGAACACCCTGTTTGAACGCCTTCTCAATCTTGACCCTCTAGTTCAGTCACTACTTTGGAGTATCCCGACTATTCGTATCTTCAAAGCAGCTTGCTGTCGTTAATTACATAGCGAACTTCGTTATGCGAGGCCCAGGCGCCCACGGACAGTAAGAAGCCAAAGTCATACCAGCGGCCTTTGTTGGTTGTTTCGTAGACTCGATATCCGGCCTTGAACAAACTGATCCAGAAGATCAACGGTGCGATCATGCCGTGCCAGACGCCGGCCAAAAACCCGGCGGGCGGTGCTTGGGGCTGCTTGTATTTGGAATTGGATCCAGCTATGGAAAGTATGTTGGCCATGTAGCTCCTTATCGAACGCTATCATAACCTATGAGACTATCGATGCCAAAACCTAAGAGTTCCATGTCGGAGCAATTCGGCGAAGTGATGGGCCTTGCGGCGCTGCTGCCTATCTGCGTGGTCATTGGATACCTCATTGGGCAGTTCCTCGACGGCAAGTTCGGCACCACTTACTTGACCGTGGTTTTCCTGTTACTGGGTGCGGCGGCTGGGATTATTTCGCTGGTCCGGGAAATCCAAAAAAGCACGAAGAAGAATGGATAAGTTATTGTTCGGGGCCGTCAGTGGAACGAGCTTGCAACCACGGATTGATTGAGACCTTGCGCGCGGGCGTGACTGCTTAAGATCTGTTCCGCTCGTTTCTTCAGCGCGTAAGGAGAAGGAGCGCGGAACAACAGTTCCGGCCGTCCTGATTTGACTCCCGAAGCCGGTAGTTCGATTGGGGCTGACATCACACTCTTTAGATCATTCCCAATTCAGGACAGTTCTTTCCTATCGGCCTGCCATTTCCGTTTCGGCAAGCTGGAGGAGTCTCCATTACTTCAACTGGAACTTACTTCCCGTCCAGCCACTTCACACTTGTGGGGACAGATCGTCCGCACGCCATCGAATCCGTCATGCCGGACGAAATCTGGGCGCACGCGTTATCCGATGCTGTCCGCAACGCTGATTCTTTATCCGCACCCGATGCCGTGCGGCACGCGGATCGCCCCTCGTAAGCCATGCAAACTTCGACGCGATAGGCCGTCAGCCCCATGCTGGACCAAAAGACCAAGACAGCCAAACCTATGATGGTGGCCACGATCACAATCCCAGTCTTCGCGCTGATTCTATGTTGCGTGGCCACTTAGCCGATTTCCTCAAAGAAGTTACCCATTTTGCGGAAACGTTCATAACGCTGGTCGATCAACTGCGACGGGGTCATGGCGTTGAGCTCGGCTAGCGACCTTTTAATCGCATCCCTCAGATACCTTGACGTTAGGTCGTAATCATTGTGCGCGCCACCGGGAGGTTCGGGAATAATACCGTCGATGAGACCCAGCTCGAGCAGGTCCGGCGCGGTAAGCCGGAGTGCGGCGGCGGCCAGTTCGGCTTTGCCGGCATCGCGCCAAATGATGGCGGCGCAGCTTTCGGGGCTGATCACGCTATAGACCGTATTCTCCAACATGAAGACGCGATTGGCGACGCCGAGAGCGAGGGCTCCGCCACTGCCGCCTTCGCCGATAATGACGGAAATCACGGGTACCGGCAGGCGGGCCATTTCACGTAGGTTGACGGCGATGGCTTCGGCTTGGCCGCGTTCTTCGGCATCCAGGCCGGGGTAGGCGCCAGGCGTGTCGAGCAGGCAGATGATGGGGCGCTTGAACTTTGCGGCAAGGTGCATCACGCGCATGGCTTTGCGATAGCCTTCGGGCTTGGGCATGCCGAAATTGCGGTGCACTTTTTGTTTGGTGTCGCGGCCCTTTTCCTGGCAAATGGCCATCACGGGTTGGCCATCGAGAAAGCCCATGCCGCAGATGATGGCCGGGTCGTCGCCAAAGAAACGGTCGCCATGGATTTCGCTGAAATCGGTGAAGAGGCGTTCGATGTGGTCGACAGCGTGGGGACGCTTGGCGTGGCGAGCCAACTGCACGCGCTCCCAAGCCGGGTCTTTGCGGGGCGGGCCGACTTCAAGCCCTAGAGGAAAATCTTCTTCCATTCGATCTATTTAGTTTAGCGTGGAATGTGGACGCAAGCCGGGGGGAGAACATCAGGCGAGACCATTGTTGATGTCAGACGAAGGCGCGTTCCCTCACGTGCGGGACGGAGCGGCCGTTGCCCTTAGCCATCAAGCCCGGCTTACTTCAGGCCTATCCGCACGTTTGAGGGGCCGGGAGCTTGCGTATGTCAGCCCTTCACAAAGTGTGCTCCTTATAACTCTGCTAACATAAACTTCCATGACTAACAAAGAACTCTTCACAACCGACGAATGGGCTGCTCTACGCGACGCTCCTCACATGATCGCGATGGCTACTGGGGTGGCCGGTTCCAGCGGTATGTTCGGTAGTATTGGTGAAATGTTCACTTCGGTGAAAGTGATCATGGAGGCAGCCGACTCGCCCAATCCTCTCATCAAACTTTTCGGGTCGCAGGAGGAGATCAAGGCGGCGCAGGAATCGCTGAAAACCTTCGCCCACACGGCTGATCCTCAACACATGAAGGAAGATTTGCAGAGCACGGCTATCGCTCGGGCGCAAGCTGCGCTGGCGGCCCTCAATGCGAAAGCGCCTGGCGATGTCAATGATTACAAAACCTGGATTCGTTCGGTAGCGCAACGGGTTGCCGAATCGTCCAAAGAGGGCGGGTTCCTTGGCTTCGGCGGGGAACGGGTGAGCGAGAAAGAGCGCGAGTTTCTGGCTCGGCTTGACGGCGCGTTGGCATCCTAAGACTGAAAGAAAAATACGCCGGACTTAGCGTCCGGCGTATTCGATTCCACTTTAGAATACGATCTTCAGACCCAGCTGCACTTGCCTTGGACCGTTCTCCTGTCCTGTAACTACACCGAAAGTTGCGCCGCCCAATGTTGTACCGGGCAAACCAAAAATAGGAGTGTTGGTCAGGTTGAAAGCTTCGGCGCGGAACTCTACTCGCACTTTCTCCATCGGGTGGAAATTCTTGAACAACGAGAAGTCCACGTTATGCGCAGCCGATTGCCGCACGGTATTCACGGTCCGGCCAAGATTGCCGAACGTGTAGGGCGCGGGTTGGGCGAAGGCCGCCGTGTTGAACCAGTGATCAATGTTCTGATCGGCAATGATGGGGCTAATGCCGGTGGCGTCTGGCCGCTGCGATCCGCCGAAGCAGAAGCAGTTGTTGTTGGCTACGCCGAAAGCAAACAAGGGCAGACCTTGCGACAAAGTAACAATGCTGTTCACCTGCCAGTTGCCCAGCACAGCGTTTGCAACCATGTTCATGTTGTTGGCCATCTTCTTGCCACGTCCGAAGGGTAGTTCGTAAGTAGTGTTAAGCGCCAAGCGATGCGGCTGGTCATAGGACGAAACCGCTTTTTCGCAAGAACGGCAATAGAAGGAGCGAATTTGATTGGATCCGTTCCACTGCCCGTCGGAAGCGTCGGTGAATGTTTTCGAGAACGTATAGGAAGCAAGGAAACTCATGCCCGCGTTAAAACGGCGTTCATAGCGCGTCTGCAGCGCATGGTAGTTGGAGTTCGCATAGCCGCCATTGGTTGCTGAAACGCCCGAATATTGCGGGTAGGGCTTCAACAGATTTCCACGTTGAATGGTTGGCGTACCCAAGCCGAAGCCGGCTGGGATGATGCCGAAGAAAGGATTCGGAACTTGCGTCAACAACGCCGCTCCTTGCGATAAATAGGATGGATCGAGCTGGTTGAACTGGTACGTCTGCGATAACCTAGTGCCTTTGTTGCCGGCATAAGCAATTTCCCAAACAGAGTTTCCGGGCAGCGCTCGTTGAATTGTGAAATTCCATTGCTGGTTGTACATGGGGCGCAAAGCGGGCTCCCATGCGCCAGACAGTCCTTGGCCTAGGGCGGCATTCGGACCGGCGCTAGCCCCAAGCGGCAATGTATAGCCCGAGGGGAAAGGATTTGTCCACGGATTGGAGGGCGTGATACCGTCTCCATCCTTGGTTGAAATCCAAGCGGTGCTCCCGGAGAAGGCGCCGCCGGTGTAACCGGAACTGGCCGCGTAAGAAGGTAGGCCGAAGAAGATACCGTACCCGGTGCGAACCACAGTCTTTGCGTTCAACTGATAGGCAATGCCGAAGCGTGGATTCACTTCACCAAAATCGGTATTGCGCGCCCCGCGACGGCCCAGCGAACCGCCGGCGAATTGGGCAATTCCCTTCAGGTCAAGCTTCAAAGTATCGGCCAACGGATTCTTCGCCACTGGGTCAATGCCGGTAATGCGATTGAAGCGTTCGGTCACGCCACCCTCATAATCCCAACGGAAGCCAACGTTCACGGTTAGCTTGCTGTTCACCTTGAAATCGTCTTGCACATACCAGGCGAAATAGCGATTAAAGTTGGCTGGGCGGATTTGATGCGTCACGCTGCCATTGCCGAAGCCAAGCAGGAACGAACCGAAACCTACGCCGCCAACGGCAGTGGGTGTGCGCGGATCGGGACCCTGCGTGTTAGCACGCGGGAAATCGAACGTACCGCTGGGGGTACCCAGTTGCCCGTAGTTCACGTAGTTGAAGCGCGCGTCAATTCCGAACTTCAAGGAATGACGGCCCTGTACGCGCGAAAGCACGGCTACCAGGGTGTTCGAGGTGTCTCCCATGAAATAAATGTCGCCGCCGTTCGGTCCCAGTTGCGTGAAGTCCTGAACGGTAATTGTTGGGAACACTTGATGGTCGCTGATAGCGTCAATCGAAGATGGCAGGCCGAGCGACGCCACTTTGAAGCCGTTTTCGCGGCTGAATGTCGAGGACCAGGGCACCCGGTTTCCTGAAACTCTTCCAAAACCGTAGCGCAGATTCAGAACCATGGTTGAGCCGATATTTTCGGTGTAATCAACAGCGCCATTCTGCAAGCGCTGATTCATCGGATCGCAGCAGCCAGGGTCGGCTACATTGCCCCAGAAATTCGGTTTGGAGTAAACCGAATCCATGAAAGTGTAGCGGCCGAACATGCGGCGGCGTTCGCTGAAGTTGTGATCGATCTTCATTTCCAGTCGATCTTGCGGTTGTGGGTAGGCGTCTTGAAGGACAAGGTTGTTAGTGCGCGTGAAGGGCAGGCCGGGGGCGTTCGGCTGTGGGTAGTAAGTGAGGGACTTCGCCGCCACAGGGCTGATCATGCTGGCTGGAATCTTGTTACCCGGAAAGACGTCGCGGATGAATGTGGCTCCATTGGCGCGTGTGGAAAACGGATCGAACACTTGCCGCATTTGGCCGGCGGCATTGAAAGTTTGCGAGAAGTCTCCGGCGCGTTCAAGAGCCGTTGGCACTGTGTGCTGGGCTAAGCTGGCTGCTTTAATGCGCTGGCCTTCGTAAACGCCGAAGATAAACGTTTTGTTGTGGCCGTTATAAACTTTCGGAATGTACACCGGACCGCCGAGCGAGAAGCCGAATTGATTCCGTTTGAAACTGGTGAGGGCGCGCCCCTGGCGGTTGGCGAAGAAATTGTTTGCGTCAAGCGCCGAGTTGCGTAGGAATTCAAACACGCTGCCGTGCACCGTGTTGGTTCCGCTCTTGGTTACTAGCGTCACGACGCCACCGCCTGAACGGCCGTATTCCGCCGCGAAGGCATTGGTTTGGATGCGGAATTCCTGAATTCCTTCGACCGAGGGAATCGCGCTGACGGCGGGGATGTTGGTGATGTTATGAGACACGGTGGCCGACACGCCGTCCAAAATAATGTCGGACGTGGACTCTTGACCGCCGTTCACCACGAAGCGATTCGCGGTGAACGAGTCCGCCACGCCGCTGGTTTGGCGTACGAAAAATACGCCGGGCACAAGGGCGGTTAGCTGGTAGATGTTTCGGCCATTCAGTGGCAAATCCAGAATGCGTTTGTTCTCGACGAAACCACTAAGAGTGGACGTGGCCCCTTCAATGAGTTGCGCTTCACCGGTCACCTGCACTTGTTCGGACGTCTGCCCAATTTCTAACGGAACGTTTACGGTGGCGCTTTGCTGCGTGGTCAACGGTAGGCCGTCCAACACAAAGCGGCGGAAGCCGGCGTGCTCTGCGCTGACCTTATAAGACCCCGGCGGAAGTTGAGAAACAACATAAAAGCCGGTGGAGTTGGAGGATGCCCGGAAGTTGGCATTCCTTGAAAGGTCGGTGACGGTGATGGAGGCGCCGACGACAACGGAGCCTGAGGAATCGGTGACCAAGCCGGAAATCGACCCGGTGAAACCTTGACTGTAGAGAGCGGCTGCGCCTAACGTGGCACAGAGCAGATAACGTGCTGGACGGGACATGGAGAGCACCTCGCGAGTTAACGTTGAAACTGGAGCTCTACAGTCATATAACAACGGCTCCCCCGGAGTCAAGCCGTTTCGGTTTCATCGCTTCCTAGATCACGAAAATATTTCACAACGCTGCGAACTGCTCACGTTCGCGGCGATCAAACCTGCGTTCCTGTTCGAGAAGTATTGAGTATCACTTTTGCCTAGGTCCTCTCCAGGTCGTTGAGCTCGCCGATGGGCTGGATTACGCAATCATATTCTCGTGCAGGAACTCTTCTACTCGTTTGATCCTTTCCCCCGCGAAGAGAAACCAAATCACGCCTCGAACATGGTAGGCCCGTCCATCGACCTCTAAGCGCCCTGTCTCAGTAATTAACAAGGCGATCGAACGCCATGGCAAATCATGGACTCGGTAGACGTCTTCTGCGCCTCCACTTTGCCAAAATTTTGCTCCAAGGCTTGCAGCACCCTGGGCCTTCCTCGCCACGCGCCGTCCATCCCTGGAAACCCGTGAATGTGCAACTCGATGTCCTCGGTAAAGTGACTTGGCAACTCCGCAAAGTTGTTTGAACCAATAGCGGATAACACCTTAGTCAGCACAGCCGCCATTGGCCCGTCATGAGTCGTCTCTGCTTCTAAAGCAGAAGTATCGGCTTTGAAATCCCGGTCAGACATGTTCTTCCATGATCTCCGTCGTACGAGTAAACTTAATGGCCCTAACTATCGGGAAGACTACTGGTAGACGTACTTCTTATCATCGCTGCTCACGTGGTGCGTCATGAAATTCTTCGCCTTCAAATCCATTTACCGCGTCAAATTAAGCAACTCCACATTTGAACGCCGAATCAAACCCACTGGCCACGCCACCGCCAATCATCGATTTTTCGTACGTTGCTGCGAACTCCTCACCTTCGGCCGGTGGGCTCGGTCATGGCAACAGCGGGAGCCAGGTGTTATTTACAAATTCTTCAGCCGCCAATTCCGGTACCGCACCTGCATCGGGGGGCCCACGTGCACTTGCACGCCGATCAGCCCCTTCATCATTCGGCCCTGCGGATCATCGTCAATAACAACGGCCATCGCGTACCCGTTGATCTGGTGCATCAGGACATTACCCCGCGCGATGATATGCACTGCATTCCAATCGTCGCGGACGATCTTCGCAAGATCCTTCATGTCGCCAGTGCTGGACAAGATAACCGGCTTCTGCTTACCGGTGATCCGCGTCACCGATCCGCGTTCAGCCAGAAACAAGCGGCCTTTCTCTTCGTAATTATTGCCCGTATAGCGACGCGCCCCATCGATGTCGCATTGATAACCGCGCATGGCGAAGCGGTTGGTTGGCGTAACCTTGTCCGGCACAACCACGCTGCGATAGTTGATGCCGCTGTTGCCCTGGGCGGTAATCTTGAAGTCGACCTTCAGCTCAAAATCGGCCGGCTCACCGCCACGCCAAATAATGAAGGTATTGCTTTTGATGACGGTCTCAGGCGTGATCTCGCCCACCATCTCGCCGCCTTCCACGCGCCAATATTTCGGATCGCCTTCCCAACCCTTAAGTGTCTTGCCATCGAAAATGCTTTCGAAGCCAGGCTCTTCACCGGTCAGCGGCTCAGGCCGATCGCTCTGTTTGGGAACGTAAGGCGTGCTTTGTTGGGCGTTCAGCTGCAATGCAACCGAGCCGGCTGCAAGAGCGCTCAAGAACTGTCGTCGGGCTGTTTTCGGCATGGTCTGTCTATTCTATCTCTGTTCGCGCACAGTACTTTGACATATAGTACTTTTGATTCGTGAGTCAACAGCAAAATTCTGATAAGGTCAATATTGAAAACGCGAGTCCGGTTCCTATCTATTTTCGTTTTGTTTCCTCTATGGGCGGTATCCCCAAGAGAGCCATTCTCTGAACTCTTCTTGAATAGAACTTAGGTCAAGCTGGGGCCGAGGTCCAATTCGTGGCAAGGTCGCGAGGCGCCAATATCGCCTTCACTCAAGGCGGGCTGAAGTTTCAGTTGGCTGGTTTAGAAGGACCCTCGGCGCAGCTTCGCTTTCCAATCGGATGGAGAAGCTCTCTCGTCTGGCACTCGCACGGATCGCCAAACGGGCCGTCAAAGTTAACTCCGGGACGTGAAAAACCAAGGGATATTTTCTATCCCACACTAAAAATACCCATTAAAATGACGACCTGGTCTCTCAAGGTATGTTTTGTCTACACTTACCCTTGGTCGTAAAGTAGCCGCAGCCCGAGCAACCGTACGAGAAAAAGATTCTTGGATCGGCAAAACGAGATGGCTGCGTATTGGAACGCTTGAATGCATGAAACTGCGGGCGAACACCGGTGGTGTTGCGTCCAGAGGATCGCATTGGAACAGCTTGATATACAGGCTAAGTTTTGTACAGAATTGTTTACGTAAAGCGATTGTGTCCTGATATCAAGGGGTTGGGGGAATTTGTTTTGTGGATTTGGAGGTCAAGGGTATTTATTGTTTTGGTGTTGCTAGCTTTTCCTTGAAGGTCTTATCCAGCTTTGAGATTGTCTCGAGCGCCTGGGCCGTGGGTGCCGCGTCTGCCTCTTCGGTGATCTTCATCAACTCCAGGAACTCGCTGGCCAGCTTATCCAGTTCCGCGTTCTTCGGCAGCCCGCGGATCTTGGCGATATTGTCATAGCATCGGTACGAGGCGTCGAACATCTTCTGGATGTCCGAAGGGCTTGCCTTCACCCGCGGATCCATGCGGATCTCCAGAGGTTGCTCCATCTGCTTCGTGCCTACGGTCAAGCGGACGGTATAAGCGCCGGGGGGGACAAGCGGGCCCTCAGGATCACTCGGCGTATCGCGGTAGATCGCTGAAATGGGGAACGTGCGGGGGAAACCTTCGGGGGGCGCGTAGCGCAAGTCCCACACGAAACGCTGCATTCCGGCTTTGGTAGGCAGAGTGCGTGGGTCACGGAACCAGTAAGTTGGGTAGGCTTGCTTTGTCTCATCGATTACTTCCGGCTTATCTGCGCTCGAAAAGCGGCGGACTAACCTTCGTTTGGCGTCAAAGATCTCAAGAGTAAGTGGCCCGTAAGTTTCTGTATCGAGGATGTAATCGATCATCGCGCCGTCGGGCGGGTTTTGGCCCATCGGTTCATCGGGTGGAATGGGTGTATCGGTATTGACGCTGCGGCGCACGCGGTGGGTAAGTTGCGGCTTGAACAGATGGTCGCCTGAGGCGGCGACAATTACGTTGAGTTGGCGTAACGGCGTCAGGTTGTCGAGAATCCAGAAGGAGCGCCCATGGGTACCGGCCACCAGATCATCGTCATGCACCACGATGTCGCGAACCGACGTTGCGGGCATGTTCAACCGCAGGGGCAGCCAGGTGTCGCCGTCGTTCAGCGTGAAATAAACAGACCGTTCGGTTGAAGCGTACAGCATCCCTTTACGTTTGGGATCTTCGCGTACCGCATTCACCACTTCGTTGGCGGGGATGCCATTTACAATCTGCTTCCAGGTCTTTCCACTATCGTGCGTGCGGTAAATATGCGGGCGCAGGTCATCCAGGCGGAAACAGTTTATGGCGGCGTAGGCGGTTTCATCGTCATAGTGCGAGGCCTCCATCAGCGAGATTTTACTCCAACTTGTAAGCTCCGGCGGAGTAACATTGGTCCACTTACGACCACCGTCGCGAGTTAGGTGAATGAGGCCGTCGTCGGTGCCGGCCCAAATCGTATTCACGTTTTTGAAGGATGGCGCGATGGTGTAGATCACTCCCCGGCGGGCCATGGTTTCCATAGAGGGCTCACGGTACACGCCAATGCTATCTGGCACGCTATTCTTTTCGCGGCTCAAGTCCGGGCTGATCACTTGCCACGATTTGCCGCCCGTGGTCGTCTTAAACAGCACGTTGCCGGCGTAGTAGAGCACGTGCGGATCGACCGGCGAAAACAGCACGGGGGCGGTGCGCAGAAAGCGATAGCTGCCGCGCCGCACGGGTTCCGGCGCGATATTCTGCACCTGGCCGGTGCGCTTGTCGAAGCGCGTGAGCTTGCCGCCGATGATGATGTTTGGGTCAAGCGGGTCAGCCGCGACGTAACCGTATTCTTCGGCGCCGACGGTGCGCCAGTCGCGCCATGTGATGGCTCCATAATCGCCACGACTCGCCACGCCCGCCGAGCCACTCTCCTGCTGGCCGCCATAAACCCAGTAAGGAAACTGATTATCGGTCGAGACGTGGTAAAACTGCGCCGTGGCTTGGTTATACCAGGAACTCCAGGTTTCGCCGCCGTTGACGGTGACCACTGCGCCTTGATCGGCTGCGAACAGCATCACTTCTGGCCGATCGGGGTTTATCCAAATGCGGTGATAATCATCGCCGCCGGGCGCGCCTTTTAAGCCACGGAAAGTCTTGCCGCCGTCGGTGGAAACGTAAGTTCCCGTGTTGGCGACATAAACGGTTTCGGGGTCTTGTGGATGGGGGCGGACTTCGGCGAAATCTGAGCCGCGACCCCATAGACGGCCATCGCCGGTCAGGCGTCGCCATGACTCGCCGGAATCTTCTGAACGGTAGATGCCGGCCGATTCGCGATCGGCCTCGACGGTGGCGTAGATAATTTTCGGATTACTTGCGGCAATGCCGATGCCGATGCGGCCAAGTCCTTGGGCGAAGGTGGGAAGGCCTTTCGTAAGTTGCCGCCATGTGGCGCCGCCATCGGTCGATTTGAACAAGCCACTGCCCGGGCCGGTCCAGGCGCCGTTTTCCCAAGGGCCTTGGCGTGCAGCCCACATGTCGGCATAGATGGTTTGCGGGTCCTTCGGGTCGAACGCAACTTGGATCGCGCCAGTGTTTTCATCCTTATATAAGATGCGTTGCCAGGTCTCGCCACCATCGAGCGAGCGATAGACGCCGCGTTCGGGGTTAGCTCCATAGGGATGGCCAAGCGCGGCGACGAAGATGCGATTGGGATCGGATGGATCGACAATGATGGAGGCAAGTTGTTGGGCGTCGCGCAGGCCCATATTGCGCCATGAGGCTCCGCCGTCGGTTGACTTATAAACGCCATCGCCAACTGAAAGATCGGGACGTTGGAGGCCTTCACCGCTGGCTGCGTAGATTACGTTGGGGTTCGATTGGGAGACGGCGATGTCGCCTATTGATCCGGTGGGTTGCGAATCGAAGATGGGTTTCCAGGTGCGGCCATAGTCGTTAGTCTTCCAGACGCCGCCGTTGTTGACTCCAATGTAGAACACGTTGGGTTGGCTGCGAACTCCGGTGGCGCCGACGGTGCGGCCGCCGCGGAAAGGACCGATGTTGCGCCATCGCATATTTTGCCAGAGGGTTGGATTGAGCGGCTGAGATTGAAGCGTGATCGTGAACAGAGCCAGTGAGACTAAGTGTGCCGGTTTTAGCATGGGATTAGGTGCATGATAGCAGGGCAGAGGCGAATTGTTGTTAGATTAATAGTTATGTATGGTCGTCTCCTTGGGGTTTTGTTAACAGCGGCAGCATTCGGCCAAAGCCTTATGCCGGTTGCCTATTTGACGGAAATTCGCTCGACCGGCCCGGCCACCGTAAAACGTGTCGGCGTCGGATTACGGCCATTTTCAGAAGCGCTTAGCATCGACACGCAACAACCGGGCCCGACCATGGATGATTCGCGCTTGGAGTGGGCAAATACTCAACCGATCAATAAGCTGGATCGGCTTCGGCTCACTTTCTGGGCCCGGAAGACAGCTCCGCAGGATGGCTTCAATCTGCGAGCTAACGTTAGTTTGGAGTCTATTTACAGGCTGCCGCTGCTCGATACGGTCTTTCCGGTGAAGACTGACATTTGGACGTCCTACGGCTTCGATGTGACTGCCGATGCCACCTTCGCGCCCGGCGATCTGCGCCTGATCTTCAAACATGGGTTTGGGCCGCAGACCTACGAACTGGGGGGGCATTGAATGGAAGAATCTTGGCCCTGCGCCTCCACTTTCGGCAAAGGGTGAGCGCGTGGAGCCAGTCGGAGATCTGACGAAATTCAGTGCCTATTTCGATGGTGCAGTGGGCGGCGGATCAGCTGTAGTTGGGCCCGCGGATGGACCCGGGTTCAATCGGGCAGTGCAGATTACCACGCGTGGCGCCTCTGCCTCCATCTTCGGCGCGGCTCTTTCGTGGAACATTGATCGTGCCTTGGCGCGCAACGATGTGATGCATTTAACTTTCTACGCGCGGCGCCTTGAGGGCGCGCAGCCTTTTATTCAAGCGCAGACCGTGGTGGAGCGCAATTCCGGTGATTTTTCCAAGTCGCTAACGCTGCAGCTGCCCGCCGAATCTAATGAGTGGCGCCTGTTTCAAGTACCCTTTCTAATCAACATTGACTACGCGCCCGGTTCCGTGGCCTCCCGTTTTCAATTTGGCGCCGGGCCGCAGAAGTTTGAACTGGGAGGCATCACGCTGCTCCACTACGGTAAGCGCGCCACGGTGGACCAGTTGCCGACAAGTTTCACGTACCCAGGCCGCGGAGATTTGAACGCGGCATGGCGTTTACGCGCCCTTGAATCAATTGAGGCCAATCGTAAGAAGCCATTTACCGTGATGGTTACAAACTCTGAGGGTGAGCCGGTTGCGAACGCCCAAGTGACCGTTCAGCAGCTGAATCACAAGTTCCGCTTTGGTTCGGCCGTGGCGGCGGCGGGGCCGATGGGAACGGGTTTCGATGCCGATCAATATCGGTCGAGAATTACCACGCACTTCAATACCTCCGTTCTGGAGAACGATTTGAAGTGGCCCTTCTTTGACTGCGTCAATTGCGGTTTTACCAAGGAACAAACACGCGCCGCCATTGATTGGCTGACGGAACAACGAATCGGCGTGCGGGGCCACGTGTTGATCTGGCCTAGTTTCCGTAACATGCCCAACGGTTTGGTCAATCTGACTCCGGACGTGCTGCGGGCTCGTATCGAAGAGCGTTTCCGTTCCGTGCTGCAAGATGAAGGCGTTCGAGGCAGACTCTACAACTGGAACGTCCTCAATGAACCGTTCGACAATAATGACGTTCAAGGACGCCTGGGTGGCGTGGCCGGTGTAACTGCATCGAATGGCGTTCTTGGAAATCGGGAGGCGATTCGTTGGTTTGAAATGGCGCGGGAATTGGAGCCCGGAGCGAGGCTTTTCTTGAATGACTACGACCAGTTTGAAAGCGGAAATCCCAACGGCCCACATACTAATTATTCGTTTGCCTTCTTGAAGTATCTGGTCGACAATGGCGCTCCGGTGGACGGCTTCGGCTTTCAATCCCACTTCGGCTCGCCTCAATCGATGGACGTCGTTCATAGTGTTGTTGATCGCTATGTGCAAGCATTTCCATTAGATTATGCGGTATCGGAGTTTGACATCAACACGCCGGATGAGGCGATGCAGGCTGACTACACGCGTGAGTTTGCCACTTACATTTTTGGCCAGCCGCGATTCAAAGATTTCCTGATGTGGGGGTTTTGGGAACGCCGCCACTGGCTGCCGGCCGGCGCCATGTACAGGGCCGATTGGTCTTCAAAACCCAATGCTATCGCCTGGAACAACCTGTGGTTCAAGGAATGGTGGTCGAACCTTTTAGGCCGGACCGGTGCGGATGGAGCATACCAAGGGCGGGTTTTTGCGGGGCGGTATCAAGTTACAGTCAGGGTGGGTGACCAGGTGAGGACGAGTATTGAACCAATCATTCGCGAGCGCGTGATACGAGTGGTCATCCCAAAAGACTGAAATCATTTGTCAGCATTTGTGATGCTTTGTACGCCCGAAAAGAAAACGTTTTATATCGCCACTTATGGTACTAAGTAGTCTATTAGTAACAAAACGTTTTCGTTGCAACTAAGTAATTCGCATGTTACTATCCTAACTTACTGGAAGGCCTCTCTAACATTGGTTTATTGAGGAATGATGAGTCCCTAAGTTTTGACCATTTTGCCTTGTGCATGACAGGGGCGCCAGTGTCGCCGAAAGGCGTTACTGGCGTCATTTTTTCCTGAGACTCGCGTCCCCAGCATCACCCCCTAGCATTGTTCACGAATTCGGCATTACAATTAGGTTAAGCTTGAGCACTCTGCCCCGTTTCGAGGAGTGGCTAGTTATTAGGGGGAACCTATGAAACGTTTACGATGCCTATTGGCAACCATCCTTTGCCTAGCCGGATTGGCCACGGCGCAATCAGTTACCTCAGAAATTCTTGGTGTCGTAAAAGACCCAACCGGATCGGCGATTCCAAACGCCAAGGTGACCGTCAAGAACTTAGACACAAACATTAACCGTGACTCGACCACGGATACGGAGGGCCGCTTCCGGGCTTTGCAATTGCAGCCTGGCCGCTATCAGGTGATTGTAGATGCCGCCGGCTTTGCCAAAGTGATTCAGGGTCCTGTCACCTTGCTGTTGAATGAGCGGCCCAGTCTGGACATCTCTTTGAAGGTATCGTCAATTTCAGAAACGATTGAGATCACTAGTGCCGTACCGCTGGTTAACGTAACCAATGCCGAAGTCGGTGTAAACTTCGACGGTAAGCGCATTACGGAAATGCCTCTAGCCGCCAACGGCAACGTGCTGGGTATAGCGCTTCAGGTAGCCGGCGTCAGCCAACTATCCAGCGGCAACAGCACATTTGCTTCCGGCGGAGTTTCATTTTCCGTCAATGGAATGCGGACGCGCTCCAATAACTTCATGATCGACGGGCAGGATTCCAATAATCCGTCCGTCACAGGCTTGGTTCAGGAAGTGAACAACCCTGACGCCGTGGCGGAATTCCGGTTGATCACTAACCAGTTCCTTCCCGAATACGGTCGCTCGGCCGGTTCGGTTGTAAGTATCATCACAAAGAGCGGAACGAATGGTTTCCACGGTTCTGGTTACTGGTCTTACAATGGAAACGCGCTTAATTCGCGCAGCAATCTCGACAAGCGCACTTTTACCAAGGCTCCCTGGCGCGTACAGAATCAGGTTGGCGCTACTGTGGGCGGGCCGGTGATCAAGGATAAGACATTCTTTTTCTTTTCCGGTCTGCGTTGGACCGATCATCGATTCGCCAGCGGAACAGCCATCGGCGGCGCGCCGACGCAGGCAGGTAAGGATATTCTCAACACGGTTGCGGGAACATTGCCCCAAGTAAAGGCGGTACTTGATTTCCTTCCTGCCGCGCAGCAAGCTACCGGAGCCACGGCGCGCTTGCTTCGAAACGGACAGACCTACACGGTACCGCTTGGCACGCTAAGCGGAGCAGCTCCGAATACGTTCGACGCCTGGCAATGGACCGGTCGTGGTGATCATCGTTTCAACGACAAGCACTCGTTGATGATGCGTTTTGGCAGCGACACGCGGACGTCGGTATCCGGCCAAGCGGTTCCTCCCGGGCTGACGGCGTCGACCCCCGCGAAGCGTAATTCCGCCGGTGTTGCTCTAACCACTTCCTTGAAATCTAATGTGATCAACGAAATGCGGTTTGGATTTCAACGGGTTACCTCAGTGACCAATGCCGCGGATTCCAGGGCAGCGACAATTCCTTCGATTGAAATCCCGGAATTCGGTTTGGCTGGATTCAACGATGCTGCTTCCCGCACCGCCATCGGCCTTGCTGTGAATCTACCGCAATCGCAGTACCTGACCAACTATCAGTTGATCAATAATCTGACCTGGATCAAGGGCAGTCACAACATGAAGTTCGGTATCGACTTCCGGCGTCAGGATCAGAATCAGGACTTCAACCCCACGTTGCGCGGGCGGCTGGTTTATAACAACCTCCAGGATTTGGTGGATGACGTGGCGCAGACTGCTTCAATTAACAGCTTCCTGCCAGGTGTGCCGAAGTTCCAATCCTACAGGTATTACGATCAGTTCTTTTTCGCTCAAGACGAATTTCGGCTGAAGCCAAATTTCACGATCACTTACGGTCT
>JANXXI010000347.1 GCA_025350695.1 Acidobacteriota bacterium
CGGCGCAAGGGCGGTATGATTGTGGTATGACAAAGGCGAAAATTGCGATCACTCTGCCCCGGAATCAACTGGCCAGAGTCCACCGTGAAGTCCGTGCTGGACGAGCGGATTCTGTGTCGGGCTACATTGCCCGAGCGCTGGCAGAACAGGAAGAACGGGAATCCCTCCGGGTACTGCTCCTCGACTTGATCGAACAACATGGCCGGCCAGGGGCGGAGGAGACCAAGTGGGCAAAAAGCGCGCTGGCATCGCAGCGGCGGGGATAACGCTGGATACGGGTGCGCTGATCGCGCTGGATCGCGGCGATAAGCGCATGATCGCCCTGCTGAGTGAGGCGCTGGCACAGGGGAGCGTTTTTCGGGTGCCTTCGGGCGTCCTGGGACAAGCGTGGCGGGATGGCCGTGTTCAGGTTACGCTAGCGCGGTTCTTGCGGAGTGAGGAAGTGGAAATTGTTCCGCTTGACGCGGAGCTTGCCCGTGCGTGCGGAGAACTCTGCGGGGCCACCAAGACTTCCGATGTTGTCGATGCGTCCGTCGTTATTCTTGCAAGGAAGGGACGAGATCCCATAGTCTCGAGCGATCCGCACGACCTGCGGCGTCTAGATTCGGGAGCCCGAATCATCCCAATCTAAACAACGAGAGTTCACACCACAAACGGCTTGACCCACCCGAAAGTCGCGATATCGGTAATGAAGTGGAACTGCTCTCGACCTCGCACCAGTCACCTTGCGCAGAGTGGGGGAGATCCGTCATTTTTGGATAGCCTGAAACCTACGGCTTAGGAACGCCGGAATATCGCGGGAACCCTGCGTCACGGCCACAATTTCAATGGGGCGGCGCTATGCGCGGTAGACGATGAGGTACGCGTCAACCGGCCAGAAAAAAACCGGATACGAAGTCAAGTCTTCGCGCCGGTGGCCCATGCCGGGTGTGTGGCCGAGGGCCTCGAATGCATCAAACAATTTACCAATCCAGCGGTCAGCAGCGTCGACACTATCAGCAGCGATGTACTCCCAGGTGTCATCAAGATCGACATCCCCATCAACGCTGAGGATGTAGTTGTTCACGGGCGCGTGTTCCGGCGTTCTTCGGACTTGCGCTGCAAGCGGGCGCGGGTTTTGGCAGGGTCAACACTCTCGCCGCGATCAAGGGAGGCAAGGCGTCGCCCAAGTTCTCCGTTGAACTCCGCCAATTGAGCAGCCCGCGCGGTGTCGTGCTCTTCTAATAGCCGCAGGGCTTCGCGCACTACTTCACTTGCGGAGTTGTAGCGGCCCGATCCGACTTTGGCGCTGACGTATTGTTCTAGTTCCGGGGTAAGCGACACGTTCATGGGAAGTCCTCCTAACCCCCAAACTTATCAGTGATAACGAGGATTGTCAATGTTTGTTATTTTGTTCACGTTTTTCGTCCCGAAACTTACCCTTATGTGCGACACACTCGAAAACTCATCATGGTGTATGATCGTGACGTGAGGCTAGCGGTAGCGGCGTGCGGAATTGGCGGTGGTTTCGTCGGCGTGATTGAATTGCTCGGAAGAAATCAGTTGGCAGCGCCTATCCCGTTCTTTCTGTTACTTCCCGGAATGATGGCCGCATTAGTCGCGCCGAGTTCATGGGGACGCGCCTCGCTGTGGATCGTATATGGCGTTAGTGTGGCCCTCTACAGTGGAGCGGCCTACTTTATCCTCCGATGGCTGGAACGACGATGGCGGCGGTTGAAATGATCGCAGCGTTAACCGATAATGCCATGTTTCACAAAGGACCCTTTGTGGAACATCGGAATCCTACGGGATTTGGCAAAACACAGTAGCAACTCACAATCACCCAAGATCTTTGTCGATCCACACTATCGCCTTTTTGATGTAGTGCTGTTTCTCTATTCGGAGAGGTTTCAGTATTTCCAAAATCTCTGCTCTTTTGGAAGGCTTCTTCGCGAAGTGAGTAAGGAGCACTATGCCTAGACGGCGCTGCCACATCAGCGATGAGTTAGACAATTGGCGCGCGGTTTCGACAATTTTGTCTTCGTTCTTTGCGGCGATGCTCTTCACTGATTGCATTCCTAAAGTGTCACAGACGGCCCAATCCGCAATGTCATTAGAGAACTCAAGCACAAGCGCGATGGCCCTCTCTGGATTGTCGCGGGCTGCAAAGCCGAGAATCTTGGCAGCAAGAAGCTGTTCTTCGAACGCACCAGAGCCCCACAGCGCCAAAGCCAAATCAAAACCACTTGCCTTATGTTGACGGGCAAGCTCATTTATAGCCGGGAGCCGTGTGCCGTAGACCATTACCGACGTTGGCACGAACTTGCGGAATGAAGCCCTCGCTTCTTCAGACGCAGATTTGCTTAACACTTCTCGGATGTCGAGAAGCTCATCGCGAAGGCGGCCTTCCATTGGATATTCCATCTATTTTCAAAACCTCAGGCTAGCATTGTACTCTTCAGGTACGACGCACAAACATACCCATAAACGGGCTCTTGAAAGCAGGCCAATTCGTTGCACAAAGGACCCCTTCTGGAACCATTACGGCCATTGCTGCGAACCGTGCAGGATGCGGACGATCTCAACCGCTTTTTTTCTCGCGCGGTAGATAACTATGAATGGAAAACCGGAGACGATAAGCTCCCGTGTCCCCGGCTTGCGGCCTGGTCATCCACGGTGAGGCATTTCTTTCACAAAATCGGCTGTGTCATAAATAGCTATCGCCGCACGGCGTGCTTGCGCCGCTCCAAAATGCTCTTCGGTGTAATCGGAGATAAGTGTCAGGTCGCTTACTGCTGGGACTGCCTCTTCTTCGTCAACGGTTGTGAAACAATAGCAGAATGAAACGCCCGTTTGCCGCTGGCGTCTGGAAAGAGGGAGACTGGTATATCTCCCAATGCCTGGAAATCGGCGTCGCAAGCCAGGGCGAGACGGAAGAGGAAGCGCTCTCGAACCTTAAAGAGGCTCTGGAGCTTTATGTTGAGGCGCCATGCGCCACACGCGCTCCTCAGGTCCGGTTAATTGAGGTTGATGTTGGCGCGGCTTAATCCACAACCCTTACGCGAGATCATGCGGTAGCTGGAGGCGGCTGGTTTTGTAGAAGTCGGCCAAAAGGGCAGCCACGTCAAGTTCATGCGCCACGTGGAATCGGTCGTGGATACGGCAATCTTTCCAAAGAAGCAGGAGGTCCCATTTGGCACCCTGCGCAGTATTCATCATCAGGCTCACATCGAACTAGATTACTGGGAACGTCTTGATAAATTGCTCTTCCTCGACCCTCCAATTTGGGCGCGCTATCCATGGAACAGCAGAGCGATCACACGCCTTAGGAGTCCCCTGTGCTGTTTCCTCGCGATAGCCCGCGTTGAAAATGCGAGTTCCTATATATAACTTCACTACGAAGACCGGTCTTGTGACTTGGTCGAAGCTGGTGGGTTCAAAGAATGAACACAATCCTGACCAGAGATTCCATCTGATCGGGTACACTACTCCGTCTTGAGCGACCGCTCCATCAATTCCCGAATGGCCATCTTCGGCGGCTTCCCTTCAAACAGCACCGAGTACATCATGTTGGTGATCGGGGTCTCGACACCTTGCTTCCGGGCCAAGTCCCGACCGGCCCGTGTGGTCTCGACGCCTTCGGCCACCATCTTGGTCGAGCTTATGATGTCCTCTAAAGCGCGTCCCTTTGCCAGTTCAATTCCCAGCGAGCGATTCCGGCTCAAGCCGCCAGTGGTGGTCAACACAAGATCCCCAACCCCTGCCAAACCCGAAAGCGTCTGGTGCTGACCGCCGAGACTCACCGCCAATCGCGTCATCTCCGCGAGGCCGCGCGTGATCAGCGCAGCCGAAGTATTCGATCCGAATCCCAAGCCGTGGCAAACTCCCGAAGCTATCGCCATAACATTCTTCAGTGCTCCGCCGATCTCCGTGCCGATGGGGTCGTTATTTGCGTACAGGCGAAACGATGGCGTGGAAAAAGCGCTTTGCACGGCTCGCGCCAGGCCTGGATATTCAGAGGCGATCACGCACGCCGTGGGCTCGCCCTTGGCCACTTCCTTCGCAAAACTGGGACCGGAGAGCACTGCCGCTTTGTAGCCGGTGACCTCAAAAATCACTTCGCTCATTCGAAACAAGGTCACATTCTCAATGCCTTTAGTCGCGCTGACCAGAATCATTTGCTCATTCAGCAACGGCTTCGCCTGCTGGTAAACGCGGCGCAGATGATGACTTGGAGTAACGCCCAAAACTACATCGGCGCCTACCACGGCATCGGCCAGTTTTGTGTGTACGGTGAGGTTCATGGGCAACTTGAACCCAGGCAGAAACACGTCGTTCTCGCGGGAGGCTTGCATACGCGCGGCAAGGTCCGTTTCAAACACCCATTGGCGCACTTTGGAAAATCGCGGAGCTAGCGCCATGGCCAGCGCCGTCCCCCAACTGCCTCCGCCTAATACGGTAAGTTGCTTCATGTCGATTTCTTCGAAAAAGTAAACACATTCTCCGTCCCAGCCATCAACCGCTCTATATTCGACCAGTGCCGCCAGATAACGAACACTCCGCCGACAATACTTGCTAGTAACACGGGGGCCGGCGGATGTTCAATCATCCAGACGCCAAGGGGGAACATCGCGGCGCCGGCAATCGATCCGAAAGAAATATGGCGGGTGTACCAAACCGCGGCAACGAACAAAATCGTGGTGGCGGCTACGGTAAGGGGCGTGAGGTACAGAAACGCGCCCACAAAACTAGCCACCGCTTTGCCACCCTGAAACTTCAGGAAAATAGAAAACCCATGGCCTAAAATCACGGCGATCGCCGCCAAAGCCAGCCATATGGGATCTTGCTTGGTAAAGTGTCCCATCAACCATACAGCGAACCAACCCTTTGCAATATCCAGCAGCAAGGTAACAATGCCGGCCATCCGCCCTGTGGTCCGCAATACGTTCGTTGCGCCGATGTTGCCGCTGCCCAGCTCACGCACATCGGACCCCGTGGTCAACCGCACTAGTAGGTAGCCGAACGGAATTCCTCCGATCAAATAAGCGGCAATTAAGAGAAGGACAGGCGTCATGTTGTTAGAGGGAACTCCGCAATTTTTGTGTAGACCGAGCCAAAGGAATGGAGTTCGCTCAAGTATAAATGAAAAGCGCGCGCCTCGAACTCGCCGAACTCGACTGACGGCAAGTCTATAATTGCCGAACGCAAGGGGCGCAGATCAACTTCCCCTTTAATTCGGGCTAACGTGAGGTGAGGCGAAAAGGGCTTGGGCTCGGCCGGAATACCCAAATCGACCAGCGCCTGATTGGTGGAGCGAGCTAAGGCCGCAAGGGGCTCACCGGCGTCAATGCCCACCCAAAAGCTGCGCGGATTGTGAGGATTGGGATACCAGCCCAATCCCCTAAGGCCAATGGGAATTGCGCCCGCGACGGTCACCCTGCTTAGCGCTAATTCCAGTTCGTGCAATTGGTCTGCCTCCCATTCCCCGATGAACTTCGTGGTTATGTGAAGGTTGTCCACGGGGCTCCAGTTGAGTTTAGCGGCAGGTCTGAATTTAGCAAGCAGTGCGCCCAGCCTCGCCTTCGAAGAAGAATTTAGGTCTATTGCGGTAAAGAGCCTCATAGTGACTAAAAAATCAGTGTAGCCTGAACTGAAGTGAAAGATCTTCTCAATGCTCCAATACTGACTCGCGCGTTTTATGAACGCGACACGATCACCGTGGCGCGGGAGTTGCTTGGCAAAGTAATCGTCCACGGCCAAATCGCCGGCCGTATCACTGAAACCGAAGCTTATCTGGGCGAAGGCGACCTGGCGGCGCACTCGGCGCGTGGTCTGACTAAAGCCACCAGCGTGATCTTCGGTCCCCCTGGTCATGCGTATGTGTACCTAATCTACGGCATGCATTATTGTTTGAACTTTGTCACCGAAACAGATGGCAAAGCGGGATGCGTTTTGGTACGCGCCATTGAGCATGATAATGGGCCGGGAAGGTTAACTAAATCTCTGGCCATCACCAAAGCGCAAAATGGGCGCGACGTCACAATTGGCGACCTCACGGTACGAGAGTTCCCGGGTCGGCCATTTCGAATCGGCATCTCCAAACGAATCGGCATCACCAAATCCGTGCACCTTCCTCTGCGCTTCAACGTGATTTAGGAATTGGGGAAATGTTACTTTTAAACTTGGTCATGAAACAATCAATATTCAGAGAATATGACATCCGCGGCATTGCCGACAAAGAACTTCTAAGTCCCGACGTTGAACTGCTAGGACAAGCCCTAGGCACATACATCCAACGCAAGGCGGGAAAGAACATCAACCTTGGCCGCGATTGCCGCCTCAGTGGCGATCGGCTCTCAGCGGCGCTGCTTAAAGGCTTGCTGGCCAGCGGCGCTAACGTCACGGAACTTGGCGTTGTCCCAACCCCTATTACGTATTTTTCGGCAGTCCACTTGAAGTCCGATGGAGCGGTGATGATCACCGGCAGCCACAATCCAAGCGAATATAACGGCTTCAAGACGGTTTGCGGAACAGGCACGCTCCACGGGAAGTCGATTCAAGAGGTCTACCAGATGATGCAGCGGCGTGACTTCCTAACTGGGCAAGGCACGCTCAAATCGATTGACATCGTAACGCCCTACGTCGATGACATCTCCAAACAATTCAATTGGGCCCGCCGAATAAAAGTAGTTGTAGACGCCGGCAACGGCACTGCGGGTCCGGCCTTCAGCCGCATTCTCAAGAAACTCAACTGCGACGTGCAAGAACTGTTCTTTGAAATGGACGGCCGCTTTCCGAACCATCATCCCGACCCAACCGTTCCAGAAAATCTGGCTCAACTCTCCGACGCGGTCCGGGCATTTGGCGCCGATTTAGGCATCGCTTTCGATGGCGACTCCGACCGCATCGGCGCGGTCGATGAAACCGGCGCACCTATTTACGGTGACCTGTTGTTGTTCATTTACGCCCGCGAGATTCTGACCCGCAAGCCTGGGGCAACTTTCATCGGTGAAGTGAAATGCTCCCAAGTACTCTACGACGAGTTAGCCAAACTGGGCGGCAATCCCATCATGTACAAGACGGGCCACTCCTTGATCAAGGCAAAGATGAAGGAAGAACACGCCGAACTTGCCGGGGAAATGAGCGGTCACATGTTCTTTTCCGACCGTTATTACGGCTACGATGATGCACTGTACGCCGCCTGTCGATTGATGGAAATCGTGGCCAATTCCGGCAAGCCGCTATCGGCGCAACTCGATGGCCTGCCCAAAATGGTATCGACGCCCGAGCTCAGAGTCGACTGCAGCGACGACACTAAGTTCGACGTAGTTAACCGGATGGCTACTTATTTCCGATCCCGCCGCAAGATCGTCGAAGTGGACGGCGCCCGCATTATCTTCCCCAAAGGATGGGGACTCATTCGGGCCTCTAACACTCAGCCCGTGCTGGTGATGCGCTTCGAGGCGGAGACCCAAGAATTGCTGAACGAATATCGCGAGGAAGTGGAGGACGTGTTGAAAGTGGAAATCGGCACAGAGCTGGTAGCCGGCGGCCATTAATATTCCGACGCTTGATAGGCTGGCGCGGCCCCAGCCTATCAAGGTTTGGCGGAACCTAAAATCTACCGAATCACGCGGTAGAACCGGCCCAATTTCTGAGCTGGATACCCCAACGAGAACAGAGTTTGAATCAGCGTCCAAACCATCCAGGTGCGCACCAACCCAGCCTTTCGCCACCGCCGATCCGATACGTAAATCGGCTCATCCAACAGCGCCATCTTCCCCAACTTCCAAAGTCGCCGGGCAAACTCATAATCTTCCATGATGGCAATATTCTTGTAGCCACCCATCTGTTCAAAGATATCGCGCCGGCAAAAGATCCCGGAATCCCCATAAATAATCCGAAAGATTCGGCGATGGTGATAGCCCCAGGTGAATAGGCGCGACACCCAATCGCCGCCGGTAAATACGACGTCTAAACACCCGCCGACCACGGTAGGATCCTCGAACGCGCGGCGAACTGCCTCAATGGCGCTGGGCTGTAACCTGACGTCCGCATGGAGGAAAAATAGAATATCGCTCGATGAGACGCGTGCCCCCGCATTCATCTGCGGACCGCGCCCTCCCTGGCAATGAATAACCGTTGCATATTGACCAGCCAAAGCCAGCGTACGGTCGGTCGATCCGCCGTCGGCAACGATCACTTCATCTGCATCGGCCGTCCACTTTTGGGTTAGTAAATCTTCAATCGTCGATTCTTCGTTTAGAACAGGGACTATGACCGACACCCTGCGAGACAAACTAACTCCGGCTGCCAACCGTGTCCGTGCGTCCGGCCAATGGTTTCACCGGGCCAACGCCGCAAACAGCAACGCCCACATTCAGCAGGGCCATCAGAAAATTGCCAAGCAGTTTGTAGACAACTTCTTCGGAAAGCAATTGCTTGCCGGGAAGCTTGAATTCAGAAGGGAGCTCCTTCGTAATTTGCACCTTAACCGAATTGGGGATGATGTGGCCCGAAGCGTCGCGCATGTTCGCCACGGCAATCGGCGTCTGCAATACGCAGCCAGAAATTCCGTCCACGTAGAACTGGCATCGGGAAAACCAACCAAGATTCCCAGGGTCTGAAGCGTCAAACAGCAATAGAGGAGTCTCGCGGTCAATAGCGGTGATCTCCATTTGAAGATGGCGTTTCCGTTCCTCAATCTTGTAATAGAACCCTAGTTGTTCAAGCATCGCCTGAATTTCTTCCGGTTCCAGTTCGAGCAAAACCATTTTATGTTTGCCCGCATCTAGCATTTGCATTAACAATATTCTAGCAATCACCGATGTCCAACGGGCGCAAGTTTGGAGCATTAGACGTCCCACGCTAAACTAATAGATCAATGTTGAAGCGCGTATTCTTATTTCCGGGTCAAGGCTCACAATATGCGGGAATGGGCAAATCGTTGGCGGAAACTTTCCCCGCGGCACAAGCTGTCTTCTCCGAAGCGGATGACGTTCTAGGATTCGGGCTGTCCAAACTATGTTTTGAAGGGCCCGAAGACGAACTGAAGCTGACGGAGAATACGCAACCGGCTCTGGTGGCTACTTCGATCGCCGCGCTTGCAGTTCTCAAACAACACGGCCACATGGCCGACGCCGTTGCAGGCCACAGCCTGGGTGAGTATTCCGCGCTTGTCGCCGCCGGTTCTCTAACCCTGGCCGACGCCCTGCGGCTGGTGAGAAAACGTGGCCGCTACATGCAGGAGGCCGTTCCTTCGGGCGTGGGAGCGATGGCGGCGCTTCTGAAGCTTCCCGAAGGGAAGCTTGACGAGATCCTGGCAGAAGCCGCCCAGGGTGAAGTGGTGACGGCCGCCAATTTCAACTCTCCCGATCAGATTGTCATCGCCGGCAATACAGCAGCCGTTATCCGAGCAATGGACCTGGCCAAAGCGGCCGGGGCTAAGCGAGCAATCCAACTTCCCGTCAGCGCGCCCTTTCATTGTCCGTTGATGATCCCTGCCCAACAGCAATTGAAGGCGGATCTGGACGTCACTAATTTCAACGATCTCTCTCTTCCCTTAGTGAACAACTACCAGGCCCGTCTCATTACCAAAGGCGCAGATGCCCGCCGCGGGCTCTATGAGCAGGTTCCCAACGGCGTGCAATGGACGGCGACAATGCGTTTGTTGATTGAAGAAGGAGCGACTGAATGGATCGAGGTTGGCGCCGGAGCCGTGCTCAGCGGCCTGCTCAAGAGCATCGACGCCAACCACAAGGCAAGGAAGTTTGGAGAAGCCCAAGACCTGGAATTGCTTTCCTAGACTGGCTCCAACTAACCCATTAGTCAAGCCTGTCATCCTGAATCCGGAACTTCGCCATGAAGCGTATTTTCGGCTTGATCTCGTTCATTCTCGGTTCGCTCTGTTTCGCCGACTAGGCTCACCCCGTTCTGACGGTGGCGCTTGATGTCCGCGGATTTATCGCCCAACCAGTGATTCGCTCGTCATCATCCCCTCGGCCTTTGGACTGGCCGTGGTCGCCAGCGTCAACATCCTGCTTACTTCACGCCTAGTTAAAAACGCGTGCTCTAAACAAGCGGCGCTTGACGATGATTCTGACAAAGAACTTGGAGCCTACGGCATCGCCAACATCTGTGCCGGCATGTTCGGAGCCCCAATCAGCGTGGGCATTCCCGCCCGAAGCTTAGCTAACCTCCGATGCGGAGGAAGCACCGTGATCTCTAACCTCATGCATGCCTTCTTCCTACTGATCTTCCTCGGCGTGGGCGGTGGGGTTCTGGCTCGTCTACCAGTTGCTGGTCTGGCAGGCATCACTGCTTTCATAGGCTATTCCCTGTTGGACGTCCAATCCTGGCGTCAGCTACCGCAGCTTCCAAAGTTAGACGCGGCCGCATTCGTGGTTACCGCCGTCAGCATTTTGTTCGTAAACGCCGCCGCGGCCGTAACGCTAGGCTGCACTCTCTATGTCGCGAAATGGCTGGCGGGGAAGATCGGCGCCTCACAACGTTTTCAAGGTGCAGGCTGGCAATTTGAGTAGGTATCATAGAGGCTGTGCTCTGGCCTATACTCGCTCTCGCCGTACCCACATTCATCCTGGAAATCCAACAACAATTGGCAGCCATCGATGGACCGAAAGGCTATTACGCAACCACTTACCGCAGGGAAGAAACCGCCTATTGGAAGCATCTCCCCGGCTGGATCCAGGCTGATGCCAAATCTCACGCCGCTACGCGTGTGCTCGATATCGGCTGCGGATACGGCACGCTACTCGCCTTCGCCGCCAAGCAATACGCGGCATCCGGTTACTGCATGGACGTGAGTGAATACCTATGGCCAAAATTCCGAACACAGCACAAACTTGCTTGGGCTAAAGGCAACATTGAGCTAGACCCAATTCCCTTCCCCGGACCTTTCGACGTCATCATCATGACCGAAGTTTTGGAGCATTTCAACTTTCAACCAGTTCCGACTTTCGCTAAAATCCGTAAGGCCCTGGCCCCGGGCGGTATACTCTTGCTCTCTACCCCGGATGCCCAACAGTGGGGTCGTGAAATGAAATATTACAAGCAATTGACCGACCTCCCGCCGGCGCAACCGAACGCGAAGATAATTGATGGGCACGTCTGGGTGTATAGCAAAGAAGAACTACTGCCGCTCCTCAAATCCGCCGGGTTCCGGATCCTGAAATTAGAGTACGCCCCTGGAGTGGGTCATCGCCATTTCAACATCATGGCGGCAAGCGACTAAAACGCAGAAGCGCCCCGGCAATCGAAATCACCGGGGCGCTTAAACATTTCTGGAGCCTGGAGTCAGGATTGAACTGACGACATCCTGATTACAAATCAGGTGCTCTACCAACTGAGCTATCCAGGCTTATTTCTATTTTATCCGATTTCCCGCCGGTCTGCCTGACCTA
>JANXXI010000083.1 GCA_025350695.1 Acidobacteriota bacterium
CAGCGCTGTATTCGCCTGACCCTTGAGAAGGCCGTTGCGTCGCCAAAATAGACTTGCGTCCGCGCGGCGATCTCGATTCCGATAACGCCGTTCTTCGAGCGGAACCAGCCCCCGCAGTAGTGCTGCCAATCACGATTGCCCCAGGCGCGGAACGAAATGCCATGGTTGTGTATTCCGCCTGGCTCTGTGAAACTTCGTCAACCAGGATCACGATCTTGCCCTGATACCGGGGACCCTTGGGTGTCAGGGAAAGCGGTGAACCAAAGTGGAACGCTCCAGGATTTGCCAGGTCCCCAGTTGTGAACCGCACGAATTCGGTCGGCTTCTCCACTAGCAACGAACCCAGCGCGAACACCATGAACTCCGAAGGATAGTTGCGAATGTCGATGATAAGCCCTTTGGTTCCCGTCGCCGAATCGACGTAGCGGGCCGCATCGCCCGCCTTCACCGAAGAAAGCTTCAAATAGGCAACATCGTTCGACAGTTTTTGGAAAGTATCCCCAGGACGATCGTGCTTCCCCGCCTGTTGCAATTGCTTCATATCGGGAGAGACACGCGCCGTGGAAACGGTCAGCGTCTGGGTGCCCCGTCGAACCTTCACTACTGCGGCGCCGCATGCGCCATTCGTCAAACTACGGGCCATGTCCCGCAATCGGGTTGGTTCATTCGACGCGGCATAGTAGGGCCGCCAACGGTCCACAAGATTGCTGACCGGCGTCCCGTCAAGCGCCTCAATCACATCGCCAAGTTCCAAGTCCTTCTTTTGCCCAGCGTGCCCCACAACCACGGCGCTATTTTCAATAAAGCGGATTGTAGCGGGCAACTGGCAGGAGCCAACCGGAGGCCGAACCTTTAATGAACTCCACAAGTTCGCATGAGTATCGTGCACCCGGGCAATCAAGCCCATCATTTCGCGTTGATATTCCTCGCTGGTCTTTGCCAGTGCAATCCTGGGGACAAATTCGGTTAGTGTGCCGTTCCAGTTCTCTCCAATCAGGTCCCGGTAAGGGAACCAGTATTCAATGATGTTCCACATCCGGTACAACGCCAGCAGTTGAAGGCCCGTGTCACGGGTCTTGAGGGATGGATAAGCAAGTTCCTGGTCGAAGAGGGGGTTGCCAATGCCCGTTGCCTTTGAAATATAAAACTGGCTTTTGACGGAAGGCCGGTTGCGAAAAATGCGTTGCAGGTCCTTACTCAATTCGGCCCCCAGCAGGTTTTCGTCGGTGAGCCAATCGAGAGCAGGTTTCAAATGCAGTTCCGTTTGACTCAAAGTGGCGCACGGAGTGCAGTCCGCGATTGGCCCCAGCGCCGCAATCCACTTGTGTATTGCCTGGGCGGCGGATTTGCCGTCACCGGCCGCAAGCACCTGCGGCAGCACTCGGAAAAGGTCGAAATCCCAATGACGCTTGCCTGAAGTTATCACCGGATGATGGTACTTCAGAAATCCCCAGACCTTGCCCAGCACCGCCAGATTCTCTACCTGAATCTTTGAAAATTCCGTAGCGTCTATTTTTGACCCGCCATTGAACTCGCCGTCGGTATCAAGAACCGTCTTCGGCTTCTCCATCGCCGGCGCGTCCCAAATAGGCTTGCCGTCCACCAGTAACTTTAGGTCGTCCACCCAGGTGGTTCCGGTCCCTCCCATAAGCACGCCGAAATAGAGGTCCTTCGCTTCGGGCTTCAGCGGCAGGATGATCGAATACTCCTTCCAGCCGGTTGTGTTCTTAAGGCCACGCGACTGCATGTTGTCGAAGGCAACACTCCCGCCATCGCCGTCTTCCCGCATCCACAAACCAGCAAATCCGCTGACTTTTTCCGTCTTCAAAAATCCGCGAAATTCAATCCTGGTTCCAGTGAAGTCGATGGGGATGCGAATGGTCGAGGTTGAAAACTGACTGGGGCTGTCGGCCTTGCGCTCAAGCCGCGCAGCCCATTTCCCGCCGTGAACTACTTTGTCGTCGATGAAAATTGTTCCTGAAGGGCCGCCACCCCAGCCCTGAGGCGAGGTCCCCTTGTGGTCAACCTCGAAGCTAAGGATGGGTTCAAGAGCGGACCGCTTCACTGGTTGGGCGTGGCTGAAAAGCGGCAACAGGGCGATGAGCAGAGCGTACGAACAGTGGGAAAGGGCTCTCAGATTTGGAATGTGCATGGCTGATACATAATAATGCGGAAAAATCACGGCAGGCGGGTCAAAATTAAAACATGTGCCAATCTAGTCCATCGTGTGAACCATTCTCACGGATTTCCGGCGCAAACGTAAGCCCTGGCTCGCTGGCGGCCTAGCAATAGAATTGCTAATCTTACGCCATGTGGATGCTGTCTCCTCTGTTGCTTCTGTTCGCCGCTCTGGACGGCGACGACTACAAGAAGCCCTTTGACTATGACGCCAGCGCACCTCTAAACACGACGCAAAAGCTGCTGTGGGAACGGGAAGGAGTTCTGGTATCGGACGTCACCTTCGACTCCCCACGTGGCGGCAAGGTGACGGCGTTTGTCGTTTCACCGTCAAAGGCGCGAACTCGAAACGCCGGCATCGTCTTCGGACATTGGGGGCCCGGCAACCGTACCGAGTTTCTGCCTGAGGCGCAAGCAATGGCTCGCCTAGGTGTAGTCTGCGTCCTTGTTGATTATCCCTGGAAGCGGCCCGAACCCTGGTACGCGGATGCGGACGATGTCATGGAACCGGATAAGGCAGTACGGCTGCACCAACAGGCGGTTATCGACCTCCGGCGAGCGCTTGATCTGTTGGTTGCCCGTGACGATGTTGACCCGCAGCGTCTGGCCTACGTAGGGCACAGCTACGGCGCTCAGTTCGGTGGGATTCTGTCCGCCGTCGAAAAGCGATTGAAGGGTGTTGTGCTGATGGGAGGCGTTCCAGACATGGAGGCGATATTGCTGAACGGAAAAGGACCCGCCCTCAAAAGCTACCTCGAGAAAAATAAGGATCACATAGAAGGATCACTTAAGAAACTCCGAGCAACCGCGGCAGTTGAGTTCGTGCCCCATTCCACCCCGACGCCACTCCTATTCCAGTTTGCCAGGCACGAATGGGATTTTGACGTTGCCGCAATGGAGCGTTACTACAAGGCCGCTGGCGACCCAAAATCAGTTCGTTGGTATGAGACCGGGCATGAACTGAATGATGTTCGGGCAATGGCGGACCGCTCGCGCTGGCTGGCAGGTAAACTGCGGCTGCGGGGCGTGGACGCCATGCTGAAGAACCTTGTGGCTCGTCATCAATAGATCGGTCTTTTTGAAAGCGCCGCCTTTGTAAGCGGATCTATCCCAGTTCGTCCAGACGAACCAGGCCGCGCTTCAATGCATACACCACCGCCTGCGTCCGGTTCTCCAGCCGCAGCTTCGACAACAAATTCCCGACGTGCGATTTCACCGTCTCTTCGGTAATGCGCAACGCCTCGGCGATCTCTTTATTAGACCGGCCAAAAGCCATCTGCAACAAAACCTCAGTCTCCCGCGGCGACAAGTCGTCGAACTTCGCCCCGTTCTTGGCAGCGGTAGCCCTTGCAATTGGATCTACATAGGCTTGTCCACCCGCCACCGCTCGAATCGCCCCCAACACAACGGAAGGCTCCGCATCCTTGCGAACATAGCCCGACGCGCCAGCCCGGATGGCCCCCAGCATCCTCGTCTCGTCTGCCGCCGATGTCATCGCGATTACCTTTACCCCGGGTATTTGCTGCTTTACTTTCTCGGTTGTTGAAACGCCGTCCATGCCGCCGGGCATTAGCATGTCCATCAAGATAACGTGGGGCTGCCACGCAACTAATTGCGCGAGTGCCTCCTCACCGCTGCCGGCAATACCCACGATGGAGATATCGGGAAATGAACTCAAATAGCCTTCGAGACTGTTCCTCGATACGCGGTGGTCATCGACCAATGCCACGGCGATCGTCGCGGACGGATTTGGGTTTGATGAGGTTAAGTCTTCCATGTCATCTACTCATGCGCCGTATTGTGCGGCATTGCATTTCGCATCCGAGCGAGTAGCCAGGAGCATCTCATGAATCATCCCGTTGATCGATGTAGAACAAACCGCCCACAAACTCAAGCCCCGTGGTGTAGTTTGCCCCTTGCTGGAGTTGGCGGCGGACGGAGGCGTTTCCGTTTAGCTTCAAAGGGGGACAGTTGATATGGACAAAGCTCCGAAGTTCGAGCTTGTCCGGCACTGAGACGGACATTCCCAATCTCGAGATGTCTAAGATACGGGACTTATGTGTCCGAATTCGCCCGCTTCTATCACTGTAGGACAGCACAGCTATTTCGGGTTTGATCCCTCGGTCATGCCAGCGTTTTTGAGTCCTGGATCGTTGCTGAGAGCCTACTGTTGTTTGAACGTCAGACATAGGGGTGGTCTATGGTTACTGTAAACGTTCATCGATAGCGGGGTAAATCAGCCGGACACCTTAGACTGGCGTAAGGAAATCCATATTCAAAAAAACCGCCAAACTCGTGATATGAATTAAGCGACCGATTAAGGAACCAATATGCCCAATGCATTAGTAATCGGCGATTCACGAGCCATTCGTAGGATCCTGGGCCGAGCCCTCGAACAGTTCGGATACACGGTCTTTCCCGTGGGTAACGGCCGCGAGGCGATGGACAAAGTAAAGAAGGATTCACCCGATCTGGCGCTGGTCCTTGTCGATTGGCACATGCCCGAAATGAACGGACTAGAGTTCGTCCATGCATTTAGGCGTCTTCCTAGGTATCAACGAGTTCCGTTGGTAATGGTGACAACCGAAACTGAGACCGATCAAATGATGGAGGCACTTTCCGCCGGAGCCAACGAATGCGTGATGAAGCCGTTCACCGAAATTGCGAACATGATCGGCGGCAATCTGAAATCATTGCTTCCTCCCGGATGTTCTCTTTCCTTGCCGGCGGTAAACGATGGTCCGGGGCCAGACCTTTGGCCTGGGGCCCAAGCCAAAATCACCTGTAGCTTCGATGGACCGGAAGGTCCATTTCTCGTTACTTTGTTTGCAATTGAACCCGATGGATGTTCACGCTTTCCACAATAGAGGCAAAAACCTCTGCCGGAGCACGATTGCCATTGATCTTGTAATACGAACCGCCAGCATAGTGTTCTACCACAGGACGAGTCCAAGTCTCATAAGCCTCAAGCCGTTCGCGGATCACCTCACCCCGGTCATCTTCCCGGTGCAAGAGCATCGACCCGTCATCGTCGCAAAGATCAGCCTTGCTGGGAGCAGAATTAAGCAGATTGTAGATACGTCCACAAAGAGGACAGCTTCTGCGTGCCGACATTCGCTGGATTAGTAAATCCGCTGGAACGTCAATGTGCAGTACTAACGGCTCCGGCCGTCCCGTCTTCGCCAGAAATTGAGAGAGAAACACAGCTTGCGCTACCGTGCGCGGATAGCCGTCGAGTAGAAAGCCCCGCCGGCAATCCGGGTCGGAGAGACGGGTTTCAAGCATCTTTTGGACCAGAAGATCATCAACCAGTCTGCCCTGGGAGATCACTTTTTCCGCCTCCAGGCCAAGCTCGGTTTTCTTCTCAATTTCCAGTCGGAACATCTCACCAGTAGAGACTGCGGGGATTCCCAACCATTGCTTAAGACGCGAAGCTTGCGTTCCCTTGCCACTGCCAGGTGGCCCAATGAGCAACACTACCAAAACACTCCTCCAAACCTCCTGGTTCCCGAATGGGAAACAGGAGCCCTTAACCTTATCGGTGGAATCAACCCCGCAAATAGGAATAAAGCATCACGATTAATCCGATGACGGATGCTAAAAAGATGCTGTGGCGCAAGGTGAAGCGGAAGAGTTTGGCCTCATCCTCAGGTTTCATCCCAGTGGCGGCGGCAGCCACCGCGATGCTTTGCAAACTGATCATCTTGCCCATTACGCCACCGCTCGAATTTGCGGCGGCCATTAGGACCGGATCAAGGCCGAGCCTGGTCGCGGTCACTACTTGCAGGTTACCAAACAAAGCATTAGCCGAGGTATCGCTGCCTGTCAGAAAAACGCCCAGCCACCCAAGCATCGCCGAGAAGAAGGGGAACAAGGCGCCCGTGGCCGCGAAGGCAAGGCCCATCGTGGCCGTCGCCCCACAGTAGTTCAACAAAAAGGCCATTCCAAGGACGCTGGCAATGGTCAGAGTCGGCAACGCCAGCTGCTTCAATGTCGTCCTAACAATACCCAGAAACTGACTGAAGGAGACTCCCAGCAAAAGCGCCGACACCAGGGCAGCCAGCAAAGTAGCCGTGCCCGATGCCGATAGCCAGTTGAAATTATAGATGGCCTTGTAGGGCGATATTTTAGCCACAACCGGAGGGGCCTGCTCGATCATATTATGCAGCCCTGGCCAGGGGATGGCTTGGGTCACTTTATTCAATTGCAGCTTCGCCGCATCCTGCCCCCAAACCAGAACGAATGCAACTAACAGCAAATACGGCAACCAGGCCTTAAATACTTCGTTGCCCGGATGGATCTTCCTCTGAATTACAGCCGCCGATTCACCTTCCAGTTGAAAGGAATCCGCCGGCTTCCAAAGCTTCAGTAAGATAACTAAGGAACCGATGGCGGCTAAAGAGCTGGTGATGTCCACGAGGTCCGGCCCAATATAATTGGAGACCAAAAATTGAAAACTGGCAAAGGCTCCACCGCACAACAGGGCAGCGCCCAGAACCCCTTTGAGGCCACGGAAGCCGCCCATAACCCAAACCAAATAGGCAGGAACGAAGAACGCAACCGGCGCGCATATTTGGCCTACAGCGGCACTCAACTGCTTGGCCGGCAGACCGGTAATCCCGGCAAGGGTGATGACCGGAATTCCAATCGACCCGAACGCCACCGGAGCAGTGTTCGCCAGCAAACAAATGCCAGCCGCATAAAACGGAGAGAAGCCCAAGCCGGTGAGCATCGCCGCGGCTATGGCCACGGGGCTACCAAATCCCGCTGCTCCCTCAATGAATGCTCCAAAGGCGAAGGCGATTAGAAGTGCTTGCAGGCGTCGATCCGTAGTCAGGCCGCCGATAGAATCTTTGATGATCTCGAACTTTCCGGTTTCAAGCGTGATGCGGTAAAGCAGAATCGCGGAAAACACAATCCAGCTAATGGGTAGCAACCCAAACGCCGCGCCGTAAGTAATTGAGGAAAGCACCATGGAGACAGGCATCTGATAAAGAAATAAGGCCACGGCGGCTGCGGTAGCCAAACCAGAGAGCGCCGCCATCCATGCCGGTTTGCGCAGCACTCCGAGGAGAATAAGCAAGGTGAAGATGGGAGCGGCCGCAAGTAGTGCGGAAAGGCCCAGTTGGCCATCAATTGGAAGATAATTTTGGCGCCACATGTTGAACTGATAACGTTATTGGAATGATGGGGCGCAAGTCAAGCGGATCGGCAAAGAAAAAACCGGTTAAAATTCCATTTTGGTTATCAACCGGCTTCATTTTGTTAGGAGACGCTCTTAACTCACATGCCGGAGCTTCGTCACGCGGCCAACCTCGACCCATTCGACGATGTAGATGTCGCCTTTATGATCGATGATGCCGCCGTGCGGGCTGACGAACTTCCCAGGAGTAAAATTGTCGCGCGTTTTAACGCGCAGCGCCCGCCAGTTCTCTGGCCCTTCCCCCAAATGAGCGATCAATTGATTCTTTTCGTCGAACAAAGTGATCCGCGCGGCAAGATCGGGAATCAGCATCGTACCTTTGCGAATGCTGAAATGGCAAGGCAGATTTGTGTTGCCCACGAAGTGCGAATGCTTTCCATCCAGCGTGAAATATTGCAGCCTGTTGTTGGATCGATCGGCGACACAAACCATCGGAGTCTTGCCGCGCTCGTCCATGATGATGCCGTGGGGCGAATTCAGTTGGCCCGGCTCCTTGCCCTTGCCGCCGCCAAAGGTTCGCACGAACTTTGCGTCCTTCGTGTACTGGTTGACAAAGCTGGATCCGTATCCGTCACCAACGTAAATGTCGCCATTGGGAGCAATAGCCAAGTTGGTGGGCGTGTACTTGATCTTGACCTCCTTGCCATCCTTGTTCTTAGTCAATTTTTGGTATTCGGGTGATTCATCGGGGTACCCGATTTCCCAGACCTGGTCGCCTTTCAGGTTGGTCTTCACGACGACGCCGCGCTTGGTGTCGCACATGTAGAGGAACTCCTGGCTGCCTTCCTTGCGGATATGCAGGCCATGAGCGCCGCCTTTGAATTCCTTTCCGAAGGAGCGAACGAACTTACCCTTGCTATCGAAGACGACCATGGCGTCGTCGCTCTTACTGTCTTTGTTCACCGTATGGTGGATGTAAATTTGGCCTTGCGCGTCTTCGACAACGCCGTGGCAGTTGCCGTAAGAGATGTCGGCGGGCAGTTCGCCCCAGTCGTGAATCACTTCGTATTTATGCTGACCTTCCCCGATAATTGGCAGACGGTCTCCTGACTTGCCGTTGGCTCCCATGATGTAAGGGGCTCCGATTGAGGTCGCGGCGGCTGTTAGAAAGCCTCTGCGGGTGGTGCTCATTTTCTTTAACTCCTTGAATTACTTTCCGAGTTAATTGTGCTTGGAAACGGGATCTCTCGTCAAGTGGCGTTACCATGGAACATGCGAATCCTGTTTTCGTTCCTCGCCTCCGCGCTCGCCTTCTCGCAGACTCCAGCGGTCCAGACCACCGTCCTTAAAGCGTCCCGTTTGTTTGATGGCGCGAGCGAAACGCTGATCTCCCCGGCGGTGATCGTCATAGAAGGGACCCGCATCAAGGCCGTGGGCGCCAACATTGCAACGCCACCCGGAGCTACCGTAATCAACCTTGGCGATGCCACCCTAATGCCTGGTTTCATGGATGCACACTCCCATCTTTCCTTTGAATATCCGGTCGATTTCAACCAAACTGATCTTGATTCCCTGCGGCTCTCCATCCCCGAGCGAACGTTGCGCCGCGTGCCCGATGTGAAAGCCACTCTGATGGCGGGCTTCACCACGGTGCGCGACTTGGGCTCCTCCGACTTCATGGACGTCGGCTTGCGGAACGCCATCCTGGCGAAATCTATTCAAGGCCCGCGCATGTTGGTTGCGGTAAATGCGATAGGCTCCACGGGCGGGCATTGTGATGGTCTGGCTGGTTTCCGTTTCAATCTGTTTGGGCGGGAATCGGGAATTCCCGATGGCGCGGCCGATAGTCCCGCGGAGTTTCGAAAGGCAGTGCGTTATGCGGTGAAGTACGGGGCTGACGTAATCAAGACATGCGCCACGGGCGGTGTCCTGTCCCCTACTGATGAAGTCGACACGCCGCAGCTCACGCAAGAGGAACTGAACGCATTGGTGGATGAGGCGCATGCGTTGCACAAGAAAGCAGCCGCCCACGCTCACGGGGCAGAGGGAGCCAAGCGTGCAATTCGCGCCGGCATCGACTCCATTGAGCATGGCAGTTTTCTCGACGCCGAAGCTTTTGACTTGATGAAATCCCATAACACTGTGCTGGTTCCGACGCTGATGGCGGCTAAGGGTTTGAGGGAGCGCATCCGGGGTGGCTTTTACCTGCCGCCGCTGATTAAGGTGAAAGCGGAAGCAGCCATGGCTGCGATTGAGAACGCCGTGCGGTTGGCCGTTTCGAAAAACGTCCGCATCGGGCTTGGAACAGATACTTCGGTTTACCCGTATGCCCGCGCCCCCGAAGAGTTTGGCGAACTGGTTCGGTATGGCTTAAAGCCGATTGATGCGCTGCGGGCGGGCACATCGGTGGACGCTGAGTTGCTTGGAATTGCGGAGAGGCTGGGCACGCTGTCAGTCGGAAAAATTGCGGACATCGTCGCTGTTCCGGGTAATCCACTTAGCGACATTCATGTCACCGAACGCGTGTTCTTTGTGATGAAGGATGGAGAGATCTTCCGCAACGACAAGCGCTGAGTCTTTAGTCGAGCGGGATTGAGCCTCGTTGCTCGGCAATCATGGCCGCGCGACGGCGGTCGGGTGCATTCCGGCTTCCAACGATGCTGCCGCAGAGGGGTAAACTCAACAGTCCCCGGTTAATTTAATGGTGAGTAACCCGTGCGGATATACGCAGGGAGCGCGCACGACATCAGACGCTGTAAACTTGATATGAATGCTGACGCGCGTCTACATTGACAATTTCCTCGCCTTCGTGAACTTCGAGTACAGGCCTGCGCCGAAGCAACTTATATTAGGTGGAAATGGATCAGGCAAATCATCTTTCTTTGACGCACTGATGTCTGTGCACCGCTTCGCAATTCGTGGCGAAAAATTAGATGACATCTTCATGTCTAATCTGCGAACTCGTTGGCTGAGGAAGTTGGAGCAGACGTTTGAGATTGAAGCAGAGCTCAATGGACATCGCTATATTTATCGGTTGGTTCTGTCCGCAGATGAAAAACACGCACAGGTAATCGTGCTAGCAGAGGAAGTATTTTTTGAGGGTAAGCCGATCTTCGAGTTCCAGAAAGGTGAGGTTAAACTTTATAACGATCAGTTTGAAAGAACCACGATGTATCCATTCGATTCAAGAAGGTCAGCGTTCGAGACTATTAACGGCTCAAATGGCAATAAACTTTTAAGCGGGTTCAAGGCTTGGCTTGCGGGGTTGTCTTATTTTCGCATCAACCCGTATGCGATGGGTTTTCAAGCGAAGAAGGCAGAACCCTTTCCTGTTTACGATCTATCTAATTTTGCAGGTTGGCTAGCCACTATTTGGAATACGGACCCTATGGCTTTACAGAGAATCTCCGATAGTCTGCAAGATGCCATCTCCGGGTTCCTGGGCTTTCGCTTCGAGAACTTTCGTGCTCATGATGGTGAATTCAAAGGTAGTTATTTATGCGTGGCCTTCCACCAAGAAGACGGGAATAAACTTTCTTTTGACGTAAGAGAATTGTCTGACGGACAAAAGTGCCTTATCTGTCTTTACACAATTCTTCATTTTGTTGTGGAGAAGGGTCATACGGTCATCATTGACGAGCCGGACAACTTCATCTCTCTCCGGGAGATCCAACCATGGCTGCGTGCCTTGTCTGACGTGATCGAAGATGGACAAGGTCAGGTCATCTTAGTTTCACATCATCCCGAGTTGATTGATCGGTGGGCGCCTCGCAACGGTGTCCGCTTTGTTCGCGATGGAATGGGACCAATAAGAGTAGAAAAATTCCACAGAGATCCGGACAGCATACTTACACCTTCAGAACTTGTCGCCCGTGGGTGGGAAGATTGAGTAGTCCCTCTCAGGTCATCCTCATTGCTGAGGACGAAGCCCATGAGCGTTTCGTAAGAAGGTACTTGTACAAGGTCGGCTATAAATCGCATCACATCGATTCTCACATTGCAGACGAGGGACGCGGAAGCGGTGAACAATTTGTTCGTGATAGCTACTGTAAATGGGTGGAGGCTTGCCGACGGCGATCCAAATCCAAGAAGGCGTCTACTGCGTTGGTCGTAGTCATTGACGCCGATCCGAAGAATACTGTAGTTGACCGACGAGCACAGTTTCAAGAATCGCTTAAAAAAGCAGGACTTCAATCGATATCAGCGAATGAACGAATCTCACATCTAGTGCCTAAGCGTCACATCGAGACTTGGATACTCTGCCTTACAGGAACTGAGGTGGACGAGAATTCAGATTATAAGAATCATCGAAATTTGGACTTCAAATCAGCTGCAAATCGCCTTTTCGAACTCACAAGAGCGAACGTCAGACTTCCGGATCAGTGCATTCCATCGCTGGCGGAGGGCATTAGCGAAGCTAGACGCCTTGAAGTCTAGCAGACTGTAAAGCCGGCGAACTTGTGTTGTTGGGTCAATCACGGTGCGTACGCAGCGGGAACCCGTCTACATGGCCATGATCTGGAAACCGGCATCGACGTAAAGTACATTGCCTGTCACGCCGCGGCCAAGGTGGCTTGCCAGGAACACGGCTGAGTCTCCAACTTCGGCTGGATCCGTGACACGCTTCAAAGGCGAGTGCGCGGCCACGGTTTCGTGCATCGCCGTAAAATCCTTGATTCCCCGCGCGGAGGCGGTCTTAATAGGCCCCGCGGAAATGGCATTGACGCGGATGTTCTGTGGGCCCAAGTCGTAGGCCAGGTATTTCATGGATGCTTCAAGCGCAGCTTTGGCGACCCCCATCACGTTGTAGTTCGGGCAGACCCGGGTAGAGCCGAGGTAGCTGAGCGTCATAATCGATCCGCCATTCGGCATCAGCGGAGCGACGGCGTTGCAGACGGCGACGAAGGAATACGCGCTAACGTCCTGCGCTAACAGAAAGCCAGCGCGCGAGGTTTCGACGAACGGACGGCTTAAATCTTCTTTGTTGGCGAAGGCGATGCTGTGAACCACGGCGTCGAGCGTAATATCATCGGCTTTGAGCGCAGCGGTGAGCGCGGCGATTTCGGCGTCGGAGGTGACGTCGCAGGCGAGAATCTTTGCCGCGCCTATCTCAGCGCCAAGGTCTTGCACGGTTTTCTGTTGCCGCTCGTTCTGGTAAGTGAGGATAAGCTTTGCGCCTTCACGAGACATGGCCTGGCCAATGGCATAGGCGATGCTCCACTTGTTGGCTAGCCCGAGAATGAGGGCCGTCTTGCCTTCTAGTAGTTTTGACATGGAATACTACTATGATAACGCTCGGCTTTGATTATTTCGTTATCGAGGCCGTTCTTGAGCGCTTGGATTCTCGCAACCAGCGGTTGACGATGTCGGCATAGTCAACAAATGTAAGCTCTTCAGGCCTGATTCGTTGAATACGACAGATTCTCGGTAGCGCCCGAGTGAAATGCTCATAGAGTCTCCAAATGCTATCCGGACCCGGGATATCCTGTCTTCGCGACACTACGCGGATCCATTGTCTGACAGCTCCAACGGCCTGCGTCGGGTCGTTGGCGTGATACTTGATATCCATGCCAGAAAGATCCGAAAGTGATTTTTGATATCGATACGGCTCTCTATCTAGAACTAAGGCAATCTTGGCCTTTTGTATTTTTGACCCGAAAGCTTTGCATCCAAGAAAAATACCAAGCTCGAAAGGCATGTTGAATCTTGGAAGCCCACTTGAAGGATCAAGTTGGGAGAAGGAGATGTCGTGAATGCCGTACGGGCATTCACCTATCATCCGAAGAATCTTAGTAATTCTTATTTCGGAAGCGTCATCAAATTCCAGGGAACACCTCGGTTGGAATCCCGCAGCGGACACGCAAAAAATAATTGCATCAAAAACAGGCTTATAGCTCGGGTCGAAAGGACAGTTTACGAAAACATCCTTCGAGGGTGTGACTCTCTTTTCTGCCATTTTTGGGAGGTTCAACCGGCCTCTGAAACTTCACCTCGAATACCTAGCTTTGCAAGCGCCAATGCCATTTTTTCAAGACTGGCCCTGTGTATTTTGGATGCACGATCTAAAGAAATACCAAGGACACGGGCGATTTCATCCATCGTCATCTCGTTTGAATAGTAGAGAACCAACACCTTCTGATATCGTTCCGGGAGCGTTTTCATTGCTGCGGAAAGCACCACCCTTAATTCTTGCTTTTCAAGCTTTTCGGATCCCCGTTTTTCACCAACCTTATCATCAACCGCCAACTCAATTGCTGGCGAGCGTCCTGGCTTGCGATCATCAGATTGACGAAGATAGTCGAGAATGGATTGCTTGATTCGTTGCGTTGCATACGTGGAAAATGCCACTTCCTTCCTCGGGTCGAACTTGGTCACAGCTTCGAACAAGCCCATAATACCGGCATGCACAATATCGTCTATTGAAATGGAAATCGGAAGGTTTTCATGCACTCGGAGTGCTATCATTTTTACAAGCGGCAAGTGCTCCAGGACGATTCGGTCTCTATCCCGAACGCGCTCAGCCTCAACAACTTCCTTGACAGCGCGGTTGAGAAGAGTCTTATTCAGTTTAGAATGAAAGGGTGACAACCCTATTTCAGGCAGTTCCGCAATTGCCTCTCTCGGATCCAATGCTTCAATTGTTTTAGAGCCCATTTTCTACCTGCTCATCCCATTCTACCAATTGAGCTGTCGCTGAGCTCAGTCCACCTTGGTTGGCTTACCTCCATTCTCCTTGCTGCGCTGCGCCGCATGCATGAACGCAAAAATCTCCATCGTCTCCTCATTCGGTACCGGCGGCACGCCAGTAGCGAAGAATTGCACCAGCTCTTTCAGCATATTGGTGTAGGCGTGTTTGTACTTTGGCGTGGCGACAATTTCCTTTTCGCGGAAAGCAATCGCGCCATAATCGCCGTACGGGCGCAGCACGTTGACCGTGCCCAGCCGTCCGTCCTTCCACTTGCAAGTGATCACGTCGTTGGTGGAAACGGTGCGAGTCACCTCAACGCAGCCCGAGCCCATCACCGTGAACAGCATTTCGATAGGGTGGATGGCGTACCAGGAAAGGTCCAGCTGATGAGTTGATTCAAGCGGGCCTGGCCCCCAGACGGTTACCGTTTGGTTCTTCGGCGATCGAAGCGGAGGCAGGATTTCCGCCCATCGCAGGCTGGAAGCCGAGAACCACGACACCTTCGATGCCTTGGCGATCCGGGCGATCTCCTTCGCGTCGGCGTAAGTCGCGGCAAGCGGCTTGTCGATAAACACAGGCTTGCCACACTTCGCTGCTTCCTTGAACTGCGCTAAGTGCTTGCGGCCATCAACGCTCTCCAGTAAAATTCCATCCACCTTTCCGCACATGTCGCTGATCTGCGGAACGATCTGCACGCCGTATTTGTCGACCAATTCCTTGGCGTACCCTTCCACCCGGCTGGCGCTCGATTCGATATCGGGGCTGCCACCCTTGTACGCGATGACCACTTTGGCCCCGGGAATGTGACCTGCCGATGTCGCATCGTTAAACGCTTTGCTGAAGACGATCACGTGGGACGTATCGGTGCCAATAATTCCCAGACGAAGGTCCGCGCCAGGGAGCGCCGCGCTAGCGCACAATAGTAAAGGTGCAATGGTTCGCATTAGTGGCCATTGTATCGTGACTGAAGCCCAAGTGGATCTTACTACCCCATTAATGTATGTGAAAGGCGTTGGCCCGCAGCGGGCTGCGTTCTTGCAGGCCAAGGGACTGGAAACGGTTTCCGACCTTTTGCTGTACGCGCCCTTCCGCTATGAGGACCGGACCAACCTAAAGCCTCTACGGGAACTTGCGCCCGGTGAAATGGTGACGGTGATCGTGGAAGTCTCAAGCGCCCGATCTAAGGGCCCGCGGAAGCTGGGATTGTTCGAAGTGGATTTCCGCGACGATTCAACCGGCAAGCTACGCGGGAAGTGGTTTCACGGTACCTATCTTCAGAATGTGTTAGTGCCAGGATTGCGCGTGGCGCTCTACGGCAAAGTGGAAATGGATACGTATTCACGCGACCTGCTGATGATGCATCCCGAATTCGAGGTTCTGGGCGAAGACGATGACGATGGCGACAGTTCCTTGCACACTGGCCGCGTCACGCCAATCTACGAAGCCGCTGGAAAGATCAACGCCAAGCAATTCCGCGTCCTGATGCGGCGTGTGCTCGATGCCGTTACGCCGGTGGATGATCCACTGCCTCCAAATATTCGCGAGCGCTTGAAACTACCCGATTTGTGGTCGGCCATCAAAACCATTCATTCCCCCGAGCCCACCGAGGATTTGCGGCTACTAAATTCTTTCCGCAGCCAGGCGCAGGTGCGCATGATCTTCGAAGAGTTTTTTTGGCTGGAGTGCGGCCTGGCCTTGAAGCGCGCCAAGGCGCAGCAGCTCATGGGGCTGAAGTTTGAACTGCACGAACGAGTGCGGGACAAGATCAAGGCCATGCTGCCGTTCAAACCCACTGGCGCGCAGAAGAAAGTGCTAGGTGAGATTGCCGCCGATCTTGCGTCGGGCCATCCGATGAACCGCCTAATGCAGGGCGATGTGGGCAGCGGTAAGACGCTGGTGGCGGCGGAAGCGGCCGTTATCGCCATTGAAAATGGCTATCAGGTGGCAGTGCTGGCGCCGACGGAAATTTTGGCTCAGCAGCATTTCTTCTACTTCAAAAACCTGTTTCAGAAGATCGGATATCCGGTGATTGGGCTGACCGGTTCCATGTCCGATCGTGAGAAGGGGCAGGTGAAAAAGTTGATTGCGGCTGGTCTCGTGAAGATCGTCGTCGGCACGCACGCGATCCTGCAAGAGTCCGTTGAGTTTCAGAAGTTGGGCCTGGCGATTGTGGACGAACAGCATCGGTTCGGCGTGATGCAGCGGCTTTCGTTGATGCAGAAGGGCCTGCAACCCCATGTCTTAGTGATGACCGCCACTCCCATTCCGCGCACCTTGGCAATGACAATTTACGGGGACTTGGATGTTTCGGTAATCGACGAACTTCCGCCCGGGCGCAAGCCGATTACGACGAAGCATGTGAAGAACGATCACGTTGACCAAGTGTACGGATTCTTGCGGCAAGAGATTGACCAGGGTCGGCAAGCTTACGTGGTCTATCCTTTGGTGGACGAAAGCGAAACGCAGGCAGTAAAGGCCGCGACCAAAATGCATCAAGAGCTTTCCGAGGTGGTGTTTCCTACCTACCGCGTTGGTTTATTGCATGGAAAGATGCCGCCATCGAAGAAGGAAGCCGTGATGGCCGATTTCAAGGCCGGGCAGGTGGACATATTGGTGTCGACCACCGTGATTGAAGTTGGTGTGGACGTCCCGAATGCCTCGGTGATGGTGATTGAACAGGCCGAGCGATTTGGGTTGTCGCAACTGCATCAATTGCGCGGGCGCGTGGGACGCGGCTCAGCGCGGAGTTTTTGCATTCTTGTGACGGAGAAGCTTTCCGAAGCGGGGCGCGAGCGCATTCGGACGATGGTTGATTCAAGCGACGGGTTCTATATCGCTGAAATGGATTTGCGGCTGCGTGGCCCTGGTGAGTTTTTCGGAACAAGGCAGAGTGGGTTACCAGCGTTGAAATTCGGCAATATTTTGCGCGATCCGGAGTTGTTGGAGGAGGCTCGGGGCGAGGCGCAGTCTTTCATCGAACACCCGCCGAGTGAGGAGGCGTTGCGAGTGGGGATCGCGTATTTGCGGGAGAATTGGCAGCGGCGGTATGGTTTGGTCCAGGTAGGTTAGCATGCGGATAATTGCGGGAATTTATAAGAGCCGGAAGATTGAAAGTGTTCCTGGCATGAATGTCAGGCCAACGCCGGACCGGTTACGGGAATCTCTGTTTAGTATCCTTACTTTGGATATTGATGGGTCCACGTTTGTGGATGCTTATGCCGGGTCGGGATCGGTTGGGCTTGAGGCGATCAGCCGCGGTGCGCGCAAGGTGATTTTTCTGGAGAGAGACAAGGCCGCCATTGGCGTGCTGAAGCAGAATCTGGTAACGCTGGGTGTTGGGCGCGGCGCGTACGAAATCCAGGCGGGCGCTGCGGCGAAGCATTTGGCGGATTGGCCAGCGGACATCGTGTTTATTGATCCTCCTTACGACAAGGAGAAAGAGTACCTCGATTCGTTAGAAAATGCGCAAGGGGGCATCGTAATTGCGCAGCATTCGGTGCGCCTAAAGTTGCCCGAAGTGACGGGGCGGTTAAAGCGATATCGCGAAGTGAGGCAGGGCGACAATGTGTTGAGTTTTTACAGCCCTGTTCCCGATATCAGCGCGCCGTAAACCGGCCCTGCGACGACCTCTCCCTAGCCATCCAAGAATCAAATCTGTTATGCATTGGGCAGCCCATGGTCACTCTTCCAGTCGAGTCCCCAAAATCCCGAATCACCATCAATTCAAAAAATCTCCAACCCACCTAACCCCATCCCCCCCAACCACTTCCAGCCCAACCCCCACCCGCCCGCCAAACCCGCCACGCTCCCCGCCGCGCTACGCTCTAACCAGTAAATGAAAGCCCTACTCAATCTCGTCGCCGCGCGCACCCAGCTCTTCCTGTCCCTCGACAACCAATCCCACGCCACGCTCCCCTCCGCAGCCGCCACACCCATCTATTCCGAAGATTTTTTCGTCTTCTTAAACCAACTCGCCGACACCCAACAAATCGACATCCCAAATGTCAACGCCCTCGGCTTCCTCCTCCGCAAACTCGACGCCCTCGCCCACGCCTCAGGCCGCGTCCAAGCCGTTCCTCTCCGCACATTTCAACCCGACCCCCAGACTCTCCTCCTCGATCTTCACGACGATTTCGATGTCGTCGAACTCACTGGCAAGTCGTGGAAGTTAACCTCCAACCTCGACACTCAGTTTCTCCGCCCCTCAGGCAATCTCCCACTTCCCGCACCCGAGCCCGCCCTGCATGATCTCGTCACCCAACTATCCAAAATGTTCCAAATCGAAAACGGCCCCGCGCAACAAATCGCCGACTGGCTGGCCGTCTCGCTCCTCCCCGATGCCCAACCCCCAGTCCTCGTCATAACCGGCAACGCGCGCGACGAAGCCGCCTCAAAAATTCGCAAGATCATCGACCCCGTCCCCCAGCCGCTATTCCCAATGCCCCATAACGCAAACCAGCTCGGGCAACTTGCGCTCTCCAATCGCATACTGGCCTTCGCCCTTTACGGCAATCTCACCAAATGCAGGCAACGCGCGCTAAGCACACTCAGTACAGGAATGACCGTAAAGCTCAAGGAAGTAAACAAGCGCCACGCGGCTCGATTCACGAAAGTTGCCCGCCCCATCATCATTGCCTCGGAAGAAAAAGTGGAAGTATGCCGCCACCAGATCACTGTCGAAATCAATCACGCGGGCCAGGGCGATCATCCACAAATTCTAGGCGCGCTACTTACGCTCGCCGCGCAACTGCTGCACCGCGCGCATCAGCAAGCCATCGAAACAATCTGGCAAACAGGCAAGCCTACCTCACCAATTGCAACCATTCAATCCGACCCGCCCGGCCCATAACAAGGCAAGGCCAAGCTCCGGCCACAAAGATGGAGTCACCAAGCAGCCCTTCTCGTGGGTCTTTGAAATCCGAATACTTTACCCAGGCGGAGCTATGCCCAATTTTCAACGGTGGCGGACCTAGGGAACGCGAAGTCCCTGCCGCCACACGACGCCGCTTACAATAAGGATGGCACGCTAGGCAAAATAGCCAATCATTTCCAAACGGAAAGACGCTGGTCCGTTGTTCGATTCACTCGCTAAAACCTCCGAATAACTTTACTATGAGCGTCCTGTCCGTCTTGATTCGGGCGGACTCACTGTCATACCGCCGGGCTGCGCTTGTAGTTCTCACGATTCTGCATCCATGGATAGCCGCCCAGTATAACTTGAGTTATACTGATTCCATGAAGACCGCCATATCTCTTCCCGATGAGTTGTTCGCCCAGGCGGAAACGGAAGCGAAAAAGCTTGGCCTTTCACGAAGTGAACTCTACGCGCGAGCCCTCTCCCAATTTGTGAAACTTCGCCAATCCGAAACCATAACCGAGCGCTTGAATCAGGTTTATTCCGAAGTGTCCTCCGAACTCGACCCGTCTCTTTCCCATATGCAAATTCTATCCTTGCCTCCCAAGGAAAAGTGGTGACGAATTACCCGGTCGAACGGGGAGATATTTGGTGGGCCGATCTTCCTGAACCTCGTGGGTCAGAGCCGGGATATGCACGCCCTACCCTGATAGTTCAGGCCGAAATGTTCAATCACAGCAAGTTACGTACTTTAATAGTGGCGGGAATCACCACGAATTTAAGACTGGCCGATGCGCCCGGTAATGTTCTGCTGCCGGCGTCCGTGTCCCACCTCCCCAAAGACTCAGTGGTGAATGTTTCGCAGCTCTTTTCCTTGGACCGGGTTTTCCTACGGGAACGAGCGGGTTCGCTTTCGCCCAGGTTCATGGCGGCAGTCGATGAGGGGCTGCGGCTCATTCTCGCCCTGTAGAAACACGCGATGACTTCAAGTCACACGAGAGACCAACTGCAATCGGGTGCATGCGGCTCGAACGGCCAAGGAATTGAGACACTTGTCCGCAATAGCCGCTCCGATTGTAATGCAGCGCTCGAAAGCGTCAAGGAAGTTTATCGAATCACCGATACGCTCACGGGCAAACGAGATGTAGGATGGGCCTGTAGTGTAGGGGTCTCTGGCCGCGATGGCGCCATTATGCTGCGACAGGACATGGAGGCAATGTTGGACTACGTGTGCTTACTTCTCAAGGCCTCCATTATTACCGCGCGAATTTTAGGTTCGCACTCCTTGAACATAGGCCATTTCGTACCCCTGGCGTCAAGGTCATACAGCGGGAGAGTTTTTGGAAGCGATTCCTTTCAACGCGTGGATGCCAGGGCCTAAATCGCAACTAAGTTTACGGATGAAATCCTAATCGCCTCGAAGGGCAGATCTGCCCGTTAGTCGGACTTTAAAATGGACTGGCCACACCGCTTCCTTTCCTTTCCTACGCCAACTTCCGCCCACCCCGTTACAAAATCCTTGCACCCGTGCTCGTCAACCGTAATATAATGAAAACGGAACCAACGGCATTGACTGGAATACCAATTAGCAGCCGAAGGGAGGATATTCTTTGAAGCGTACCGGTTCGGACGACTCACTCCGCTGTTCCTTCTGTCACAAATCTCAAGACGTGGTCGGCAAGTTAATCTCTTCTCCAAGCGATTATCCCCGTGCCTACATTTGCGATGAGTGCATCGCCGTTTGCAACTCAATCCTTGAAGATGACAAACAGGAACACACCCATGGGAGCCCGCATAAGCTACCCAAACCTCTTGAACTGAAAGAATACCTGGACCAATACGTCATCGGTCAGGACGGCACTAAGAAGAAATTAGCCGTCGCGGTCTACAATCACTACAAGCGCATCCAAATGAATAAGCAGCGCGGCGGCGACGTGGAGTTGGCGAAATCCAACATCATGTTAATTGGCCCCACCGGCACAGGCAAAACACTGCTCGCCCAAACGCTTGCCCGCATTCTTGATGTCCCGTTCGCAATAGTTGACGCCACCACCCTCACCGAAGCCGGTTACGTTGGCGAAGACGTCGAGAACATTATTCTCCGTCTTTTGCAAAATGCCGATTGGGACGTGCAGCGCTGCCAACAAGGCATCATATATATAGACGAGATTGACAAGATCGGCCGCAAGGACGAAAACCCGTCCATTACGCGCGACGTTTCTGGCGAAGGAGTTCAACAGGCGCTCCTCAAAATTCTTGAAGGCACCGTGGCCAATGTGCCGCCGCAAGGCGGACGCAAGCACCCGCATCAGGAATTTACGCCGGTCGACACCACGAATATCTTGTTCATATGTGGTGGAGCTTTCGTCGGCCTCGAAAAGATTATCAGCCGCCGCGTTGGCCGCCGGACCATCGGCTTCCTCGAAGATGAAGTGAAAGAGGGCGCCCGCAAGCTCAATGCCACCCGTCGGGATGCGGCCCTGCTTGAGCAGGTGCAGCCCACCGATCTGATCCGTTCCGGTTTCATTCCGGAATTTATTGGCCGCCTTCCTGTCATCGGAGTCCTCGACGAACTTGACAAAGATGCGCTGATGCAGATCCTCAGCAAGCCGAAAAACGCTATAATTAAACAGTATCAACGGCTGTTTGAGTTTGAAAATGTTAAGCTAAGGTTTACGGACGAGGCTCTTGAAGCTATTGCCGCCATGGCTCTCGAACGAAAAGTCGGGGCTCGTGGCTTGCGGATGATTCTTGAAGAACTGATGCTTGACGTGATGTACTTCTTGCCGTCTAATAAGAAGATCAAGGAATTCCTGGTGACCAAGGAAATGGTCATTACAAAGAAAATCAATCTGGCATTGCTTGAAAAAGCGGGCTAGCCGGCCGGGTGTGAATTTGGATGGATCCGATCCACACCCCGCATCATCTACCGTACTGAAGTCATAACGGCCATACCTGGCCGGAAATCCCCGGAAGACAAAACGAGTATTATTAACTAGACCATGAGCGCAAAAGAAAAGCCCGAAACGAAACGGCTCCCTATGATGCCGATCCGAGACGTTGTCATATTTCCACATATGATGACGCCTTTTGTTGTTGGACGCGAATCGAGCGTACGGGCCCTTGAAGAAGCATTGGCCGGCGAAAAGAAGATTTTCCTCGCCACCCAGCACGATGCCTCGATTGACGAACCACGCCCCGACGAAATCTTCACCGTCGGCACAATTGCCAATATTGTGCAAAGCCTCAAGCTTCCCGATGGCAACATTAAAGTTCTGGTTGAAGGCGTCGAACGCGCCAAGGTTGTCTCCGTTTCTGACGACGAAGGATTCTTCCGCGCCATCGTGCGCACTTTTGCCACCCGCGCCGAAACCGGAACCCAGGTCGATCAACTCACCAGCCGTGTTACTTCTCTGTTTGAGCAATACGTCAAGCTAAGCCAGAATCTCAATTATGAAACCATGATCGCCGCCATCCGTGTCGACGATCCAGGCAAGCTGGCCGATACCGTCGGAGCCAACCTCCAGCTCACCATCGAAGAAAAGCAGGAACTGCTTGAAGTGTTCGATCCGGTTGATCGCCTTACCCGCGTCGCCGAAATGCTGGACATCGAAATTGAAAAGTTGAGTGTCGACCGCACCATCCAAGGCCGCGTCAAGCGCCAGATGGAACGCGCTCAGAAAGAGTATTACCTCAACGAAAAGATCAAGGCCATCCAGAAGGAATTGGGTCGTGGCGAAAAGAGCGAATACGACGAACTGAAGAAGAAAATCGACACCGCCGGCATGCCCAAGGA
>JANXXI010000088.1 GCA_025350695.1 Acidobacteriota bacterium
TGGGGCCGGCACCATGGGCTCCCGCATTGCCGCTCACTTCGCTAACGCTGGAATTCCGGCGCTGCTTCTTGACATCGTCATCCCCGAACAAGCTAACCGCAACGCCGCAGCCCTCAAGGGTATCGACACCGCAGCCAAGGCGCGGCCCCAGGGCATGTTCACCGAGGAGGTCGCCCGGCTCATCACACCCGGTAACCTTTCCGATGACATCCCCAAGCTCTCCGATTGCGATTGGATCATTGAAGCCGTCACCGAAAACTTGGAGATCAAGCGTGACCTGTGGCGCAAAGTCGAGGCCGTTCGCCAGCCCGACTCAATAGTCTCCACCAACACAAGCGGCATTCCGCTCGCCCAAATCTCCGAAGGCTTTTCGGAAAACTTCCGCCGTCATTTCCTCGGCACACACTTTTTCAATCCGCCGCGCTACCTGCATTTGGCCGAGGTGATTCCCGGGGCCGACACGGACGCAGACGTCCTCTCCGGCGTAAGCGCATTCTGCGATCGCAAACTGGGTAAAGGCGTCGTTCCGTGCAAAGACACGCCGAACTTCATCGCCAATCGCATCGGTAGTTTTTATGGCGCTACCGTCTATAAACTGACCACCGAAGGCGACTACACTATCGAGGAAGTAGATGCGCTCACTGGATCGCTGATCGGCCTGCCTAACTCCGCCAGCTTCCGGCTGATCGACATCGTTGGTCTCGACATTTGGGTTCACGTTTCGAACAATCTGCACGCTGCTGTGCCGGGCGATCCTTGGCGCGAACGCTTCCTGCCGCCGCCGTTCATGAAAGAAATGATGGACCGCAAATGGCTTGGTGACAAGACTGGCCAGGGGTTCTATAAACGAGTCGGGCCGAAGAAAGAAATTCATGCCATGGATTGGCATACGTTCGACTATCATCCGGCGGCCAAGGTCAAGCTTCCGTCTACTGAGCAAGCCAAGGCGATGGAAGACCTGCCGCAGCGGCTTCGCTATCTGGTTTCGCAAGACGACCGCGCGGGCAAATTCCTCTGGAGTTTGTTCAGCGACACGTTCCTTTATTGCGTCGAACGCATCCCGGAGATTTCCGATCGCATCGTGGAGATTGACCGGGCCATGCGCTGGGGTTACGCACATACCTACGGACCCTTTGAATTGTGGGACGCGCTGGGGTTTGAAGAAACGGCTAAGCGTATGGAGACTGAAGGGCGCAAGCTACCGCCCAGCATCGTTAAGATGCTAGCCTCCGGCGCGAAGTCGTTCTATCAAGCAGCCGATGCAAACGGCGCACCCAAAACGCAGTACTTCGACCTCAACACCACCAGCTACAAAGATCTGGAGGAACGCCCCGGCGTCACAGTTCTGTCCGACCTCAAGCGTGCTCGCGGCGTGGTCAGGAAGAATGCGAGCTGCTCACTGGTCGATTTGGGCGATGGCGTTCTCTGCCTGGAATTTCACAGCAAAATGAACTCGCTGGGCGAGGACCAATTCAGCATGATGTTCGCTGGAGTCGAAGAAGCAACGAGAAACTTCAGGGCGCTTGTCGTGGGCAATCAAGGCGAAAACTTCAGCGTGGGGGCCAACCTTGTGATGGCGCTGCTCACCGCTCAAGATGAAGATTGGGACCTGCTGAACATGGGCATCAATCGTTTCCAGCAGGCCAACATGATCCTGAAGACTTCACCAGTGCCGGTGGTGGCTGCGCTTCACGGGCGTGCGCTCGGAGGGGGTTGTGAAATCGCGCTGCATGCAACAAAGGTCCAGGCTTCAGCCGAACTCTACATGGGTCTCGTCGAAGTGGCCGTCGGGCTTATCCCCGGTGGCGGCGGCTGCAAAGAAATGATTGCCCGGCTTAAAGACGCTCGAAAAGTTTTCGAGATTATCGGATATGCGAAGGTGTCCAGCAGCGCCGATGATGCGAAGAAGCTCGGCCTGCTCGACAGGGGCGCGGGCATTTCAATGAATCAGGAACGCTTAATTGCCGACGCGAAGGATCTGGCGCTCTCGATGGTGAATGGCTATCGTCCAGCCACGCCTCGCGACGATATCAAAGTGGCCGGCAAGCCGGGCTTTTCCCTTCTGAAGATGGGCCTGTGGACCGCTAAGCAAGGCGGCTACATTTCCGACCACGACGTTTTCATCGGCGAGAAGCTTGCCAACGTTCTTTGCGGTGGGCAGTTGAGCGGGGAATCACTGGTGAGCGAACAGTACTTATTGGACTTGGAGCGCGAAGCGTTCCTCAGCCTCTGCGGTCATCCGAAAACGCAAGAGCGCATGGCCCACATGCTCAAAACGGGCAAGCCGCTGCGCAACTAGGGAGATATGAATATGCAAGAAGCGGTCATTGTTGATTGCCTGCGTACGGCGATTGGAAAGGCTCCGAAAGGATCGTTGCGGGAGACGCGACCCGACGACCTTGCCGCGATCGTTATCCGTGCGCTGCTGGAAAAATATCCGCAGGTTCCAGTTGATGAAATCGAAGATGTGATTCTGGGCTGCGCAACGCCGGAAGGTGAAAGCGGCATGAACATGGCTCGCGTGGCGCTGTTGCGGGCGGGGTTGCCGGACGTCGTTCCCGGCGTGACGATCAATCGCTTTTGCAGTTCGGGCTTGCAGTCCATAGCAATGGCCGCGGACCGCATTCGCGCCGGCGGAGCCGACATTCTGTTGGCTGGCGGAGCCGAAAGCATGAGCATGCTTCCGATGGGCATGCAGCGCGTGGCGCCCAATCCGTGGATGGTGGACAACAAGCCCGAGATCTACATCAACATGGGATTGACGGCTGAGAACTTGCAGCGCAAGCACAACATCCCGCGCGAAAGGGCCGATCAGTTCGCTTATCGCAGCCACCAAAACGCGCTGGCCGCGCAAGCCTCCGGCAAGTTCGATGAAGAGATTGTGCCGGTGGAAGTGGAAGCCACAACAATGGCCAACGGCAAGCCCACCACCAAGAAATTTGTATTCAATAAAGACGAAGGTCCGCGCGCCGATACGTCGGTTGAAGCGCTTGGCAAGTTGAAGCCTGTATTCCACGTGACGGGTTCAGTCACCGCGGGTAACTCATCGCAGACCAGTGACGGTGCGGCGATGGCGTTGGTAATGTCCGCCACTCGCGCGAAGCAACTGGGCCTGAAGCCGCGGCTGCGATACGTCAGCTTCGCCACCGGCGGCGTGCCTCCGGAAGTTATGGGTATCGGTCCGGTGGTCGCGATTCCCAAAGCACTGGCCATGGCTGGATTGAAGCTTTCGGATATCGGCGTGATTGAATTGAACGAGGCGTTTGCGGTGCAGGCGCTAGCCGTGATCGATCACGCCGGCCTAGACATCGACAAGGTGAACGTGAACGGCGGCGCGCTTGCGCTAGGTCATCCCCTGGGATGCACCGGCGCTAAGTTGACCGCCACTATTTTAAGAGAGATGGAGCGCAGCCAGTTGCGTTACGGCATGGTAACTATGTGCGTAGGCGGCGGCCAGGGCGCAGCGGGAATTTTCGAACGCTTGTAAGAGGGAGTTGAATCCATGGCTACCATGACAACTGTTGCTTTGCCTAAAACCAAGGGCGGCGGATTTCTAATTGAAGATCTGAAGCCGCATGACATTTTCACCCCGGAAGATTTTTCCGACGAACACCGAGCCATCGCGAAAACTACCGATGAGTTCTGGAAGAAGGAAGTCGCCCCAAACCTGGAAGCGATCCAACATCAAGAGCCCGGCCTGGCGATCAGCATCGTCCGTAAATCGGCGAAGCTTGGCTTGACTGCCATTATGGTCCCGGAAAAATTCGGCGGCATGGAAATGGACATGACTTCGGCCATGGTGGCCGCCGAAAATCTGTCGCGCGATGGGTCCTACTCAGGTTGGCACGGCGCGCACACCGGCATCGGTACACTACCTCTTTTGCTCTACGGCACCGAAGCCCAGAAGGAGAAGTATCTTCCCAAGTTGGCCAGCGCGGAGTGGATTGCCGCCTATTGTTTGAGCGAACCGCAAGCTGGTTCCGACGCGCTTGCGGCGAAGACTCGCGCCGATCTTTCCGAAGACGGCACGCACTACGTTCTGAATGGCCAGAAGATGTGGATCACCAACGGCGGCGGGGCCGATTTCTTTACGATCTTCGCCAAAGTTGGCGGAGAGAAGTTCACGGCGTTTTTGGTGGAGCGCACCTACCCCGGCGTGAACCCCGGCGCGGAAGAAAAGAAGATGGGCATCAAGGGATCTTCCACTACGCCAATCTTTTTGGACAACGTGAAAGTGCCTGTTGAAAATGTTCTGGGCGAAATTGGACGCGGGCACATCATTGCGTTCAACATTCTGAATATCGGCCGGCTGAAGCTTGGGCCGTTTGTTGTCGGTGGATGCAAGCAGATTTTGGAAGTTTGCATTAAGTACGCTCACGAGCGAAAGGCTTTCGGAAAAGAGATCGGCGAATTCGGCATGATCCAGCACAAGCTGGCGGAAATGGCGATTCGAACTTTCGCGGCGGAAACGATTAGCTACCGAACAGTCGGAATGATCGACGCTCATCTCAAGGAGTGGA
>JANXXI010000092.1 GCA_025350695.1 Acidobacteriota bacterium
CAGCGGAAGGCCGATTTTTGCATTGAGAACTATCGTACTAAGTTGGAGAGCCGGAAATGTGTGAGGGACATGAGCGAGGCGTGGCCGAGTGATAAACCAGCTGGTATGGAAAGAATGTTGCTGGAATCCGTGATGGAGTAACATCCTTATTGGAGACATCGGGGCCGACCACTGGCAGGCTTCGCAATTCAGCTAACGCCAGTTCTGCGGCTTTTCGTTTTTTGGTCAATTGCGCGTTTGCCTTGACCCGTTCAATCGCCAATTGAGACCGGACCGCGATGGCGATGGCGTCGGCAATAGAAGTCTTGGTTAGGGTCGCCAATTCGCGAATGTTCATGGCGACATCGGGGCGTTTGGTTTGGATTGGGCTTGGCATGATCACCTTAAGAGCAGCCGCCAATTGTTATCCGGCTCGGACGGCAGCACTTTCTTTTCGCGGAAGTAGTCAATCATCATTTCGCGGATCTCCATGCCGGAGCGCCAGACGATGGGAGCGTTCTTAAACATGCTATAGCCCGCACTGCCGCCGGAGCGATAGTTGTTTAAAGCGATGCGGAGTTTTTGGTTCATGTCGAGCGGCTGACCGTTGTACTTCAGATTGACGATGCGGTCTCCTTCGGGGCGGCGCAGGTCGACTTCGTATTCGACGCCCTGGGCAGTGTCGTAATTGAAGCCAATCACTTTGGGATTAGTTTGCGGTTCGCCGGGACAGCCGCCGTCGGGACACTGCAGGAAGTAGCGCGCCGCGTTTTCGAGGGCATCCTTCACCATTTGACCGTTCCCTTCTATGGCGTAGAGTTCGTTGTCGTAGATGTAGAGTGACGCAAGTTCGCGGACGGTTACCGGGCCCTTAGGGAAGTTAACGCCGGTGTTGAACAGGCTTGCAAACGACACGTCAGCTTTGGCGGATTGGAGTTGCACTTCGTGGATCATGTCGACCAGGACGGTGTCCATTTCGCGGGCGTGGGCGCCTCGCATGGTGGTTGGGGATTCGGCGACCGGCGCGCTGAGATACTGCTCGGCGTGATCATGGTAGGGCTTGGCGAGGGCCATCACTTTTGGGTCGGCAACGGTTGTGTTTGTGACGGGGATTATGCGGCTATCCTTGTTTTTTATTTTCAAGTTACCAGAGGAACCTTCGAGCGTTAGATTAACCTGGGCTAGGGAGCCGCCCCAGTTTTTCGCCTGTACGAGGAGGACGTTTCCGATTTTATGTCCGGCCAGTTGTTGGTGAGTGTGTCCGAAGAAAATGACGTCGATGCCTGGGACTTCCGTGGCTATTTGGTAGATCATGTTTTCCCCGGCGGCTTCACCGGTTTTGATTTGGCCGGTTGCCATGTCGCGGTCGAGGCCGGCGTGGGCTATGACGACTACAACGTCGGGCTTGGTGCTTTTTCGCATTTCGTCCAAGGCTTGACGAACGGCTTCCGGGCCACCGATCCAACGATAGCCTTTGTAGTTTTCCGGCTTTTCCCAGATGGGGATGGCGGGCGTGGTGATGCCGATGATTCCGACTTTTACTCCCGACACCGTTTTGACGATCCACCCTTGGAACGGCTTGACCGTGGCTCCTTCAATTGTCCTGGTGTTGGCGGAAAGCCAGGGAAACTTTGCCTGACCTCGAGCGGTGATCATATTCTTCAGCCCGTAATTCAGTTCGTGATTGCCCATGGCCATGGCGTCGTAGCGGAGGTAATTCATGGCGGACATCATGGGGTCAATGGCAGTGGTCTTGCCGGATCGCACATCCATTTGGTGGACCGTTTCGAGAGGCGAGCCTTGGATGGTGTCGCCGCAATCGAGCAGCAAGGCGTTAGGGTCTTGACGGCGGGCTTCGTGAATGAGCGTGGCGATTTTGGCGAGTCCACGGGCCGCGGGTTTAGCCGTGTAGTAGTCGTAGGGAAGGATGTTGCCGTGGAGATCGGTGGTGGAAAGGAGCGTTATTTCCACGGCGGAGGCGGTGAGGGTGGCAAGCGAAAGGGAGGCGAGAATGCGAAATAGATCCATAGTGGTGCAATCCAAGTTATAATTCAGTTTTATGCGTACCAATCTATTGTCTCGTATTCTGTTCCCGGTTGGCCTATGTGCGGCCGTTTTTGGGCAGGCTCCGGCTGTTGCGCCGGCGAAGCCCGCAGTGGCGGCCGTTAAGCCCGTGGTTCCTCCGGCGCCTAAACGTGAGCCGGGTCTTTATTGTGATATGACCATCACCCAAGGTGGCGTGAAAATGGGGGTTATCACTATGATGCTATTTGAGAAAGAGTCGCCCATTACGGTGAAGAATTTCTCGGATTTAGCGATGGGGCGCAAGGAGTATGTGAATCCTAAGACGCGATTGAAGAGTCGGCTTCCATTTTATAACGGACTGATTTTCCATCGGGTGATACCTACATTCATGATCCAAGGCGGCGATCCTACGGGGACTGGCATGGGCGGCACGGAAGCAATTCCGGATGAGTTTCACCCGACCTTAAAGTTTGATGTTCCCGGTCGTTTGGCCATGGCCAATGCGGGTCCGAATACGGGCAGTTCGCAGTTTTTCATCACGGAAGGGACACCAACTCATTTGAATGGGAAGCACACCATTTTCGGACAAGTGATTTCTGGTCAAGAACTTGTGGAGAAGATCGCAAGGGTTCCAACAGGGGAGAGGGATAAGCCAAATATCCCCGTGGTGATGTCGTCGGTGCGCGTGTATCGTGAGCCGCAAACTCCTGCTCCGAAACCGACCGCTCCGAAGCCGGCTGCACCGAAGCCAGCGGCTCCAAAACCAGCCGTGGCGGCTCCAAAACCAGCGGTGGCGGCTCCAAAACCTGCCGCAGCTAAGCCTACCGTGGCGGCGCCGAAGCCTGCTGCGGTGAAATAGCGCTTGTGGTTATTACCTGGGTAATGTAATATAAATATATGGCGAGGACAGCGACTGTTCAAACAAAAATAACCACGCAAGGGCAGGTTTCTATTCCAACTAGTGTACGGGCCAAGCTCGGATTGAATCCTGGATCCGTGGTGGAGTGGGTAGAAGAAGCTGACGGCAAAATCACCGTTCGACGGGCTGGTTCCGTGACTTTTGCGGATATTCACAAGGCTGTGTTTGGCGATAAAAGGCCGCAGCGGGCAAGCCTTGAGGATATGAGGGAAGCTATCGAGCGGCACGTAATCGAAGAATATGCGGGCGATTGATACGAATGTCCTTGTTCGTTTGATCGCCCAAGACGATGAGGCTCAGTTCCAGGCGGCGGAATCCTTCACTAAGGGTGGAGTTTGGGTATCTACCGTCGCATTCATCGAGTCGATCTGGGTGCTTAGGAGCTTTTATAAGCTTAAGCCGAAAGAACTTGGAACGGCTATTGAGCTTCTGCTGATGCAACGTGACCTCTCTTTTGAAAATAGAGCAGCCGTCGAAGCGGCCTTGCAGCTCTTTCTTGAAAGGCCAACTCTGGGTTTCAACGATTGCATGATACTCAAGCTTGCCGAAAAGGCTGGACATCTGCCATTAGGTACATTTGACAAAGATCTGTCGAAGCTGGAAGGGGCGCGGAAACTTTAGTCGAGCGGGAGTTCGAAGAAGAACAGTGGTTTCCCGCTTTGAGCACGTTTCAAACCGTGGATGAGGACCTTCGATCCGTGGCCTGTTCCTGTTTGGAAATATACGAAACCGTAGGCAAACTCACCTGGTGGCAGCATCTTGGCTGCAAAGCTGCGTTCCACGAAATCTTGAGGATTGAATACGTTTTTCTTGACCTTTATTCCGGCTCCTGGAATGCGGCTTGGGCCGACCCTGCCTTGGCTTGCTCCACGAATGTAGGCGACATCAATGGGGGGAATGGCTTCCAGTTTTTGACGAGTTGAGCCGATGAACTCAACGAGCATACTTTGAAGGGAAATGGTTTCGGTTCCTTCGTTCTTAATCATTACCAAAACCGGAAGAATGCCATTGTCGTAAGGGTTGGCTTTTCCGCCGAACAAAGGCTTAGCGCGATCTGCATCAATGTATGGAGTTACGGCCATGGACACCTGTTCGGCCGTGACTTTTTGAGGGTGCTTCGCCAGGTCCTCTTCGGTGACCTTGAATTCTGTTTTCTTGTTGACCGCCAGGGCCATGGCTATACTCAAGGTAAGTAAAAGCGGCTTGCAAACTCTCATTTTTATCCTTTACCGCACGTTGCTGCTTGTGGGCTCGCCCTTCATCGTAGCTTATCTCGTATATCGCGGGACAAAGGACCACCAGTACCTACGGTCACTTCCCGAGCGATTCGGATTCTTGCCTATTCGAGTGACGACGCCGGGCTCGATATGGTTGCATGCGGTCTCGGTTGGCGAAGTGCTTTCAGCCGCTGGTCTGATAGGGAGGCTGCGGGCGGAGTTTCCCGATTCAAGAATTTACATTTCTGTTTCGACAATTGCAGGAAAGAAGCTTGCGGGGGAACGGTTGGAGAAAACGGTTGACGGTGTCTTTTACGCTCCCTTCGATTTCACGTTCGCCGTACGTCGGGTTTTGCGCGCCCTTGAGCCAGCCCTTGTAATTGTTATGGAGACGGAGATTTGGCCTAATTTATTTCATGAGGCGAAGCGATTTGGAGCACGGCTGGTGGTGGTGAATGGGCGCATCTCCGATCGGGCGTTGCCGCGGTATTCGCGATTGGCGTGGTTCTTTCAATTTGTGCTGCGGCTGGCGGACCGAATTTTGACACAGAGTCCACAAGATACGGCGCGGTATCTTTCTTTGGGGGCTGACGCGGAAGCAGTGCTTGAAGTTGGGAATTTGAAGTACGACTTTAATGCATCTTCCGCTACTCCTCCGGCGCTTGTTGCCGATTTTGTGACATGCTGCCGTCCCAGCCTCGTTCTGATTGCCGCCAGCACAATGCCTGGCCTGGACAGTAGCGATGTGGATGAGGATGATGCTGTGATTGACGCCTATAAGGCGTGGTCTGTAGAGTTTCCCCGTCTCATGATGATTCTTGTGCCGCGGCGTCCGGATCGTTTTGATTTGGCGGCGGCCAAACTTTCAGCAGCCCGGATTCCATATTCGAGACGGTCAACATTGAAGGCGGCGGAGGAGTTGGCTTTGCCGGGGGTTTTACTGTTGGATTCGATGGGTGAATTGGGTGGGTTGTTTCCGTTGGCTGACCTGGTGTTCATGGGCGGGACCATTGCGCGGCGCGGTGGGCATAACATTCTGGAGCCGGCTTCGTTTGGCAAGGCGGTGGTTGCCGGTCCCCACATGGAAAATTTCGCGGAGATTGCGCGGGACTTTACAGAAGTTGGTGGTCTAGCTCGTTTTGATAGGCAGGGAGAATTGGGGACTACTGTCGCGCGGTTGCTGGCGAATGTTGGGGAGCGCAAGCAGATTGGGGATCGGGCAAAGTTGCTGGCTGAATCAAAGCGCGGCGCTACGGATCGGATCATGTCTACTTTGCGGGAACAATATGATTTGGCGGCGCCACGCAAGGTTCGCTTTCTTTGGCGGCGATTATTTCTTACGCCGGTTGCTCAGATCTGGGGCTATGCATCGGCGTGGAATATTCGACGCCAGCAAACCAACGCAAGATCTGTAGAAACGCCTGTTATTTCCGTTGGTGGGTTGGGAATGGGTGGGGCGGGGAAGACGCCATTTGTTTTGTGGCTTGGGCGGAAGCTGCAGCAGGCCGGCGAGTCGCCCGCCTTTTTGACGCGTGGTTACCGCCGGCGCAGCGCGGAAAAGGTTTCTGTTTTTCCACCTGGACAGGAATGTCATACGTCGGTTACGGGGGAAGAGGCGCAGATTCTGTTGCGCAGCGGTGTGGGGCCAATTGGTATTTCCTCTAGCCGTTTGGAGGCTGCTGTTGCGTTGGAAAAGCAGTTCAACCCGTCGGTATTACTTCTTGACGATGGGTTTCAGCATGCGCGGATGAGGCGGAACGTCGACATTGTTCTAATCGACACGTTGGATCCGTTTTGTGGAGACGCTCCATTTCCATTGGGACGGCAGCGTGAATTTCCGGCAGCGTTGGGGCGCGCTTCAGTCTTGATTTTGACGAGGTGCGGAATGGGCCGCGGCTACAGGGGACTGATTGCGGAGTTGCGCGGATGGAACGCGAACGCGCCGTTGTTTCTTTCAAGAGTGAAAGCGTTTGCGTTGGTTGAGGCTTCGGGCGGACAGCGGTTTCCGCTGGAATTGTTCAAAGATAAACGGGTGGCTGCGTTTTGTGGATTAGGGAACCCGGCTTCTTTTTGGAAGTCGCTTGAGGAACTGGGTTACAACCCGGTGTACCGGTGGCGGTTCGGGGATCATCATCACTACAAGCCGGAGGAGTTGTCTCGCGTGGAAAAGCAGGCATTGGCAGAGGGGGCTGAGGTGCTAGTCACTACGCAGAAAGATTTTCTGAACTTGCCAACGCGTTGGCGGGAGGCTGCGCCGAACTTACCCCTTTATTGGTTGGAGGTGGATTTAGAAGTGGAAGGAGAAGCGGAGTTGTTAGAGTTCGTGACCCTCCACATGAAGCAGAAGCCGCTTCACATGTAAGTTGCAGCCGAATCCGCCGATGGTTCCATTGCCGGCGATGACGCGATGGCACGGGACAACAATCAAATGGTGGCAGGCGCTGACGGCTCCTCCGACGGCGCGAGCGGCCTTGGGTTTGTCGATGAAGCTGGCGAGGTCGCCATAGCTGAGAAGATCGCCGAAGGGAACGCGCATCAATCCAGTCCAAACGGTTTTTTGAAATTGGCTGCCATGGAATTCTAGAGGGATATCGAACGATTTTCTTTTTCGGGCGAAGTACTGCTTGGTTTGAGTCTCGACAACTTTGATTAAGGGTTCCTTCGCGTTTTCTTTCCACCCTATTGCGGGTAGGTCGTCTTTGAGGGTTTCCAACTGCCGCTGTTTGTCGCTGAGGTAACAAATTCTGTGTGTTGTGTTTTGGGCGACGGCGACCAACAGGTGTAAGTCTTTATGTGGCTTTAAGATGGCCCAATGGCCAGGAGTAGACATTGATGGGTTCCTTTCGCAAGATTCCTCGCTTGTTGGTATAATATTAACTTCTTATGCCACAAATGAGGTCAGCTCGTCCAGCATCCATTGACAAGAAGATTTTGCTTCTAACGCCGCGCGGATTTTGCGCGGGAGTGGTGCGGGCGATTGACGTTGTGAAAATCGCCTTGGAAATTTACGGGCCGCCGATCTATGTACGCAAAGAAATCGTGCACAACCGGCATGTGGTGGAAGAGCTTCGGACGGCTGGCGCGATTTTTGTGGAAGAGCTTTCCGAAGTGCCCTCCGGCGGACGTACTATTTTCAGTGCTCACGGGGTATCCCCAGCGGTCAGGGTGGAAGCGGTTGATCGCGGGTTACAGGTGATTGACGCCACTTGTCCTCTTGTGACCAAGGTGCATTTGGAGGCCGTGAAGTTTGCAAGGCAGGATCATACGATTGTCTTGATTGGTCACGAGAACCACGACGAAGTAATTGGAACATTGGGTGAAGCGCCGGAGCACATGGTGTTGGTTTCGAACGTGGAAGATGTTGATAAGTTGCATGTAGATAATCCCGACAAAATGGCGTTTTTGACTCAGACTACTTTGAGCCTTGACGAAACGACAGATATAGTTAACCGGTTGCGCGAGCGGTTCCCGAAGATTAAGGGGCCGAAGTCGCAAGACATTTGCTACGCGACGGAAAACCGTCAGGTTGCCGTGAAAGCAGTGGCTCCGATGACGGATCTGCTGCTGGTTGTGGGTTCGAAGAACAGTTCCAATTCGCAACGGCTGGTGGAAGTTTGCCAGCGCTCCGGTGTGGCCTCGTATTTGGTGGATGACGAACACGATGTGCAACTGGCTTGGCTGGAGAATGTCAATAGCGTGGCAATCACAGCTGGGGCATCGGCTCCAGAGCATCTTGTGGAACAATTGATTTCCTTCTTACAAGCCAATGGCTTTGGAACATTGGAAGAGATTGAAATCAAGGAAGAGGACGTGCGATTCTCGCTGCCTCCGGAATTGACGCAGATTCAGGCCATTGCCTCCCTATGAGTCCTGGCCTTCACCTTTCCGATTCGGTGCTTGCGGGCGCGTCTAGCGCGGCGCGGCGGTCGGTTGACTACCTAGTTTCGAGGCAGCACGAAGAGGGTTACTGGTGGGGCTATCTAACTGCGGATTCGACACTGGAGAGCGACTACATTTTGATGCAGCTTTGGCTGCATGCTCCGGTTAGTGGCGTTTGGAATCCTCCAACAAGGAACTTGGTGGATGCGGCTGCTAATTCGATTCTGGCGCGGCAGCTTCCCGACGGCGGTTTCAACATTTACCTGCTTGGGCCGGCGGAAATCAGCGCTACTATCAAGGCTTATTTCGCGCTGAAGCTGGCGGGCATTCCGATGGATGATCCGCGCATGGCGAGGGCGAAAAACAAAATTCGCGAATTGGGCGGGATAGAGGCCGGCAATAGTTACGTCAAGATCAATTTGAGTCTGTTCAACCTTTTCCCACGGGAGCATACGCCTTCTGTTCCGCCTGAAATGTTTTTGTTGGGGAACTTCATCTATCAGATGTCTTCGTGGACGCGGGCGATTGTGTTGCCTCTGGCTGTGGTCCATGCGATGAATCCATCGCGGCCAGTGCCTGCGGGATTCAATCTGCAAGAGCTTTTTGTTGGGACGGACCCTGGTTTGTCGCGCACGGCGAAGCAAAGTTCGACGCGCTCGTTTTTTCTTTTCGCCGATAAAGTTTTAAAGCTTTGGGAACGCTATGGTAGCTCGAAGGTGCGGCAGCATGCCATCCGGAAAATCGAGAAGTGGGTGGTGGAACGCACTCATTACTCCGACGGGTTGGCGGCGATTTATCCTTCCATGCAGTATGCGGTGATGATGCTGGATCTGCTTGGCTACGGACCAACGCATCCGGATCGCATTGAGGCGGAGAAACAGTTCGAAGCTTTAATGGTGAATGAAAAGGGCCAGTTTTTCTTTCAGCCTTGTTATTCAGTAGTGTGGGATACGGCGATTGCGGCCTTTGCGTTGGGTGAATCGGGAATGGCTCCGAAGCAAGCGCTGGCGCGGTGCTCCGATTGGTTGTTGACTAAGGAAGTACGACGTAAAGGCGATTGGAGCGTGAAGCGCCCGAAGACGGAGCCGAGCGGCTGGTATTTCGAGTTCGCCAACGAATTTTATCCCGACATTGACGATACAGCGATGGTGCTTCTCGCGCTGAAGAAATCGGAAGGATCGAATTCCTCCGCGCAGCAGGCGGCTGTTCGACGTGCGCTGGCGTGGATCTTAGACATGCAGGGATCGGATGGCGGTTGGGCGGCTTTCGACGTCGATAATAATTGGGAATTTTTGAGCGAAGTGCCTTTCGCCGATCATAACGCGATGCTGGATCCGTCGTGCCCTGATATAACGGGACGCGTGATTGAGGCTTTGGTCGCGCAGGGAGTGAGCCCGTCGCACGCGGCGATCAGGCGCGGCTGCGAGTATTTGGTTAAGACGCAAGAAGCGGAGGGCAGCTGGTACGGGCGTTGGGGCGTGGCTTATATCTACGGCACATTCCTTGCGCTTCGCGGATTGCAGGCGGCAGGGGAAAGTGACCGGGAAGCGCATGTACTGCGTGGCGGCGAATGGCTTCGCGCGGCGCAAAACGCTGATGGCGGCTGGGGTGAGAGTTGCGCCAGTTACGAGAACAACCGTTTTGTGGCTGGACCCAGCACTGCCTCTCAAACGGCATGGGCGGTGTTGGGGTTAATTGCCGGCGGTGACGTGACCTCGGAAAGCTTGATGCGCGGGGTTGAGTTTCTAACAAGAACGCAGCGCGCGGATGGCGGTTGGGATGAGGATCAGACGACGGGGACGGGATTCCCAAAGGTTTTTTATTTGAGCTACCACATGTATCGGGATTCGTTTCCTCTGCTGGCGCTATCCGAGTTTACTAAGTCGCAGAGAGAACGGTAGGTCACCCCGGAGTGAAGCCTGTTCTGGTGACTGGAGCGTCGGGTTTTGTGGGCTGGCATGTGGCCAGGTTGTTGACGGAAAAAGGCTGGCGAGTTCGGGCTCTTGTGAGGCCAGCGAGTCAGTTGCGCGAATTGGATGTGGAGCGTCTTGACGGTGATCTTCGGGATGCCGGATCGCTTGAGCGGGCGACGGCCGGTTGTGGAGCGGTGTTTCACGTGGCTGCCGATTACCGGCTTTGGACGAAACATCCGGACGAGATGTATCGTTCTAATGTTGAAGGGACGAGGAATCTGCTGACAGCGGCGCGCCGTAATGGTGTAGAGCGGGTGGTGTATACGTCGACTGTTGGTTGTATCGGGTTCGAGCACGGCAAGTTGGCGAACGAAGATTCGCCGGTGAATTTGGATCAGATGGCGGGACACTATAAACGTTCGAAGTTTTTGGCTGAGGCGGAAGCGCTGCAGTTTACGCGCGAAGGGTTTCCGGTGGTGATTGTGAATCCGACGGCTCCGGTTGGAGATCATGATTTCAAGCCGACGCCGACTGGGAAGACGATTGTGGATTTCCTGCGAGGCGAGATGCCCGCGTATCTGGACACTGGTTTGAATTTGGTGGATGTGCGGAGCGTGGCTGCAGGGCATCTGTTGGCATTTGAAAAAGGTGAGGCCGGGGAGCGGTATGTTTTGGGTTGCGAAAATCTGACTCTGCAGCAGATTCTGGAAAGGATTGGCGCGCAGAGTAACCGCAAGGCTCCGACAATCCAGATTCCTTACGCAGTGGCCTACCTGGCGGCGCTGGCAAGTACGGGTTGGGCGGAGTTGAGCGGCAAGGAGCCCAGAGTTCCGCTTGAAGCCGTGAAGATGGCTGGGAAGAAAATGTGGGTTTCGTGCGATAAAGCCAAACGGGAATTGGGATACGAGCCAACCAGTGTGGATGCGGCATTGAAGCGCGCCGTGGATTGGTTTCAAGGGAACGGGTACTGTTGACCATCCTAGCCGTGGCTGCGGAGAAGATGGAGTTTGATGGGCTATTACGACACGTGACCGAGAGGCGCGATGAAGTTTGGCCGACGCAGTTTGGTTGTACTGGAGTGATTGGCGGGAATCGTTGGTTGATGACGTCGAATGGGCCAGGGCCGAAATTGGCTGGTGAGGCCGTTACGGCTGGGCTATCGGCTGGGGAACGGGTTGATTTGTTGCTCAGTATTGGGTGGTGCGGCGCCTTGCATCCGCATTTTTCTGTTGGCGATGTGTTCACTGCGAGCGTCGTTTTCGCTGGGCAAAGGGAGTTTCAAACGAAAGTTCCACGGTGCGCGCGGCCGTTCCTGATTGGACGGTTAATTTCTCAGGATCGCTTCATCGCATCAGCGGCTGAGAAAAATGAATTGCATGTTTTAGGAGCTCAGGCTGTGGAGATGGAAGCGGCCGCGGTTGCGTTGGCCGCCGAAGATCGTGGACTGCCTTTCAGCTGTGTTCGGGTGGTTAGCGACACGGCCATGGAGGATTTTCCGATCGACTTCAACCGTTTTCGGGATACGAACGGGCGTTTCGATAGAAAGAAGATAGCGTTGCGAGGATTATTGTCACCTTTGCGAGGGTTACCGAATCTAATACGCATGGGTCAAAGAGGACGCATGACGTCCAGAATTTTAGGGGATTTTCTTGCCGATTGCCAATTCTAGTGCCGTACCGCCGATGATGCGGGCGGCTGTTTACCGCGGCGACCAACAGGTTCTGGTGGAAGAACTCCCAACGCCTGAATTGGGAGCCGGCGAGATTTTGGTAAAGGTTGAGTCATGTGGGATCTGCCATACGGATCTCAAAAAAATCGAATACGGGTTGTTGGCTCCTCCACGTATTTATGGGCACGAGACGGCGGGTATTGTGGCTGCCGTTGGTTCAGGCGTCACGAAATACAAAGTTGGCGATGGGGTGATTGCCTTCCACCACATTCCTTGCAAGAAATGTTTTTATTGTCAACGAAATCTTTATGCCCAATGCCCCGTCTACAAAAGGGTTGGCATTACCGCGGGGTTTGAACCAGCGGGCGGAGGATTCGCCCAGTATATCCGTGTGATGGATTGGATTGTAGAGAGCGGAGTGGAAAAGATTCCAGACGGCGTCAGTTTCGATACGGCTTGTTTTGTGGAGCCGGTGAACACGTGCTTGAAGGCGATTAGCTTGGCGGACCCGCGGAAAGACGACACGGCTGTGGTGATTGGACAGGGGCCGATCGGCATGCTGTTCACCATGATCCTGAAACACAAGGGCATCCGAACGGTGGCGACGGACACGATGGAGTCGCGCCGGAAGCTGGCCGTTCGGTTCGGAGCAGAGCAGTGCTGGGACCCCATAACGACGAACATAGAGGAATTCACAAAAAAAATTACTGAGGGACGCGGGGCTGATTTGGTGTTTGTAGCCACCTCCGCTCCGGGTGTGGTGGAGCAGGCAGTGGCGTGTTCCAGGCCCGGAGCGAAGATTTGTCTTTTCGCCCAAACTTCCCATAAAGAGCGCATTGAAGTGTCTGGAGCCGATATTTGTGTCGGGGAACGACTTTTGTTTGGAGCCTATAGCGCGTCAGTGGACTTGCAAAAAGAGTCCGTAGACCTTGTTTTTAGTGGGGCAATCCCGGTTGGGGAACTCGTTAGCCACCGTGTTCCGCTTGGTTCGATCATGAAAGGATTCAATATGGCATTGCATCCTGGCTCCAAATCCTTGAAAATTGTAGTTTGTCCACAAATGTCCAGTACAGAGGTTCTAGAACCGAGTAGTACTAGTGTGTAAAGAAGGCGTACGAACAATAAGCATGCTGTTACTAGCAGGTGATGCACAGTGATGAAGGAAATGAAGGCCGCCGTCCTTTACGGTAAGGAACAGGTCCGTGTCGAAACTGTTCCACTGCCTGCCATGGGCCCAGAAGATATCCTTGTGCGGGTTAAGGCTGCCCTGACATGTGGCACTGACGTAAAAGTATTTCGTCGGGGTTACCATGCCAGGATGATTGTGCCTCCCGCCCTTTTTGGTCATGAACTGGCTGGGGATATTGTGTCCGTGGGTCCGGCAGTCACAAAATTTAAGGTTGGCCAACGAGTGGTGGCCGCCAATTCGGCTCCGTGCGGGCATTGCTTTTATTGCCGCAGGAACCTGGAAAACCTTTGCGAAGATTTATTGTTCAACAACGGAGCCTATGCGGAGTTTATTCGCATTCCCGGCCGGATCGTAAATAAGAACCTGTACGAGATTCCGGCTCACCTAACTTATCAGGATGCGGCGCTTGTGGAACCGCTGGCGTGTGTGATTCGCGGGCTGGATGAAACGAATGTGCGTCCGGGTGATAACATCGCTGTGATTGGACTGGGACCAATTGGGTTGATGTTTGTCCGCTTGGCGAAGGCTGTTTACGGGGCGAGGGTAATCGCTATTGGCCGCCGGCAGACGCAGTTGGATCGAGCGATGAAGATGGGCGCGGCTGAAGCAATTTCGACGGCTGATACGACTGACATCGTGGGGGCGGTAAGAGCGCTTACTGATGGACGAGGTGTGGACGTTTCGATTGAAGCGGTGGGCAAACCGGATACCTGGGATCAAGCGGTGCATATGTTGCGCCGCGGAGGAACGGTGAACTTTTTCGGAGGATGTCCAAACGATAGCCGGGTGGACCTGGAAACAAACTTGCTGCATTATAGCGAAATTACCTGCAAGGCGAGCTTCCACCATACGCCGCATCATATCCGCAAGGCGCTGGATGCGGTAAGCCGGGGACATATTACGGCTCGCGATTTTGTGAATCGTGAAGAGCCATTGACGAACTTGCTTGAAGTGATGAAGTACCTCATGAGCCACAACGGGCACATGAAGACTGCCATCATTCCTTAGTACAGTGCTGGAGCCGAAGGATTTCATTCGTGATGGGCAGGCCATGGGCCGAGGTTGGACGCTTCAGGAATCCTTGGCCTACACGCGTTGGCTTGCCACTCATCATTACGAAAATTTTCATGTAGTTAGTGTGCTCCTGCCGAAACGGTTGCATCAGGATTTTTATAACGTCTATTCCTTTTGCCGGTGGGCGGATGATTTGGGCGATGAGATTCCCGATACCGCCGAGGCGTTGCGCTTACTGAAATGGTGGCGCGGCGAAGTGGACGCGATGTGCTCCGGCGTAAAAAAGCATCCAGTGTTTGTGGCACTGGAGCCGACTATGCGCCGTCACGACCTTGATCCGGTATTGTTTCACGACTTGATCACAGCCTTCGAACGGGATCAGACTGTGACGAGGTATCAGAATTGGGACGAAGTGCTGGACTACTGCAAGTACTCGGCAAATCCTGTGGGGCGGCTGGTGTTGGGACTGTGTGGGTATCAGGGCACAGAGCGGCGACTGCTTTCTGATGCGACCTGCACAGCGCTGCAACTTGCCAATTTCTGGCAGGATGTTACGGTGGATTTGAAGAAGGACCGTATCTACATCCCGCTTGAAGTTATGGCGAAGCATGGCTATAGGGAAGAGGAATTATTTCAACTCAGATTCGACGGTCGTTTTCGTTTGGTGATGCAAGAAATAGTGGGCGTGGCGCGCGGGCTGTTTGAGCAGGGCCTTCCGCTGACCCGTATGGTGGACCGGCGATTGTCGATCGATTTGACGCTATTCAGCCGTGGCGGCATGTTTATCTTAGATAAGATTGAGCGGCAGGACTTCAATGTGTTAGCGGCTCGGCCAAAGATCAGCAAGACGGAACGGGTCGGGATATTGCTTAAGTCTTTGGCTGAAGTTGCCTTTCAAAGTGCGGCATGACGAGTCTGGACGCGTCGTATGCTTATTGCCGGCAAGTTGCTCGCAGCCGCGCTAAGAATTTTTACTACTCCTTTTTATTACTTCAGAAACCGCAGCGTGACGCGATGTGCGCCATTTATGCGTTCATGCGCTATTGCGATGACCTAAGCGATGATGTCGCGGGCGGGTCGACCTTTGAGACGATGGAGAGGTGGCGTGGGGACATGGTGGCGGCCTTGGCGGGACAGTGTGAGGGTCACGTGGTTTGGCCGGGTTTTCGCGATGCGGTTGAACGCTACCGGATTCCGCACGAATACTTCCACCACATGATCGATGGCGTTTCAAGCGATTTGGTTCCGCGCAAAGTTCAGACATTCGACGAGCTATACCACTACTGCTACCAAGTGGCGTCGGTGGTGGGGATGACAATCGTCCACATTTTCGGTTTCGAGGACCCAAAGGCACTTGTGTTGGCTGAAAAATGTGGCGTGGCTTTTCAGCTGACCAACATTATTAGGGACGTTCGGGAAGATTGGGAACTGGGCCGGCGTTATATTCCGGCTGAGGATCTGGCGCGGTTTGGGGCCGATCCGCTCAATTTTGAAATGAGGGACGGATGGTTCCGGACATTGGCTTTTGAAGGGATGCGGGCGCGAACCTATTACGACGAATCGCGGCCGTTGATCCGCATGGTTCACCCACGCAGCCGGCGATCCTTATGGGCGTTGATCGAGATCTACTCAAGCCTGTTGAAACGTATCGAAACCTTCGGCTTTAATGTATTTCAGATGCGCATCCGGTTGACCATGCCAGAAAAACTGATGATTCTGGGGCGGTCCTTTTTTCAAGTATTGTCGTAAACCGATCCGTCCGTTCGCCGATTTATAGGACCCGCTCACCGGCTATTCGGGCCCGTTGATGAGAATCTTGTGGGCAGTACTAGTTCTATTTACAATACTGATAGGATGAAGCATTTTCTTGTTTGCCTTGCGGCGATTTATCTTGCGGCACTTTCGCCGGGGCAATCCCTTGGTAGTGCAGGTACGGTGCAGGGCACGGTCGTTGACCCATCCGGCGCCGTGGTCGCTAACGCTTCCGTGACGATTCTGAATCGTGTTTCGAACTATCGCAAGTCGACGACGACGGATGCAAGCGGGGCTTTCCGCTTTAGTAGTGTCCCCCCCAACAGCTACTACTTGGAAGCGGACGCGCCCAATTTTTCGCGGAGCGCCAAGCATGTGGAAATTCGCGGGGCGGTTCCCGTTGTCGCGAAGTTCCAGCTGGCACTAGCGGGAACCACCACTAACGTTACGGTAGAAGGCGGTGGCGCCCATATGATCGAAAACGTCCCGTACGCTCACAATGATATGGAGATGTCGGGCCTCGCTAAGTTGCCCATAAGTTCCCCCGGATCAGGTTTGAGTGATGCGATTACGCTTAGCACCGGGGCCGTAGCCGCCGATTCAAACGGGTTTTTTCATCCTCTTGGAGATCATGCCCAGACCAGTTTTTCGGTGGATGGCCAGCCCATCAGCGATCAGCAGAGCAAGCAGTTTTCCACCCAAATTCCACTAAACGCGATTCAATCCATGGAATTGATCACGGGGGCCCCGCCTGCTGAGTACGGGGACAAGACCAGCCTGATCGTTAATGCCGTGACACGTTCCGGGTTGGGACAAAAAACGAATGGCAGTTTGCTGGGGCAGTGGGGATCTTTTGGGACATATTCCGAGGAGGCGACTCTCGGTGTAGGTGGAACGCGGTGGGGAAATTTTGTTTCGGCAAACGGAATGCGATCCGGCCGATTTCTGGACACGCCGGAATTTGCCCCAATTCATGCAATCGGCAATAACGCCACGATCTTTGATCATTTTGATTATTTGCCGAATGCCAAGGATATATTGCATCTGAACATATTGGGGGCCAGAAATTGGTTCCAAGTCCCAAATACATACGATCAGTTGGGGCAGGATCAGCGTCAGAAGATATCCACGTTCAATTTTGCGCCGGGTTACCAACACACATATAGCTCGACCACCTTGATGACGGTCAACGGTTTCTATCGAGCTGACCATGTGAATTATTACGCAAGCCGGAATCCCGCCGATGACACGCCGCTGACGTTTTCTCAACGCCGCACCTTGACCAATTGGGGAGCCAAGGCTGACATCGCTCAAACCAAAGGCCGACACAATTGGAAAATTGGAACGCAGTTGATGCAAACACGGCTCAACGAGAGTTTTTCGTTCGGTATAACCGATCCAACTTACAATGCGGTCTGCGTGGATAGTGCTGGTGATCCGCAACAGTTGCCAACGGTTACTGACTCGAAACGGTGCACGGCATCTGGATTTTCGCCCAATCCAAGTTTGCAGGCGAGCTTGATTCCTTATGACCTTACCCGCGGCGGAAAGTTGTTTCCTTTCGCGGGAAGCAGGAATATCAATCAGGCGGCATTCTACTTACAGGATTCCATCAAGTTCGGAAATCTGTCCATTCAAGCCGGCCTGCGCATGGATGTTTACAAGGGAATCGTCTCTGATTCGAGTGTTCAGCCTCGCATAGGAGCCTCATACTTGATCGCCAAATCGAATACTGTATTGCGCGCCTCCTATACGCGCACCTTTGAAACTCCTTACAACGAGAATTTGGTTCTTTCCAGCGCGACTGGTTCCGGAGGGCTGGCTTCCAACACCTTTGGCGCCGTCAGTCAGCCATTACGTCCAGGGAACCGCAATCAATACAACGCGGGATTCGAACAGTCTTTCGGCCATTTTCTGATCGTCACTTCCGATTATTTCTGGAAGTTCACCGACAATGCCTATGACTTCGCGGTTCTGCTGAATACGCCGCTCGCCCTTCCCGTTTCCTTGCGCAAGTCAAAAATCGATGGGGCTTCGGCTAGAATCGGGACGCCGGTTTTGCATGGCTTTCAGTGGACGACAACCATGGGACACTCGCGTGCGCGTTACTTTGGCCCGTTAAATGGCGGGCTTGTTTTCAATTCCGATGTTGGCGGCGATTCTGTTTTCCGCATTGACCATGATCAGGCATTTCAGCAACGGACGCAGCTTAGGTATCAGAAGGGAAGTCACGGACCTTGGATCGCTTGGTCATGGCGTTACGAGAGTGGACTGGTGGCCGGGGCTGTTAATAATTTGGACGATGCGCTTGGGTTGAGTGGCGCCCAGCAAGCGGCGATCGGTTTCTATTGCGGTTCTGCCACTCCTTCGATTCGCGTTCCGCTCACTGCCTCACAATGCAACGCCAAGAACTATGCGGCGACGCGCCTGACCATTCCGGCGCCGGGGACCGCCGATGACGACCATAATCCTGCTCGTTTGGCCCCTCGGCATTTGTTTGACTTGGGATTGGGTACGGACAATTTGTTCCACCGCGAGCATGTCCGCACCACCTTAAAGTTCGCCATTAATAATATGGGCAACAAGGTTGCCTTATACAACTTCCTATCCACTTTCAGCGGAACGCATTTTGTTGCCCCACGGTCGTATCAAGTTGCCCTAGGTCTCGTTTTCTAATCTAAATGGATTGGCCGCGCTTCGATACGAAACGCGGCTTGGTTCCTCGGGAAACTCTCAATTAGTTGACCGTTACGGAAACGCTGGTCAAGGTCCCTGGGTCACTGAACCCAGTTGGTTGCGTCGGAATTGTTACGCTCGCTCCCCCTAAGGCATTCAGCGAGAGAGTTACCGTCCCTTGGTCTGAACCGGGTTGGATTGTAACCGGATTCGGGATCGTAACGCTCGCTGAACTGCTGCTGACTTGAACCGTTAACGCAGATCCCCCCGCGAGTGCTTTCGGGATGATGGGGAAAACACCGCCCTGAAGGATACCGACTTGTACGATCACGTCTGAATTTGTTCCGACAGGAGCGGTAACCGTCGAAGATCCAAAATGGTTGTAGATAACCATCGCAGATGGAGCCAATGTAGCAGTTGCCGTGGCCGATGCCAGGCCCGAGCTTGTTGCTGTATAGTTCACCGTTCCTGAACTGGTTGTCCCCTGGACATAGAAGGCCTTTTGACTTGAACCTTGCAGCACGGATAATGTGATGGAACTAGATCCGGCGCCAGTCGCGGTAGCTGAAAGAAGAATACCGGGTCCAGCCGCGGTGATGGTTACCGTGGTTCCACCAGAACCCGCTGGTCCAGGCAAATTGATATAGTCAATGTCTTGCAGTTTATTGCCGACCGTCAGATGCCCGAAGAAGAACATAGGCGTGTTGCTAATCCGGGCAATCACGGCAGCTGATGTTAAAGCGGCGCTGGTGGCGGTAATCGTTGTGCTTCCCGTGACGCCCAGCGGGTGAACTGCAAATGATCCGTTAGAGGCTCCGCCTGGGATGGTTAGTGACGAGGATCCCAAAGTCGCCACGGATGGATTGCTGTTGGCGAATGATGTTGTCAATGAGGTTCCGCCAGCCACGGCTTGGGTCTCAATAAATTGGCCACCTGAAAAACGTCCAGTTTCGACAGTTAGGATTGCGTCCCCGGAGGCAACCGTTGCGTCAAAGCTTGCGGCTCCGGCGCCTCCTGGCGAAGTGATCCGTAGGCCAGACGGAGCGATGGTTACCGTTCCGTTTGCTGGGGCAAATCCAGTTGCGGTCATTGTGTAATTAGCCGATGTGGCATTACCCACGGCCTGTATGTAGAAGCCCGTGCTAATGGAGTGATTCGGGGGGATTGAGACAACAATTGAGGTTGTGCCTGCCCCGGTTGCAGTGTTGGAGAACCGGATGTTGGGGTCGGTCGTGCTGATTGTGGCTTGAATATCCGCCGTTGACGCCCCCGTGAGGGAAATCGTTGCCGGGGCCTGTAGGAAGCGGCCGACGGTGACATTGCTGGGGATTAGGTCGCTTGCCAATACCGTTGCTATGACCGTTTGTCCGGTGGCTGGAACTCCATAAGTAACGGGTATCCCGGAGGTGATTTCCGATCCGGCCCCGATACCGGTCGTGATCGTGGTTGGACCGGTGGTAACCCCGCAAGCCTGGAATTGGGTGGTTACAATATCGTCGGCACCGATGAAATTGACGTTGGCTGATTTCAAAGAGCAGAAAGGTGTGTTTGCCGTGCCCGCAAACCCGCCGATATTTCCATCGCTAAGACTCAAAGGAACGTTGATCGATAGGCCCCCACGGACTTGTTGGACGGCTGCCGGGTTGAGGGTTACTGGGTCTAGACGGACGGCGGAAATCTTCAGATCGGTCCTTGACCCTTGGTATACCGTGAATGGAGCTCCAACTATACCTGGGCCGGATATCACAAATCCCGAAGGAGTCATGGTGATGGTCGCGGTTGCTGTATCGTATCCGGTAGCCTCCACCCTCACGGTTGCGGTTCCGGTGGAATCGAGGGCTTGAACAAAAATGGAGATTAGATTGAGCCCCTGAACCAGACTGTCCTGTACGAGAACGCGGCCCTTCACGGCCCCGCCTCCAAGAAGCACGTTCGGACTATCGGATGTAATTCGGAACACCACGCCACCCGCGGGCGCAGCGGGACTGAAGCTGACATTCATCAATGTCTGCAGGTCCTTCCCGATGGTGAGAGCAGGAATCGTGATCTTGCCGGCGCCGCCGGTGAAGATGCTGTTCTGCAAACTAAATGCGACCGGCGGGGGCAGAGTCCCCGGTGTCTGCACTGATGTAAGCGTGGCCGTTACCGTGTAGGCGCCCAGTGTTCCGTTTGCAGTGAGCGTAGGAGAATAAATTAGCCCGAGGTCGTCGCTAAACTGGGAACCACCTCCCACGCTTGCTGAGGCTCCGGTGTTGCCGACCGTCGCGGCGAACGAAACAGTTGCGCCGCGGACCGGAGTTCCATCCGCTTTAGTGACCTTGACAACCAGTTGTTCGTTGAACGGCGAGTTAAGAAGCGAGGCCTGGCCATCGCCACTTACCTTTGTGATGATGTAGTCGTATTGCGCGCCATTGGTCAGCGCGAAGGACACCGAGCCAGCCACTCCGGTAACCGCCCCTGTTACGTTGTATGTTCCGAGAGATGCATTCGCTGTGAACACTGCCGAGGTGGCGACGCCTGTGGCGCCCGTCACTGCTGTATTCGCTGTGCCGGCAAAGGTTCCTGACGCACCGCTTGCGGCAGGGGCTGTGAAGACCACCGTTGCGCCAACCACGGGATTACTGTTGTTGTCGGTGACTAGCACCTTCAACGGATTGGAGAAAGCGATACCCGGAGCGGCGGTCTGCGGAGTACCGCTAACCACAGCGATGTTGGCTGCGGGGCCTGCGACATTTGTCATGGTCACCGTCGTCGACAGCGCACCTGCAGTTGCCGAAATCTGGTACTGGCCAATTAATGTTCTCGGGGCTGCGGTAACGCTGGCAACGCCGGACGCATTTGTTACGGCCGTGACCGCGGATAGCATGGCTCCTGGTTGGCTTGCCGGCGCGGCGAAGGTGACCACAACGCCAGGTACCGGCCTTGCGGAGGCGTCGGTAACTGTTGCTGCCAGAGTTGATGTGGCGCTAGAACCTGCCACGAGCGATTGCGGTGTTGCTGTCAGCGCGATCGCCGACGGAAGCGTATTGGTTAATGAGAAGGTGGCTGTGCCTCCAATTCCTGAAGCCGTCGCCGCCACCGTGTACGTTCCACCGATGGAATTTGCCGTGGCTGTTACTGAGGCAAATCCGTTGGAATCGGTAACAGCTGGGATTGAAAGCACAGCGGCTGCGCCGTTATTGGGGACAACGGTGAATGTGACCGTGGCGCCCACCGCGGGTCCACTAACCCCTAGCACTTTAACCGTCAAGGGTGAAGCGAACGAAGCATTGATCGGTGCTGTCTGGACTGCACCGGCGGTCGCCGTGACTGATCCAGGAAGAGGGCCGATGTTGGTCAAGTTGAATGCTTGGGACGCGCCGTTTATCGAGGCGGTTACAACATAGACGCCGGCAGTTGCGTTGGCGGTTGCTGTTACGCTAGCTACGCCTGAAGCGTTTGTTGTGGCGGTCGGCGAACTGAGTGTAGCGCCTTGTCCCGATGACGGGGCAGTGAAGAGCACGTCGACGGCCGGAACTGGATTTCCAAAGCTATCGGAGACGACAACCGCCAAAGGCGTTATGAAAAGAGTGTTCGTCGTGGCGCTTTGCGGGTTGCCTGAACTTATTGCGATTGAGGCTGCCGAGCCTGGATTGTTTGTCAGCGAGAAGCTGGCCGGTGTGGCCGCGCCCGCAACGGAGGCAGTGACGACAAACGGGCCCGCCTTGGTGTTGGCTGTTGGGCTGCCAATATTAGCATTGCCGAAGACGTCGGAATTCACGATCAGCGCCGTGGTGAATGTCGCGCTTGGGCCGCTGCCACTGGGCGCCGCAAACGTAACTGGAACTCCGGATACCGGATTGCCGCCCGAGTCTTTTACTTGAGCACGCAAACCTTGGGGGAAAGGATTGGTAACAGTAGCCGATTGTCCGCTTCCGGAAACAACCACGATGGAAGCAGCCGGTCCTGGCGTATTGGTAAGTGAGAACACCGCAGGCGTGCTGACTCCGAAAATAGTCGCGTTCACGTTGTATGGTCCACCTGCTCTCGAGTTGGCGGTTACAGTGGCGGAGGCCAAGCCGGAAGCGTCGGTGACAGCCGTGACTGCCGCGGCGATGCCAGGGACCGTGCCCGACGGGCCGGTGAAGGTTACCGTAATGCCTGGCAACGGATGGCTTGCCGAATCGGTTACCAAGGCAACTAATTGGCTGAACGAGCTGTTGACGGCGCCAGTTTGGTTATTGCCCGCGCTTACCGCGACCGACGTTGCGACGGCTGCGGAAATCGTAAGGCTCAGCGTGGAGTTGGCTGCTTGCTGCGGGTTGCTTGTGTCTCGAACCGTAGCATTAAAGCTTGTTGTTCCAGCGCTTGTAGGAGTGCCTGTGATGATGCCTGCGCTGCTCATCGTAAGGCCGGCGGGCAATCCCGTGGCTGTCCAGCTATAAGGTTGTTGACCGCCCGCCGCCGCCATCGTGAACGAATAGGGCGTACCGACCGTCCCCGAGGTTAGCGTAGTACTTGCAACCGCGATTGGTCCGTTAACCGTCAGGTTCATGACCACGTCGGCGATGTTCACGCCGCTGGCATGCAGTTGCGCCACTCCGGAGCCGATGATATTGACCGTTACTCTGGTGGCGGGGACAGAACTACCATCCCAGAAGAAGTTCACCGGGGTCTGTACCGTCGCGACCGCTGTGTTGGACGACGAAATATTCGCCGGAATTCCATCCAGAATAGAGAAGGCATTGCTGCCGGGAACTGTTGCGAACAGGAGCAAATTGTATTGCAGTTGTTGGCCGATGGTGTTCACGGACACGTTGGGATTCTCCCAGGCAATGACTGCTCCAACCTGCATCACGAAAGGAGTTGCGGGCGTGTAGTTCGTAGCGGTTGCCGTGATGGTGTGATTCCCAACATTTTCGCCGGAGACTGTTGCTATGCCGGCGGTGGCGCCCTGTGGAATAAAGATCGTCGAAGGAACAAGATTCAACTTCTTGTTGTCAAATCCAAGTTGAACCCGGGTTCCACCAAATGGAGCGGGCTGCGACAGGGTGGCGGTAAGTGTGGCCGGCGCCTGGGCCAGCTTAATGGAATTGGTGTTAGCCGACAACGTGATGGTGGACGGCGGTTGCACGGTAACATCGCTTGTTACGTCGGCATATCCTGGCGCAGTTGCGCGAATTACTGTTGTGCCGACTCCTATAGCTGTTAGCTTGAATCCAATTACTTGACCTGTAGCTCCAAAGGTCACGGAAGGTCCGACGATAGCAACCGATGGGTTGGATGAGGTCAACGTAAACGTTGTGGTCGATTGAGCAGGGCCAGACAGAGACAGCGTCAGGGTAGCGTCAGTGCCCGGGCCAAGAAGGCTAACCGCGGAAGGCGACAACGTGGCTGATGTGCCGACTGTGACTATCGTTGAAGCCGCGTTGAGGCCCGATGACGTTGCATTGATAGTTGTCGTACCGGCGGCAAGGCCGCTGATAACTACCGAACGGCTTGGCGTGGTTTGACCGGCATTGAAGGTTACTCCTCCGGTGACGTTCGCCTTGGAGCTGTCGCTGCTTGTGAGTGCTACGTAGACCGTGCCTGCGGCAGGTCTAGCGAGAGTGATTGGGAAATCGACACTCGCATTGGGGGACACGGTGAAATTGGCCGGCATGATTATGTCGGCTGTAGCCGTGACGGTAACGGTAGCCGTGGCATCTGTGATGCCGGCAGCGCTGGCGCGGATTGTTGCCGTGCCTCCGGCTGCCCCTGTCACAGGAACGGTGGCCGACGTCAATCCCGCCGCAATTGTGACCGAAGCTGGCACAGTGGCCGCGGCGGTGTTCGATGAACTGATCGCGAAGGTTAGCCCCGTTGGTGGCGCCGGGTTAGCCAGCGTCAGCGTAAGATTTTGAACCCCTCCGCCGGAGATGGCGAGTGTAGCTGGTGAGAAGCTGATAGAAGTTGTCACCTGTAGCGGAGCAGAGCCTGAGGTGAAAAATGGCGCCGAAGCCGTGATGATTGCCGATCCAGGGGCGAGGCCAGTGAGTTGAGGTGCGCTTGCGGGCTGGGTCGATCCTGCCGCAATTGTAACTGTGGAAGGGACCACCGTGACCTTCGTGGAATCTGAGCTGGAAAGTGTTACCGTGAGGCCACCGGCAGGCGCGACCGTTGGTAGCGTTATCTGCAGAGGGGTTGTTTGACCCATCACAACTGTCGGATTCGCAGTTACGGAGATGGCTCCCCCGCCCTGTACGATGACGGACGCAGTGGCGCTCGCAACATTTGGATTTGAAGCGGTGATGACGGCTGACCCCGTGCTCACGCCGGTAACAGCGAATGTGGCTGATGAGGAGCCGGCGGCAATCGAAACCGAGGCTGGTATCGAGATGACGCCAGCCTGATTGGCCGATAAGGTAACAGTCAATCCGGTCGCTGTTGGAGCTGGCAAAGTAATCGTAAGGTTTTGCGGACTAGCGCCCACCAGCGTCAAAGTGGAGGGAGCGAAACTTAAGGAACCAGGCACGGTAACAACCTGTGTGCCCGTCGTGTAGCCAGTGGCCGATGCGCTGATTGAGGCGGAGCCGAAGTTAACGCCCGTAACCACAGGTTGTGAAACAGGTTGGGTTTGACCTGCGCTGATGGTCACGGAGGAAGGTGTAATGGATACCTTCGTCGAATCGGAAGTTGAAAGTGCGACCGTGACGCCGACCGGGGCCGGGGAAGTCAGTGACACAGGGAAAGCCGCGGATTGGCCCGGCGTGACGTTTACATTGAAGGGAAGGAGAATTGTTCCGCCGCTGAGACCACCAGAGACAGTTAGGCTCATGTTGGCCGTGGCCACTTGTTGCGGGTTACTTGCATCGCTAACGGTGAAGGTAACGCCTGTCGTGCCGGCTGCGGTTGGTGTGCCGGAGATGGCGCCAGTTGAGCTATTCAAGGATAGACCGGCGGGCAGTCCCGTAGCCGTCCAGGTGTACGGAGACGTTCCGCCAACTGCTGATAGCGTAGCGGAATAGGAAGCGCCCACGGACCCATTGGGGAGAGATGCAGTGGCAACGCTGACTGGGCCGTTGACGGTGAGATTCATAACAACGTCGGCAATATTGACTCCGCTTGCGTGGAGCTGAGTTGTGCCTGAGCTGAGAATGTTCACTGTGACGCGCGTGGCTGGCACCGTGCTGCCATCCCAGAAGAAGTTCACCGGCGTCTGCACGGTGGCGACGTTGGTATTTGATGAGGAGATGTTGATCGGAATTCCATCAAGTATGGAGAAGGCATTGTTTCCAGGCACCGTGGCGAACAAGAGCAGATTGAATTGAAGCTGCTGGCCGACTGAGCCAACCGAGAGATTAGGCGTTTCCCATGCGATGATTGCGCCAACCTGCATCACAACCGGGGCTGGCGCCGTGTAACCGCCCGTAAGTGAGCCGGTAATGGTGTGGTTGCCGACGTTTTCGCCGAACACCTGAGACGTGCCTGTTGTGGCTCCTTCTGGAATGACGATCGTGGACGGAACGCAATTCACTTTCTTGTTGTCAAAGCCCAGGGTGACGGTGGTTCCGCCGAACGGAGCCGGCTGGGAGAGGGTGACGGTTAGGGTTGCCGGGGCTTGCGCCAGTTTGATTTGATTGGTGCTCAGCGCCATCAATGAAGTGGCTGGTGAGCCCACTGTTACGTTAGCTGTTGAGTCCGCGAATCCCGGAGCAGTGGCGCGAATGACAGCTGTACCGATTCCCACGGCGGTAACTTTGAATCCGATCACCGAAGAAGACCGGCTAAGAAATAGAAGTTGCGGAACGATGGCCACGGATGGGTTTGAAGACGTCAATGTGAAGATTGTGTCGGCGGGGATAGGGCCCGAAAGCCTTAGCGCCAACGTAACGTCCGCGCCAGGACCAACTAGTACGCTGTTGGCCGGAGTCAACGCGGCAGTAAGACCGACTGTGACGAGTGTGGAAGCTGGAGCCAAGCCATTGGTGGATGCAGTTATTGTGGCCGAACCCAATGCGTTACCGTTGAGTACCACGGTCCGGCTCGGAGTAGTTTGTCCGGCGTTAAACGTGACTCCGCCAGTAATAGTGGCTTTTGACGAATCGCTTGTGGTGAGCTGCACATAGACCGAGTTTGCCTGCGACCGGGCAAGCGTGATTGGGAAATCGACACTAGTGTTGGGTGCAAGGGTAATCGAGCCGGGCATGATGAAATCTACCGCTGCTCCGGCAGCAACAGTAACATTAGCCGTTGCGTCCGTGATACCTGGGAAACTGGCGCGGACTACGCTTGATCCAGTTGCTACGCCGGTGACAGGAACGTTGACACTGACTAGTCCGGCCCCTATTGTCACCGAAGCGGGTACCGTGGCGGCAGCTGTGTTGGACGAGCTTAACGTAAACGTCAAGCCTGCTGCAGGTGCTGGCGCCGACAACGTCAAGGTTAGATTTTGGGTAGCCGTGCCCGTGAGGTTTAGCGAGCCGGGGCTAAGGCTGATGGTTGCGGTAACCGTCACGCCCTTCGAACCGGTTGTGTAGTTTGGAGCTGAAGCGCTAATAACTGCCGAACCAATATTCACGCCGGTGACCTGAGGCTGGGCTGCGGGCTGCGTAAGCCCGGCGCCAATGAATACGGAAGGTGGAGTGATTGTAACCTTGGAGGGGTCAGCACTTGTGAGTGTTACCGTTACGCCACCGCCAGGCGCGGCTGTGGGCAAAGTGATTGCGAATGGCAAGGTTTGGCCCGGCGCCAGGACGACGTTAGAGGGCAGACTAATGATTCCGCCACTCGAGGCTGCTGTGTTGGTCAGCGGAAAATTGACAGGGACGACGCTGCCGACGCTCGCCGAGACATTGTAAGGTCCATTGGCGATTGCGTTGGCGCTGACGACGACCGACGCCTGTCCTGCGGCATCTGTCGATACGGTTACCGGCGAAGCAATGCTGGCTCCGCTGCTGGGACCGGCAAAAGTTACCGGCGCGTTGGGGACAGGTCTACTGGCGCTATCGAGGACAAGTGCAATCAAAGGGGCACTAAATGCCGTGCCAACGGCTGTGCTTTGACCGCCACCGGAAACAACTGAGATAGTTGCGGGTATTGCCGCGGCATTGCTCAAGGCAAAGGTGGCCGTGGCGGCAAGTCCGGTGACCGAGGCCGTCACTTGGTAATTAGTTCCGACCGAAGAATTTGCGGTAACTTGGACTGACGCCCGGCCTGCTACCGTGACCGCCGTGATAGTGTTTGCGATGCCGGCGCCGCTGTTAGGTCCTCTGAACGTAACGGTAACCCCGGACAAAAGCGCACCGGTCGCGTCTTTTACTTCAACTACCAAAGGCGAGGCGAATGTCGCGCCCACCGTTGCCGTTTGCGGGCTTCCGGAGATGGTGGTAATTGTTGCCGGAACCGGCGCGGAACCAGTGTTGGTTAGGAAGAAAGCAGCCGGTGTGGCCAAACTGGCAGGACCAATTCCAGCTGCCGAAGCCGTCACCTGGTAGGGTCCACCGACAGTGCTATTAGCGGTTACAAAGGCGGTAGCGATGCCGCTGGCATTCGTTCCGACCGTCACCGGGGAAGCAATTCCCGCCCCTGTCGATGGGCCGGAGAAAATGATGTTGATATTGGCTACTGGATTTCCGGCCGTGTCAGTTACCCTGGCTACAAGCGGGGATCCAAAGGCGGTGCCGATAGCTCCGCTCTGGGGGCTGCCCGAAACCATCGATATCAAGCTTGGCGGGGCAGGATCCATTGTCAGGGTTAACGCCCCGGTAACGGTTTGCTTTGGAACGGTTGAATCACTGACGCTGCAGTTGACCGTGCTTGTGCCCAGTGAGGCAGCCGTTCCCGAGATCACCCCGGTGGAGCTGTTTAGCGTAAGACCGGGCGGAAGTCCCGTCGCTGTCCAAGTGTAGGGAGCCGTGCCGCCGTTTGGAGTCATCGTGAACGAATAGGGAAGTCCTGCGCTGCCGTTGGGGAACGCCCCAAAGCCAAATCCTAGAGGGCCGTTCACGTTCAGGTTCATTACTACGTCATCAATGTTCACACCACTGGCATGAATCTGAGCAAGCCCGAAGCCGACCGTATTTATGGTGACGCGAGTGGCTGGCGCCGTGCTTCCATCCCAGAAAAAGTTCACCGGGGTCTGAACGGTTGCCACAGCCGTGTTTGAAGAGGAAATGTTAATCGAAATTCCGTCGAGGACAGAGAACGCATTGCTGCCCGGAACGGTTGAAAACAGAATAAGGTTGAACTGCAACTGCTGCCCGGCGGTGGTCAATGTGACGCTCGGCCTTTCCCAAGCGATCACCGCGCCAACCTGCATCACTATGGGGGCAGGGGAGCCGTAACCGGCCGATGCGGCGGTAATGGTATGGTTGCCAACATTCTCACCGGCGACCTGGGAGCTTCCTGTCGTTGCCCCTTGTGGGATGAAGATGTTGGCTGGCGTACAAAGCAGCTTCTTGTTGTCAAAACCCAGGGCAATCGTGGTTCCACCAAAAGGTGCTGGTTGTGAAAGCGTCGCTGTTAAAGTGGCTGGAGCCTGACCAAGCTTGATCGAATTCGTGTTCACCGACAGGGAAATGGTGGCGGAGGGTAATACAGTGATGGTTGCCGTTGCATCGGCAAAACCTGGTGCGCTTGCTCGAATGATTGTCGTTCCGATCCCGACGGCGGTAACTTTGAAACCCACAACTTGACCCGAAGCGCTGATAAACGCATTGGAAGGCACAAAAGCTACTGACGGGTTGGAAGACGAAATGGCGAAGCCGATGTTGTTTTGAGCCCTACCGGAAAGGGCCAGCGTTAGCGTTGCGTCCGCGCCAGGCCCGCTCAAATTCGTAATGGCCGGAGAAAGTGAAGAAGTGATGCCCACCGTTACCAGGGTCGAAGCCGGAGCCATGCCGGTTGCCGTGGCGGTGATGGTCGCGGTCCCGGCCGCGACACCAGTGAGATTGGCGCCACGACTCGGCGAAGTTTGACCAGCGTTGATGCTGACTCCCGTTGTGCTTAACGCCGCCGTGGCCGGATCGCTGCTGGTGAGTTGAATGAATACGGAATTCACCGCGGGACTTGCGAGCGCCACTGAAAACGGAACAATGTCGCCTGGGGCGACCGTCAGGATTGGGGTCACGATAAGGTCCACGGAACTTGCCGACTTCCTTCCGGGACCTTCGGCACTCGCCAAGATGGTTTTCGTAACCGGGTCACTATTCGAAAATCCGTCGTTCACGATCAATTGCAGAACATAGGTTCCTGCCGCATCCGGGACTATGGAAGGATTTGAACTGGTAGCTGCGACTAGCGTTGCATTGCTGTCCGCTGGCTGCTTTAGCAGGGACCAATTGTATGCGAGTTGGTCTTTGTCTGCGTCCGAAGATGTCGTGGCGTCCAGCGTCACCGTCGAGTTAAGGGCCGCTTCAACGTCCACCCCGGCGTCAGCGACCGGCTGTGTGTTGGTGGTGTCTATTGTGACTGTTTTCGGAGCGCTCTTCACGCGTCCATTGCTCGTAATGAGCTGGGCCACGTACGTACCTGGCTGATCGGCGACGAACGATGGAGTCGCACTGTTGGCGTCTGAAAGTGTTGCCTCGCTGTTTTCGGGACGGGCGATCAGTGACCATTGATAGCTTTCGCCAACGCCATTGGCCGAACCACGCAGAACTACGCGATTCCCTCGGGCGACGGTTTGATTCATCCCGGCGTTTGCCGTAAGCGGACCAGTTGCAGCAGTTGAAAGGACAACCGTTGCCGGGGCACTTTCCATTTTTCCATCACTGACAACTAGCTGAGCGACGTAGGAGCCCGCAACGTCCGGAGTGATAGACGGATTAACGTCGGATGTGCTGCTCAATAGTGCACCACTGCCTGCGGGAGCGCTCAATATTTTCCACTCGTACGTGAGCGCATCTCCATCCACATCGGTAGATCTGGAGCCATTAATTTGCGCCGGTTCCCCCAGCTTTAAGACACCGGCTGCATCCGCGCTGGCCACCGGAGCCGAATTAACCGTGGTGATCGTGACCGTTGCCGGCGCACTTTCCGAGAGGCCATCATTGACCACCAGTTGGAGAATGTAGTCTCCTGGCTTGTCCGGCGCGAACTCTCCAGTCACAGAACTCGAAGCTGCGATTGAAGCTTTGCTCCCTTCAGGCTGGCTTACCATCGTCCACGAATAACGTAACGGATCGCCGTCGGCATCCGATGAGTTGCCGCCGCTAAATCTAACAATTGTCCCAACGGGAGCAGTCTGATCGCGGCCCGCTCGTGCCATTGGCGCGGAATTGACGGTGCTAATGGTTACGGTTGCTGTATCTTGCTCAACGCCATTGTCCACTTTCACTTCAAAGGAATAATCGCCGGCGGCATCGACCACAAAGGTCGGCTTCACGCTGGTGGCATTTGAAAGGCTGGCCGCGGATTCCGCCGGCTTAGACAGGAGGGTCCATGAATATTTGAGGTTGCCTACCCCCGATGGGTCAGATGACTCGCCTGCGTTCAGTTCGACGTTGGCTCCAATTTTCACCGTCTGGTTTCTTCCGGCGTTCGCCGAAGGAGTAAGGAAGGACCACTTTAGATCGGAGAATGTGAAAGGCTTGGAGCGATCAACCAAGATCGTGAATGTGTTGCTGCTGGTCCTTCCATTTGAGGGATGGGTTCCGAAGTTTAGCTTACCTTGCCCTGGCACTATCCGCACCGAAGGGACCAAGCTGCTTAGGGTAGCCGAGGAGCCGGGGTTGGCCACTCCGTTCGTCTGTAGTTCTGCCCGATAGGTTGCGAACCATTGTGTTCGCCCCGCAGGGCGCTCGCTCACGAGTTTATAGTTGCCTACAGACGCGCGGGGCGCCTCTTGAGCCAACAGCACAGGGGGAGTCAACATTGCGAAGGCGAAGAGAGCAGGTACGGTTAAGCGTGCTGAGAGCATATAAGTCCTCTTATTCAAAAAATCCTGACGCTACTTGTGAAAATACCGAGCGTCTTTGTAATAATCCGGAGAAAGAAAAACTGAAAAGTAATAGTACCGCCAGCATTCCGCCTGTATCAGGCGTAAGTTCTCCGACTAAATGCTAACATCGGACCAAGAGGCAACCAATCCCCTAAAGGTTGTAGTCGAACGGGTGTACTTCGTGCTTCAGTACTCTCTAAGTGACTTGGTAACTACCGCAAGAGAAGAGGGTTATTAGCAATTTGAGAGGTGCTTGCTGTCTGCTGCGTAGAGGAAGGGTGATAGGACTTCGAGAAGGTAAATTGATAGGAGAGAAAGGCACTACTGCTCACGCTAGATAAGCGCCGCTGCCGTCGGTCGGCCCTTATCCATATCCAAAATGTTATTGCGGCTTTGGCGCTGAAGTTGGTCTTCTGGCGGGTTTGGGGTCCAGGTTTGCCGCGAGTTCTTCCTGTGTGACCGATACCTGCACTCCATTCTTTGGCACCGGGGCTTTGGCGACCCACAATATCGAATTTAACAACAGTTTGCGAATATTCTCATCGCCCAGATTGGCGTGGTAGTGGCCACCGGTGTACCCGACGGATCTACCGCCGTTGGCCCGTTCTACAGCCCACGACATGATCTGAGGCTGCCCTACCTTGGATCGCACATCGGGATTGCCGCTGCGGATGCCGTCGGCCAAAATCGTACTTGCCGGCGGGATTGTACTTAATATAGCCGTGAAGTGCTTCGGCTTTTCGGCAAAACGAATATTATAGTACCATTCGTCCTTAACCTTAAACGGCTTCACTCCGCTACTGATGGCATGCTTCGGGAACGTTTTAATGTCCGCCTCCCAGATGGGGTTGATCGAATAGTTAAGATCAAAGAAGCCGGAAGCCCATGACGTCATTTCTTCGTGACCACGTTTTGCCGGTGGCTCCGTGGCGTAATGCATGAACATCAATCCGGCCCCGCGAGCGGCTGCTTTGGCGATTGCCGCAGCGTGGTCTTCTTGAAAGGCAATGTGCGCGTCGCCGCCGTCGCTGAAGATGAATATGGCGTCGGCCTTGTCAAATTGATCCGGGCTTGGCCAAGCGCCGCTCAAGGAGGCTGTCGCATGGACTCCTGGCACGGTATTCAACCACTTCGTCAGCAGTAAGACCCCGGCGTTATGTTCGTGCTGTCCTGGCGGATGGCTAGGTCTGCCGGCGATCATCAGGACCTGTTTTTCCGCACTGAAAACGGATGTCAACATAAGCGCCCAGACGGCGGCGAGCAAAAAAGTGTTTTTCATCGGAATGCCTATACCAACTTGTCATTAGATCACAACGGCGGCCTACTCTTGGCTTAGGTCAAATTTCAACCGCTCTACTTTGAAACCTTGGCGATCTCAACCGCGAACACATGCGCCGGCCCAAGCATATTAGATCGGAACACGATCCACTTCATGTCAGGAGAAAACGTCACGTTAGGCTCCAAGCGGTAATCGTGCTTGCTCAGGTTCACCAATCGCTCGGCCTTGAAGAATCCCGTGTCGATCAGGCTATCGGAATTCGCCGCCTTGACGCCGGCAACATCGGGTACGCGTTCCGGCCTAAATAGATAAATCCATTTTCCGTCCGGCGCTCGCGCCACCATCTCACTATCGCCACCATCTCCGGCAAACATTGTCCCGTCGGGTGAGACATTAAAGTGCACCGACCACTCATTGCGTTGCAGGTGATACCAAGTGCGTTTGCCCGATGCGAGGTTGTAGCCGGCCAGCCAAAAATCTTGTCCCCGCGGCGTTTGCAAATCGTACCAGATCATTTTGCCGTCGGCGGAGAAGAACTCATGCCCGGCGATTTCCATGTTCATCGTTCGCGTGTGCATTTTCTTCAAATTCGTTCCGTCGGTGCGGATCGTCCAGATGCGGTCAACTTCATGCCATGTTCCTTCATGGCAAAACATGATTAGGCTGGGGTCCGTTGGGGAGAACTGCAAATGTCCTAACCATTCGTGCTCCTTGAAAATATCTTTTAACTCCCCGGTCTTTGTATTTACGGTAAACAAAACGCGTGGAGCCCCGGCCCGCGTCGCCACCAGCGTATTGTGCAACCGCAAATCTTTCGCGTCGGCGAAAGTCATTGGCTTGCCGTCCAATCCCACTGCTTCGTAATTTGCTTGTCCAAACCGGGAGTCGGCTCCGCCACCTCGACGATTGCCCGCTGGCGATGGCGTCCCTCCTTCAACGTAGGTCCCAAGCAGCAGAGTTTCATCGGCATTCAGCGATCCAACGTTGCGTCCGGCCGGCAGTTTTACAACCTCACGCGTAACGCCTGTCTCCACATTGGCCGCGTACATAATGGATTCGCTCGATCCGCGCGCGCCAGATAAGCGCTTCGTATAATAAACATCGCCCGATTTGTGACCAGCCACCAGCACAGAGACTGGTCCTGCGACAAGCGATTTAATATCGCGAGTGGCCAAGTCGATAGTGGCAATACCGCCTCCGGCTGTCGTTACAATTAGTTTCTTACTGTCGGTCGTGTATGCGTTTTGATGGAAGTAAAGACTCTGCGTTCCATCTTCGCGCGAGAGACGGATGACGCGATGCCCGGTTTCAGGGTCCACCCATTCCTTAGGCAATTCCGCCGCAGCCATCACACAGCACCACGCTATGATCAATAACATTCTCATTTTTGCTTCTCCGCTTTCGCTATTTCCACCGCGAACACGTGGGTCGGCCCCAGCATGTTTGAGCGAAATACCACCCACTTCATATCGGGCGTGAAGGTCACGTTGGGCTCCAGCCGGTAGTTGTGCTTCGACAGATTCACCAGGCGTTCCGGCTTGAAGTAGCCCATGTCAATCAGATCCTTCTTATCGCGGAAAGAACTGGCTTTCACCATCACTGGGCGGTAAAGATAGATCCACTGGCCATTCCCCGGCGGGTCCAACTTTTCTCCGTCGGGTGAACGTGCAGCGACGCTATCCGGCCCTCCCCCGTCTCCCGCGAACAGCTTTCCGTCGGCGGAAACGTTGTAATGTACCGACCATTCTTTGCGATCCAAGTTGTACCAGGTTCTATGTCCGGTCGCTAAATCAACACCCGCCACCCAGAACACCGAACTCTTAGGAGTCTGCAAGTCGTACCACACTGTCTTCCCATCACCGGAAAAAAATTCGTGCCCAGCGATTTCCATGTTCATCGTACGCTCGTGCATCAATCGCAATCCGGTACCATCGGTGCGAATCGTCCATACACGGTCGTTGTAGTGCCACGGCCCCTCATGGCAGAACATGATCAGATTCGGATCGGTGGGAGACATCTGCAGGTGGTTTGTCCAATCATTCTCGCTGTAAATCTTCTTGAACTTCCCGGTCTTAATGTCAATCGTGTAGAGCATTTTCGGCGTACCTGCCGCCCAGTTCCTCTCCAAGCTCCCACCCATGCCATTCGGAGGAGGTGTGCGCGGAACGGTTTTTCCATCGGGATCAGCAGCCACGCCGACCAGCAGGGTTTCATCGGCATTGACTGCCACGGCCCCACCCCGGCCTGATTGTGTTGGCATCTTCGCCACCTCATGCGTTGCCTTCGTATCTAGATCCGTGGCGAAAATCGCGCCATCCTTGGTGTAGTAAATCTGACCCGTCTTATGCCCAGTTACTAGAATGTTGACCCGCCCCTCTACTACCTGCTCGATTTCCCGCGTCGCCAAGTTGATCGTTGCAATTCCATGTGGATTGGTCACCACGAGCTTCTTACCATCGGCCGAGTAAGCATTTTGATGAAAGTAGAGCGACGCCGTGCCTGGCTCTCGGGATAACCGTATGACTCGATGTCCCGTGTCAGCATCAATCCATTCTGTAGGGAGCCCATCCTGAGCCGCCGCAACTCGCGCCACGGCCATCGCCGCGAATAGAAATTTGTACATTGTCGCCCACCTTCTAGCAGTCGTGATTCAAATGCATTGTAACGGAATGGCTATCTTTCTGGCTTGAATATCATCAATGGTGTTGATTGACGACAGCGCTAGTCCTTTGATATGTTGTTCAGCGAAACGTTTCGCTAAACGATCTCCCCCAACCGCCGTCGCGAACGGATCCTGCTGAAACCCACCCTGAAAATCAGAGACGAAGGAAAGCAATCATAAAATGACCCGCGCAAAAGTACTGATCGTAATTGGAGACGCCGCCGAGGCGCTCGACACCTTGTACCCCTTCTTCCGATTGAAGGAAGATGACTATGAAGTAGTGGTGGCCGGTCCGGAAAAACGGCTCTATCACTTGGTGATGCACGAAATTCCTCCCGGTTGGGATATCACGCGCGAAGGCCCTAGTTATCACATGGCCTCGGATATCGCATTCCGCGACGTTAAGCCCGAAGAGTATGCGGGCCTTTTTATTACAGGCGGGCGAGCCCCCGAATACATCCGTTACGATCAAAACCTGATGGCCATTACTCGCCACTTCTTCGATAAACAAAAGCCCGTGGCCAGCGTCTGTCACGGAGTGGAAATTATCGCCGCCGCCGACGTCATTCGAGGTAAGCGAGTCGCCACTGTCGCCAAGTGCGCGATGGACGTCCAATTCAGCGGCGGCGCGTTCGTTAATGAAGGGTGCGTGCGCGATGGAAACTTGGTCAGCGGCCGTACCTGGCATGACAACCACTTGTTCATGCGCGAATTCATGAAAATGTTGGCTGAGGCCACAGCCCCATGAGCCTCACGCGCCGCGCAATACTCGCCGCGCCGATGGCTTTGGCCGCCGGCAAACCTGCCGTGCGCCTCAGCATCGGACTCTACGGCATGCAGTCACTGCCCGTCGATCTAGCTATCCAAGAGATTCGCAAAATCGGCTATGACGGCGCCGAACTTTGCTTGATGGCCGGGTGGCCCAGCGAGCCATCCGAACTTGACGCCGCCGCTCGAAAGCGAATCCGAGCCACCGGCTTCCCCATCCCGTCGATGATCGAAAACTTCAACACCCTGGTGAGTGACACAGTTCATCGAGCCACGCTCGAACGCATCCGAGCCGCCGCCAGCCTGGCCCACGATATCAGCCCAGAGGCCCCGCCAGTGCTGCAATCCGTCCTTGGCGGTAAACCACCCGAGTGGGATCAAGTGAAAGCCCGCATGGCGGAGCGCCTTGCCGATTGGGCTCGCGTCGCCGCCGAAAACAAAATATTGTTGACGGTAAAATCACACGTAGGGTCCGCCCCGGACACGCCCGAAAAATTGATCTGGCTGCTCGACCAGGTTCATAACCCAGCGCTCAAGGGCATCTACGATTACGGCCACTTTGAGTTAGTCAACATCAACTTGGAAAAATCCCTTGACTTGTTGCTGCTGCGCTCCGAATTCATCACCGTTAAAGACGGGGTCCGCGTCGACGGTGCTCCGCGATTCATGCTCCCCGGTGAAGGCACGATAGACTACCGCCGCTATGCCGCAAAGTTGAAAGCGATGCGCTGGAGTGGTTGGATGCTGGTTGAAGTTAGCCGCCAACTTCAAATGATCGCCGGCTTCGACCCGCTGGCAGCCGCGCGAAAATCCTATGCCCACTTAGCGCCTATCCTGCGGGACGCGGGTTTGCGGTAGGCTTCTTAACTGATAGCCGCCAGGCCAAAATAGAAGTAACCCCTGCAAGCACCACGAACAGACCTTCCATCGCCCCAGACTTGTCCAACTTAGCCGGTGGCAGAAAAGACTTCAAAAGCCCCATGCCAGTCGAAGTCCACGTAATCAGCAAGAACATCGACAATGGCGAAGAGGCCCGAAACACGAAGCCAGCCACCGCAAGCGTTGTCACCAAGACAACCACCCACATCACAGTTACCGAATAACTAGGCCTCGCCTTCACAAGGTCCAACGCGAAAGCGAAATACGTCACAGTTATTCCCAGGTGCCAACAGAACTCCTCCGAATACAACGCAATTACCAACAATATTGCTCCAATAATCGTATAACCCATTCGGGAAGGCAACTTCGGTTCAATCGGCAGGGTTACGCAGATCGCCAGAACGGCCAATGCCATCGATGTAATCAGCGCCACGTTCGATCCATCGGCAACCGTCGCATCAATCTGCTTCCGGTTCCTCCAGCCAGCCAAACCAAAGCCAAGCCCCAACAACAAGCCAAAGACCAGCTCCATAACCTTCCACCAGCCCAAAGGAAAATCTGCGGCATTGTTGCGGCCCCAAACCTGTACCGCCGCTCCCGAAGCAAATCCCACGCCGCCGCCTACTAATCCCCACAAGGCAAATCTCCAGGCAACCTGCGCCCCCGCCCGATAGGAAAGATAGACAAGTAGGCACAGAGCCCCAACCAACAGCCCAAACCACAATTCCTCGCGCGGTTTGTTGATGCGGTCCGAAAAATAGATTAGTTTCGGCTGGTTCACAACCTTCCAGCCTAAATAGGTCCCCGCCACCATCAACCCAAACGCCACGATAAAGTCGTTCCGCGTGAAACGATCACGTGAAAATCCCAGACCAAGAATTGCTCCCCCAAGAAATCCCCAAACACCGCCTTTCAAGAAAAAGCCCAGGATCGCCCAATAGAAACTTTCTGGTTTTAGAGCAAGCCCCACCGTCTGTCCGTATGTCTCCTGCCCTCCGAAACCAACGCCCACCGCCGCCATGGCCGCAATGAAACCGGCGTCCCGCTGACGCCCCAACAATAGGCACAGCGCCAGACCCACCAAGGCCCCAGGAATCATGGCGCCCAAAAAGCCCCCGCCAATATAGCCCCGCAGCATCCAACCCAACCCCATCGAAAGGGAAGGGAAGACGCACCATACCCATAGTTTGTTGTGAAAGTCTGCCATGATTTACCAAACCATTCTAGCTACACTTGTGAGCCGCAGCTTGGCGCAACTTCAATGTTCGTAACTAGGTCTGTTCAGCCTCAAGCAGTAGGTCCGACGCGCCGTCGGAGGGCGGCCCCAAGGACGCCCTGCTCAGGTTCTGGACTCACTTCCGAACTTCACCGCGCTCTGAACCCTAGTGAATCGGAAGTAGAACGAACCCAAACCCTCGGATGAAATCACAACCAATTCCGGACCACTTTTCAATCACTTACAAGCAGATCACTTGACCCCACCTGCTACGCTTTAACTAGAGAGACAAAATTCTGCGCAGAATGCTCTTTTTGAAGACCTCCTTGAATAAGGGAGGCAGCTCTTGGATCGATTCAGGAAGCTAAAAAACAATTGTATCGGCAGGTTGGTTGTGTGGAAAACTTGTGTTGCTTCTTTGGTTGGTGACCGTGGAAGCAAGCCTGTAAATCGGGTAAAGTTGCCTGGGCGGCAGCTGATCAAGTGAAATGCAGCCACTCGCCGATCATGATTTTGAAGAACGAACGGGCTTGAGGCACAGCTGTATTTAAAATCAATGAGGATCACTTGGACATCTTAATTTTAGGTTGCGGTTTCACGGGGATTCGTGTCGCCCAACGATTCATTTCTAAAGGCGCCCAAGTCACCGTCACCACGCGTGACCCCGAACGTCTCTCAAGCCTTCGAGCCCGCGTCATCACACTGAGCGAAGTCCCGGGCCACATAAGAAAAGGGATGCTCGTCCTCCACTCCATCCCACCGGAAGGCTCCGCGCAAATTCCCGCGCTACTCCAAAATGCCCCAGCACGCGTCGTCTACTTATCAACCACGGCAGTCTACGGCGCCACCCATCTGGTTGACGAAAATACCCCAGTCGATAAACAAGACGAGCGCGCCAACCCACGCCTCATCGACGAATCGCGCGTCGCAAATGGTCCCTGGTCATCACTGATCCTGCGCCCCGCCGGAATCTACGGCCCCGGTCGCGGCGCCCACGAATCCGTCCGCGGAGGCACGTACGTCGCGGGAGACAACTACGTCAGCCGCATACACGTCGACGATCTGGCGACTCACGTCGAAGCCGCCCTTCTATCTAACATTGTCGGAGCCTACCCGGTGGCGGACGAGTTTCCCGTAACCACCCGCGAAGTCGCCGAGTTCTGCAAGGCACTCCTGGCAATTACCGAATCACGCGAAATCCCGTCTGCAGTAGGGCGGACGCCCTCGTCCGCGGAGGACCCCCTGGTCCGAAAGCGCTCGGCTCTGCCCAGCCAGTCCTCTATATTGAGTAAAGTTCAAAACGAACCCAATCGCCCCCCCCGCCCCGTCAGCAATCGTAAAGTCGACGGCTCAGCAATTCGCCGTGCGTTGGGAATTACCTTGGCCTACCCCTCCTACCGCACCGGAATTCCTGCCGCCCTTGCCGAACACAATTTGTGATTCAATATAAATGACGCAATCAGCAATGTTCAAACTACTATCCACAAGTCTCATAATCTCGTTAACTCTCACCTTGAGCGCTGCTGAAACTACCGCGCCGAAGCCCAAGCCCAAATTGTGGTCGCTCCAGCCATTAACGCGTCCCACCGTTCCGCAAGGTCTCACAAAATCAGACAACCCAATTGACGCGTTCCTAGCCGCCAAACACAAGGAGAACGGCGTCACCCCCGTCGGCCCTGCGGACAAACTAACGCTCCTTCGGCGCCTCTCGTTCGATCTCGTAGGTCTACCCCCCACGCCCGCCGAACAGGACGCCTTCCTCGCCGACAATTCGCCCGATGCTTACGAAAAGCTGATTGACCGTCTCTTAGCGAACGAACAGCACGGCGTACGTTGGGCTCGTCATTGGCTCGACGTCCTGCGTTATGCCGATCTCGACGGCCTCGATGGTTCCGTCATGCCTGCCGCTCCAGGCATCCACAACTGGCGCGACTGGATGATCTCCGCGCTGAATCAAGACCTGTCTTTCGACAAATTCGTCCGCGCCCAACTCCTCGGCAATCGCAACAGCGGTCGTGTCCTTACCTCAACCGGTGGCCGCCGTTCTCGCGGGGCCGCGAATCCACAGGATCAATTCGCCCTCGGCTTCCTCGCCCGTGGCGCAATCACCAACAGTAATAAGGATCAGAACCTGGCGTTCGCCGCCGTCGAAACCATCTCCACCGCCTTCATGGGCATGACCGTCGCCTGCGCGCAGTGTCATGATCACCGCTTCGATCCCATCACGCAGGCCGACTATTACGGCATGAAGTCGCTATTCGATCCGCTCGTTCTGCGCACCGTCCCGCTCGCATCCGCCGCCGACATCCAAGCCAATGGCGATGCCATGGAAGCCTATCGTTCCAAATCCGAACCGCTCGACGACGCCATTGAAAAGCTCACCGCTCCGTTCCACAAAAAGCTGTTCGATGAACGAGTTTCACTCCTACCCCCTGACGTCCAAGCCATCGTCAACAAGCCCGAGAACAAACGAACAGTAGCCGAACAAAAAATCTTCGATGACTACTATCCCGTTCTCCGAATCGACGACGGGAAAATGAAAGAGATCATGCCCAAGGATGTGATCGCCGAATTCGACGCGCTCAACAAAAAACGGCGCGCCTTGAAACGGCCCCTATCCCTGCCGGTGAATGTCGTCGTTGAAGAAGATCGCCTCAAACTCAATGAGCCTTCTTACATTCTTACTTCCGGCGATCCCATGCGCCCCGAAAAAGATAAGCCAGTAAAACCAAGCTTCCCCTTCAAGCCAGAGGACGTGGACTTCCGCGACGGTCGCCGTGAAGGCTTTGTCGATTGGCTAACCGCAAAAGAAAATACTCTATTCGCCCGCGTCGCCATCAATCGTATTTGGGGTTGGCATTTCGGCGAGGCCATTCACAAGTCCACTAGCGATTTCGGAATGCTCGGCGGCCGTCCCAGCAATCAGCCGCTGCTCGATTACTTGGCTTCCGAGTTCGTGGCGCACGGCTACAGCATGAAATGGCTGCATCGGCTCATTCTCACATCCGACGCCTACAAGATGTCTTCCGCATCCGCGGACAAATCGGCCAACTATGACGCCGATCCCAACAACACGTACCTCTGGCATTTCCGTTTGAAGCGGCTGGAAGCCGAGCCTCTATGGGACTCCATCTTATCCAGCGCCGGCAATCTCGACCTCACTGTCGGTGGCCGATCGTTTCAAGCCGTCACGCCCGATAGCAAGCAGAGCATTTTTCTGCCCGCCGACGGAACCTTCGAGTCACGCAAGAATCGTCGTGGTATCTACATGGCTCGCGGCTATATTCCATCCACTGAGGTGATGTCCAACTTCCTGCAAACTTTCGATGTCGATGACGGGCGAACCCCATGCCCCATGCGCGCGCAAACCATCACCGCGCCACAAGCCCTTTATACAATGAACGGAGAACTGGTGGAACGGGCCTCAATTGCGCTTTCCGAAAAGCTCGCCAAAGAAAGTGGCGATGACGTTAAAACCGCCGTCGACTTGGCGTATCGCAAGGCCCTCGGTCGCAAGCCCACCGCCGGAGAGCTAGACCGCACGCTCACCTACCTTGGCAAAGACCAAGCCAACCTGAAAGGCCTTGGCTGGTTGCTTTATAACCTCGATGAATTCCTGTTTGTGAAATGACTATGGGAACTCCAAACAAGATCTACCCCTGTGGTCGTATCAACCGCCGGCAAATGATGTTCGGCATGGCCAACGGCTTTCTAGGCTCCGCTGTCGGGGGACTATGGGCAGCTGATGGCCGCATACCCGGAGCCTTACTCGCTGGAACGCCTCGCGCAAAGTCCGTTATCTACTTGTTCCTGTGCGGCGGTATGAGCCACATCGACACCTTCGATCCCAAGGACAACAAGCACGCCGGAAAGTTGATGGACGCCATCGGATTCGGAGACAACAACGCACCCATGAAGCGTCCCGTTATTCCGATTCTACGGACGTTCAAAAACTACGGCAAATCCGGTATTCCCGTTTCCGATTGGTTCCCCAACATCGGCGGAGTAATTGATGATTTCGCAGTTGTCCGTTCCATGTACTGTCACCAAACCAACCATTTTCCCGCGGTGATTGAGCATGCCACCGGTAAGCCGTTGCGCCAATTTGAACACCCCTGCCTCGGCAGTTGGGCCACTTATGCGCTGGGCTCGGCGAATAAAAATCTTCCGGCGTATATCAACATTGGCCGCCCATCGTCACCCGTGCAACTCACCGGAGGCTACTTGGGCTCGGCCTATTCCGCCACTCCATTTCAAGCAGGCTCGACGCCCATTCCCGACCTGATGCCCCAAAAAGACTCCGATGCGAAAGAGCGCGACCGCCGCATGGAGACGCTGCACGAACTCAACAAGCAATTCCGCGATGAGTACGCCGCCGAAGCCGCGATTACCGGTCGATTGAAAGCCTACGAACTGGCCGCCAACATGATGATGACCGCGCCTGCTGTGGTCGATTTCGCCAACGAACCCCAGCATGTAAAGGACATGTACGGCATCGGCGAAAAGCCCACTGACGATTTCGGCAAGCAGTTGCTGCTCGCCCGCCGCTTGTCTGAAAACGGCGTCCGCTTCATCCAAATCTGCCACGCCGGCGGAGGCAATGGATCGTGGGATGCCCATGGTGATATGAAAGCCCATGAGCCATTGTGCCGCGCCATCGACAAACCCATCGCCGGATTGATCGCCGATCTGAAACAGCGGGGCATGCTCGAAAGCACGCTAGTAGTTCTAACGAGCGAATTCGGCCGCACACCCTGGTCTCAAAACACTACCGGCCGCGACCACAACGGAAAAGGCTTCACAACACTACTGGCCGGTGGCGGCGTCAAAGGAGGAATCATTGAAGGTTCCACCGATGAGGTCGGCTACAAAGCTCTGGAGAGTCCTCATTACATCAGCGACCTGCAGGCGACGATCCTACAGCAGATGGGCCTTAACCACAAAAAGATGGATTTCCCTTACAACGGCCGCACCTTCCACCTAATAGAGGAAGGAACGGGTCCAATTCAAAACATACTGGCCTAGTGTACGCCGATTCGGATACTATAACTGCAATGAGCGAACAGAAATACAAGCCGTTTGTCCCTCAGGACATGAAAATGACCGAGTTCAGCAAGAAGGCGCTGTTCATCGGCTTGATTCTAAGCGTTGTGCTGGGAGCAGCCAATGCCTACCTGGGTCTGCACGCCGGAATCACCATCGCGGCAACTTATCCCGCCGCCGTCATTGGCATGGCGCTGCTTCGCCCTTTCAAAGGGACAATTCTTGAAGAGAACATTTGCCGCACAGCTGGCTCAATTGGCGAATCCATCGCCGCAGGTGCTATTTTCACACTTCCGGCTTTCGTCATTTCCCATAGCTGGGCCGTGTTCGATTTCCAAACTGCTTATTGGAAATCCACCGCCATGATGCTAACGGGCGGCGTCCTCGGCGTTCTGTTCGTTAGCCTGGTCCGCCGTGTCATGGTGGAAGATCCCGAACTGCCTTTTCCTGAATCCGTTGCCGCCGCTGAAATTCACAAAGCCGGACGGGATGCCAGTGGCGCCGCAAAAGTTCTGTTTCAGAATATGGTCGTCGGCTCAGTTGTCTATCTTCTTGGAGCCTTCAAACTCTTCGCCCCCGATCGCGACTTTCTAATCAGAATCGGCGAACTCGGGAGATCTGCAGTTAAGCTTGGCCCGATAGGAACGAAACAAATCGTCGGAGTGGGCGGCGTCACAATGTCTGCCGCGCCAACAGTTAGTCCCGCCTACATCGGTGTTGGCTACATCATCGGCATCCGTCTGGCGGCCCTCCAGTTCTCAGGAGGCGTCCTGGCCTGGGGTCTAATGATTCCCGCGCTAATCTACTTCCTTGGACCGCAGCTCGCAAACTTCCTGCCCCCCGGTTCCGCCGACCAAGGCTGGGAAGGCTTGGCCAATGCAGTGTGGCGCTACATTGTCCGGCCGATTGCTGTGGGCGGCATGATGGTGGGCGCTGCTTTCACCTTATTCAAGATGCGCAAGAATCTGACTATCGGCATATCCAAGGCTTTTTCCGATCTGAGTGGCGCCGCCCCCAAGTTAGAAACTCTGAGCCGTACCGAACAGTACATGAGCTCAAAAACAGTTCTTGGTTTGATCGGAGTTACCTTCATCGCCATGTGTGCTCTCTACGTATATATGAGTGGCAACTTCCTTGTCGGCATAGTTGCGGCTGTGGTTATGTTGATTGCCGGCTTCTTCTTTTCCACGATCTCCGGCAGCTTGGTTGGCATGATTGGTTCCTCCAACAATCCCATCAGCGGCCTAACAATTTCCACCTTGATTCTTGCGGCGATCTTGATGGTCTCAATGGGCGCCGTCGGTCCGCAAGGGGTTGTGGCCGTGCTTGGCGTTGCTTCAGTGGTCTGCGTTTCCGCTGCTGTTGCCGGTGAACTCTTACAAGATTTCAAAGTTGGTTACATTCTTGGCGGCACGCCGCGAACGATTCAAATTGTCGAACTGATTTCTGTAGTCGTTTCCAGCTTGGTCATGTTCTTCCCGGTGATGTTGCTGCATCAAGCCAACATTAAATTGGGAGGCATTGGATTTGGAGACAAAGCACTACCCGCGCCACAAGCGGGCTTAATGGCCTTACTCGCCCAAGGCATCGTGGGCGGCGATATGCCTTGGCCACTCGTGGGCATGGGCATCTGCATGGGGCTTGCCATGATCATGATGCAAGTCAAAAGCCCGATGCTTGTGAGCGTTGGCATGTACCTGCCTTTCGCCACCACATTCGCCATTTTCGTTGGCGGCATTATTCGCTCGGTAACTGACTACTTTGTGGAACGCGCTAAATATAACGAAGGTCAAAGTGCGCGGGTTGGCAATGCTGGAATTCTTGTCGCTTCCGGCTTCATTGCCGGCGAAGGCTTGATGGGCCTGGTTGTCGCCGCCATCGCTCTCTTTGAGTGGAAGATGCCTGATTTAGCTGTCTTCAAGAATCTCGACCATGCTTACCTGTTAGGTTTAGCCTTCATGGCATTGCTTGCATTCATCCTTGTCCGGGTACCTCTAAGCGCCGCGGGAAGGCCAGAAGATCCGGCTCCGCCATCGGCAATGATGTAGCCAACACTGACCATTGACTATTGCTACCATGGATATTTGTCGCGCATCTCAGCTACTCAACACAACGAACAGATCTCAGCTCCCAGTTGGCAGCAGATTTATCTTGGCGTCGCATTCACGACGATGGCCACTCTGCTACTCGAACTGGCCACCACTAGAATCTTTTCCGTAGTTTTTTACTACCACTTCGCATTTCTCGCCATATCCATCGCGCTATTCGGTCTTGGGGCGGGTGGCGTGTTCTCATATGTTGCCGCCACTTGGCGCGGATCACTGTTCTCAAAGCTCGGAGCCTTGTCCTTGGCTAACGCCCTAGCGCCAGTGGCATCCCTGCTTTTTGTCCTCACTCGCAGCGGCGAATTTTCCAACTGGACGCTCGTCGGCGTTTACTTTTTCAGTGCTTTGCCATTTTTTCTTGCGGGCGCTATCGTCTCGCTTGCCATTTCGGAAACGATTGAACGGGTGCAAACGGTTTACTTTTTCGACCTGCTTGGCGCCGCCTGCGGCTGCCTTCTGCTGCTGCCGTTTCTCACCCTATTGAACGGACCGAACACGGTTATCGCAAGCGGTGTTTTGTTCGCCGTCGCCGCGGCTTTTTGGTACAATCTGTCGGGCTGGCAAATCATGCGAGCCTGCGCCGTCCTGATCGCCCTCTGGCTAACGGCGCTGATTGTCTACAACTTAAAGCGCCCCGTCATTGATGTCAAATATGCGAAGGGTCAGACGCTGAGTGGTGAGCAGTTCATCAAATGGAACGGCATCTCGCGCATCGCTGTATCGAAAGAGCCGTCGTCGGGGATGACGCAAATCGTCATAGACGCCGATGCATCCACCGGCATTTTTGAATGGGACCTTGAAAATCTGACGTCACCACAACGGAAGGATCTTACCGAACAGGGGCCTGGCTTCCCCTACGCCGTCCGGCCTGGGGCGAAGAGTTTAATTATTGGCCCCGGCGGCGGTTGGGACGTGGCCCGTGCTTTATCCTCGGGCAGCAAGGATATTACGGGAGTGGAAATCAACCACATCATCGCGACAGACGTGATGCGCGATAAATACGCCAAGCTGAGCCGCAATCTCTACACCCGGCCCGAGATTCGCATCGTTGAAGAGGATGGCCGAAGCTACGTTCGACGTAGCACTGAAAAGTATCAGGTGTTGCAGGCAACGCTGGTTGATACCTGGGCTTCGACCGCCGCCGGGGCTTTCGCGCTATCGGAGAACAACCTTTACACCTCCGACGCTTTTTATGACTACCTTTCTCACCTCACCGACGATGGGCTGATGGCTTTCACTCGTTGGGGATTTGATCCGCCACGCGAGTCGCTGCGTCTGCTTGTGTTGGCGCGAACGGCGCTGGGGCAGTTGGGAGAAACCGATTACGCAAAGCACGTGATGGTCGTCCGCGAAGGCCAATTGAAGGGTTGGGGCGCTCGTGACACAGTGCTTGTTTCCCGTAAGCCTTTCACCGACGCCGATGTGAGTAAGGCCCGGGGCGATGCCGAACGTTTCCATTTAGAAATTGTCTACATGCCAGGGGATGGGGCAAAGAACCTATTTGGCAAGGTTTTGACGGACGCCGACCTGAAGCCATTCCTGAGCAGCTATCAATACGATCTGTCTTCGGTGGACGATAATCGCCCGTTCTTTTTCTACACCGTTCAACCGCAGGATCTCTACAATTTCGTACGCACCGCGGCAACCGATAGCGCGGACTACAAGATCAATCGAGCGGTGCCAATGCTGTTCGGCGTCATGGGAATCAGCTTGTTCGCAACCTTGGTGACGCTGCTGATGCCGCCGATTTTGCTGGGCACGCGACTGCCGCGCGAGCGAGGCGTGAAAACTTTTCTGTTCTACTTCCTCTGCATCGGAGTCGGATACATTCTGATTCAGGTTTCGCTGATCCAGAAGTTTGTACTCTTCCTGGGGCATCCCACACACGCACTCACGGTAATCATTTTTTCCATGCTCGTGGCGAGCGGGTGCGGCAGCTTTGCCAGCAAGAAAATCATTGGCGACGACGATCGCCGATGGATGCAAGTGTTGATCGCAGTGGCCGCGATTGTAGCGATTTTGGCTTTCGTGGCTTCTCCGTTGACTCGCGCGATGGTCGGTTTTCCCTTGCCGGCAAAAATGCTAATTACCGTGCTGCTGATCTTCCCGGCGGGGTTTGTGATGGGCATGCCTTTCCCCACAGGCCTCGGCCGGCTGGAGCAATTTCACAAGCCATCGGTGCGTTGGGCCTGGTCTCTGAACGCAGCATCGAGCGTGCTTGGCTCAGCGGGCTCCATCTTTTGCGCGATCTATTTGGGCCTTCGGGAAACAATGCTGATTGGCGGATTACTGTATGTGGCGGCCATGCTGATTGCTCGTTCGGCAATGGCAAAGCGATCAACTGCCTGACCTTTAGGGGCGCTTTACCGCCACTGTCTGGGCGCCATCGACGTAGCCTATGAATTGCGCACCCTTGGCTGCGGCGAGCTCTTTCGATCTGGATTCAATGGCGCGGTACGAATCGTCATCCGCTTTTCTTTGTGGCGTAGCGCGTATTTTTAGCTTGGCGCCATTGACGGCAGTAACATTAGCTAGTTGGAAGCTGACTTTATCCCCACGTTTCATGATGAAATTCTTTCTTTTTTCCCGAGAGTAGATGGCGCCAACAGCCTTGCTCCCTTTCGCTACAAGCACTCCGTCGTTCGTTTTCAGATCCGTGGAAACCGTGAAATGAAGAGCATGTCCCTCTTCGGCATCGAGCGGAATGTTTTCATCGAGCGTGAGTCCGATCGGAGCGCCATCGACAACGCCGATCAACTTATCCGTTTCCGAAAGCTTGGCCGCCGCCGTGTCCTGCTTCTCAGCAGCTTTCTCCTGCTTCATTTCATTTGGCTGCACTGCCTGGGCCTGGGTTGCGGGAGAGGGCTTAGCGGCAGGATTTCGCATCACTTCAATTACGGTTTCCGGCACTCCTGCTTGAACCAGCCGAATTATCTCGTCCGACGACATGTCAAACTTTGTTTGTGAAGCGCGGATCTGGCGCATCATGAGCGACGGGGATACTTTGCTCTTGGCCATTTCAATGATCGTATCGTTCGTTACCACCGTGCTCTTCGCTGCAGGTTGTTCCGGTTCAGCGGGCGCGGTTACCGCAGGTGGTTCAACTACCGGGTGGGGTCTCTTCAGGTACATCATCGTTCCGGTTCCGGCTGCAGCGAAGGCTGCAACGGCGGCGACGATCAATCCGGTCTTGCTTTTCGCCTTCGTCGTTGGAGCAATGACCACGGTCGGCGCTTCGGATGGCTTTATAGACACGGTTGGCAATGCCGATTGTTGCAGGTTTCTGATCGAGTTCGCCGGGTTGGAAACTTGCCGCACCATTTCAAGCGTCTGATAGACTTCCTGCATGGTTTGGAACCTTTCGTCCAAATCCTTGCGCAAACACCGGAGAATCACGTGCTCCAATTCAGGTGGTGTGTTCGGCGTGATTTCATGAATCAACTTCGGCTCATCGCGCAGAACGGACGTCAGCATGGTGATGCCACTGTCGCCCGTGAAGGCGCGTTGCCCGGTGGCCATTTCGTACAGCACGGCGCCGAAGGAGAAAATGTCGGTACGGGCATCGACTCTCTTGCCCTGCGCCTGCTCAGGAGACATGTAGCAAAGTGTACCCATGATGGTGCCCTGCATGGTCATCGGTTCGATGACAGTCGCATCGGGATCGTCGTTGATTGGCGAATCCAATTTGGCCAAACCGAAGTCGAGGATCTTGATTCGATCCTTATCGTTGACCATAATGTTGCCCGGTTTCAAGTCGCGATGGATGATTCCGGCGGCATGTGCCGCGCAAAGAGCGTCGGCAATTTGCATACCTAAATTCACCACTTGTTGGACAGGGAGGCCATTGCCGGCGATCAAGTTTGTAAGCGTACGGCCAGCGACATACTCCATAATCATGATCTCCGAGCCCTCTTCGGAGATGATGTCGTGAATCACGATGATATTGGGGTGGTTCAAAGCCGATGCGGATTGAGCTTCTAGAATGAATCGGCGCTGCTGGTCCGCATCAACCCGCTGGTCGGGTTTCAAGATCTTGACCGCGACGAGTCGATTCAGCTTCAAATCGCGCGCCTGAAAAACTTCGCCCATTCCCCCAACCCCTAGTTTTTCTAAGAGTTGGTACTGGCCTCTAATGGTGGGGAGCACGGTTAAAAGTATCTCATGCCGCGCGCCTCGTCTTCAAGCTTGGGGCATTTGAAAACTAGCCCCCCTGAGCATGTTTACAACCCATTGGGCGTGAGGAAGATTGGAGCCCAAAAGCGTGGCGGCTTCCTTTTCGACATCCTATTCTACTCGCCTGATTTTTGGTTCCGAGTCATCCAACAACAGATAAGACGCTCGCTTGTCGCCATCGTAAGAAAGGCCGACGCTCCCGGTGTTGACGATGGCCATCCCCGCCACCTGTCGAACGTAGGGCCGATGAACATGTCCATGGACAACTATAGCTTCGCCGAGTGTCCCATAAAGCGACTCTAACTCTTCGGCGGTTGCATCAAGTTTCGGCGCATGCCAAGAGCTTCGCGGACTAGCATGTACGAGCGCGATGGGGGTACGATCCTCTGCAAGGGGAGGTTACGTAGCCATGCCAATCGCTCTTCTCCCAAGGCTTCCCTCGTGGAGTCCGCCATTTCCCGTATAGTTGCGAAGAGGTTTTGTAGATGAGGCGAGGCCTTTGCAAAATCTTCCAAGGAGGACGGCGTTGTTAGCATCTCGTCGGTGTTGCCGACAACTCCCGGCCAACCGAAATCACGAATCTGATCGACGATCTCCACAGGGCTGGATCCACTATCGGCCAAGTCTCCGCCGTGAAGGATCAAGCCCGGAGATGTTGTGCGCAGATCTGCCAACACCGCCTCGAAGGCGGTTCGGTTGCCGTGAATGTCGGATATGATGGCGGTGCGCATGCTTTGCGCCGGTCTTTATAGTTCGTCAAACAGAGGCGGCAACGTGCGTTGCCTTAAATAGGTTGGAGCCCATCCTAAATCTTCAAGCTGAATCGCGGCCAGCGCATCGTCCTTCGATTTGCCCTGCTTCTTCAACGCGCGCATGCGGTTGCGCATCGTCTCAAACTTGGCGTTCCACGCTGCAAGGTCTGCTTTCTTGCTGATTGGGCCATGTCCGGGGATGACAGTCTCCGCGTCGAGTTTCAGGGCGTTGTAGATGGACTTGGTCCATTCCACGCCGCTGCCGCCGCCCTTGGCGTCGATGTACGGCCCAGCGGTATTAAACATGTCTCCCAGATGCATAACGCGATGTGCCGGGAAGTAAACCGTAATATCGCCGTTGGTGTGGCCGCGGCCAAAATAGTAGGCTCGCACTTCTTTACCGCCCAAATGTATGGCCGTTTCATTGCCAAAAGTCACGCGCGGGATGCCGGGCATTTTTCCTTCCACCATCTTTTCGCGAGCGTTCTTGTGTTGTACTATTTCCAGGCCAGGGGTTGAATCAAACATCTTCTGGTTGCCGCCCGTGTGATCGCCATGATGGTGTGTGTTGATGATGTAGCGTACGGGCTTTGGTGTGATGGCCTTTACTTTTGCCAGTATTTCTGGCACGTCCTTTTCAAACTTGTCGTCCACCAAGATAACGCCCTCGTCCGTTGTGAGAACGGCAACGTTGCCGCCACTGCCGACAATCACGTGCAAGTCGTCAGCAATCTTTTCAACCGTAAGGGCGGGTTGTTGGGAAATCCCGAACCAAAAACTGCCCATCGTCAGCGCTAGTGCGCCAGCTCGTAAAACTAGACCATTCTTCAAAGTAAAGCCTCCCTCAGCTGGGCGTGTGCGCCCAAAGAATTAGAGTGTCTAAACGCGTAATATCTGCTACACCTGAGCAGAGCGTCCTTGGGGCCGCCCGCCGAAGTTGCTTCGGCCCAACTCTCCATTTTCCAAGTCATCCTAACATATTCAGGACCCCACCTGATACGATGGAAACATCCCCATGGCTTTGCGTTTTTACAATACCCTGACGCAACAGGTGCAGGAATTCGCGCCCTCCGACGGTAAGACCGTGCGCATGTACACCTGTGGCCCGACCGTCTATAACTTTGTCCACATCGGTAATCTTAGGACATTCACTTTTCAGGACTTGCTGCGGCGCTGGCTGCGCACAAGCGGCTTTGAACTAAATCACGTGATGAATATTACCGACGTTGAAGACAAGATCATCCGCAGCGCCACCGCCGCCGGCCAAACGATTCAACAATACACCAAGCCATACGAAGAGGCCTTTCTTGAAGACTGCAAAACGTTGCGCTTTGAGAAGCCGGAAAGGATTGTCAGGGCTACCGAGCATATTCCGGAAATGGCGGAACTGATCCAAAAGCTTACTGAAAAAGGTTTAACTTACACAAGTGAAGGCTCGGTCTATTATCGAATCTCCGGGTTCAAAGATTACGGCAAGCTTTCCCACAATGACTTTGCAGGGATGCGCGCCGGGACTCGCGTGGACGTTGACGAATATGACAAAGACGATGCTCGCGACTTCGTGCTGTGGAAGATGAAGAAGGATGGGGAACCTTCGTGGCAAACCTCTGTTGGAGATGGGCGGCCCGGGTGGCACATTGAATGTTCCGCCATGGCGATGAAGTATTTGGGCGAAACGCTGGACATTCATGCTGGCGGGGTCGATTTAGTTTTCCCCCATCATGAAAACGAAATCGCTCAGTCTGAGGCGGCAACGGGCAAACCCTTTGCTAGCTTTTGGCTTCACTCAGAGCACCTGATTGTGGAAGGGCAGAAGATGTCGAAGTCGCTCGGCAATTTTTATACGCTGCGCGATTTGATTGCTAAAGGCTATCCGCCGGAAATTATTCGATACTTGCTGACGCAGGTGCCATATCGCAACAAGTTGAATTTCACATTCGATGGTTTGAAGGCCGCGGCGGCGGCGATAGACCGGTTGCGCAACTACAAGCTTCGTCTTGAAACGGACAAGTATCCGGCGGGCGTAAACGCCGAAATTGAAGATCGTATAGCCAAAGCGGGGGCTGATTTCCGCGGGGCAATGGATGACGACTTGAACACGGCAGGGGCACTGGCCGCTGTGTTTGAATTAATTCGCGACACCAACACGGCAATGGATGGCGGGGAGTTCAAGGAAGGCAACCGTGCTTCAGCCTTGGCATTTTTGAAATTGTTCGACTCCATTTTCGATGTTCTGGAAGTGACGCAGGCCGAAGGCGCCGTGGGCGACGCGGAGATCGACGCGATGGTTGCCGCACGTTCCGCCGCGAAAAAAGCCAAGGATTTTGTGAAGTCCGACGCCATTCGAGATGAACTGCTCGCCAAGGGCATCATTCTTGAAGATACGAAGGAAGGCGTGCGTTGGAAGAGAAAGTAAGTATGGACATCAATACAAAAGCAGTGCACGTTGGCGACCGGCGCAAGCCTGGGACTTACGTTCCTGTAACTACGCCGATCTATACCGCCGCCACCTACATTTATGACAATGTGGAGACGCTGGACAAAGTGTTTTCGCATGAAATTGAAGGCTATGCTTACGCGCGGTACGATAATCCAAACAACTCCGGACTTGAGGAATTGTGCGCCTCGCTTGAAAATGGACATGGCGCGCTGACGTGCGCATCAGGTATGGCCGCTTTGCAGTTGGCCTTGTCGGCGGTTCTGGTTGACCGACGCAAACATGTTTTGGCCGCCAGTGCGCTGTACGGCGCCACTACAAATTTGCTAATGAATGTTTTTGCACCTTTCGGTACGGAAACGACCTTTGTGGACATTACGGACCTGGCCGCCGTTGAAGAAGCGATCCTCGAGAACAAACCGGGATGCATCTTGATGGAGACGGTTTCAAACCCCTTGTTGCGCGTGGGTGACATCGCGAAGATTGGCGCCCTGGCTCGCGCCAATAACGCCGCGTTGTTGGTGGACAACACCTTCAGTACCCCGATGATTGTTCGCCCGTTGGAACTAGGAGCGCACGTGGTTGTTCATAGCCTGACGAAATACTTGTCGGGACACGGCGACACGATGGGAGGAGTGATTGTGTCTGACTCCGAGCATTTTGAAGCGATTCGCTCCATGTCGCGCACATATGGCCCGATTCTTGGGGCGTTTGATAGCTACCTGTGCTTCCGCGGGGCCAAAACATTTCCTCTTCGCATGGAAAGGATTTGCGCCAATGCGATTGAGGTGGCGCGCTTTCTAGAGAAGCATCCGGCGATTGAACGCGTGCATTTCCCCGATCAAGCGGATCATCCGGATAGAGAGACGATCGCGCGTCAATTTACGGCCGGACTTTATGGCGGCATTGTTTCGTTCGACGTGAAGGGCGCGGATAAGCAAGGCATTATGACCTTCATGGACCGGTTGAAGCTGATCGTGCGTGGTACTTCGTTGGGAGATGTTCATAGCTTGATGCTTTACCCGCTGATAGCTTCGCATCGTGATCTGTCGCCGAAGCAACGTCAACGCCAGGGCATCCACGATAATCTTGTGCGGCTTTCGGTTGGAATAGAATCCGCAGCCGATATTTGCGCCGATTTGGATCAGGCGCTGCGGTAAATGCCTGCGCCTGGCAACCGGACGATCCGTATGTCGAAGGCGGACGAGGCTAGGCTGCGATCGCGACCGATAAGATTGAAGGCCGCCGTTGATCTGGCGAGCGTACAGAACAAAACCATACATCAGGATTTGTTTAGTGTGTTGCCGCTGCTTCCGGCGTCAAGCGCGGATTTGATTTTTGTCGATCCGCCCTACAACCTTACTAAATCCTTTGGCTCTACATCTTTTAGGGCGCGGTCCCACGACGCGTATGTGGAGTGGCTTGAGTCTTGGTTGCCTGCCTTGCTGCGAACGGCAAAGCCAGATGCGACGGTTTACCTTTGCGGAGATTGGCGTTCGTCGGCTGCTTTATATGAGGTCGCTTCAAAATACTTGATCGTCCGTAACCGGATTACTTGGGAGCGGGAGAAGGGGCGAGGCGCCGCAGGCAATTGGAAGAATGCCAGCGAAGATATTTTCTTTTGCACCCTTTCGGATCGTTACACGTTCAATGCCGATGCTGTTAAAATGCGAAGGCGCGTGCTGGCTCCGTACCGCACCAAGGGCGGCGCGCCGAAAGATTGGCAGGAAACAGGGCGGGGAAATATGCGCGATACCTTCCCTTCCAACATTTGGACTGATCTTACGGTTCCGTTTTGGTCGATGCGCGAGAACACCGAGCACCCAGCGCAGAAGCCGGAGAAGTTGCTAGCTAAGTTGATCCTGGCGAGCACCAACGCGGGCGACCTTGTTTTGGATCCATTCTTGGGATCGGGAACAACCAGCGTTGTGGCGAAGAAGTTGGGCCGGCGTTGGATGGGCGTCGAGCAAGAGTTGCCGTTTTGCCTGCTCGCGGAACGGCGGCTTGAGTTGGCCGACGAAGACCCTACAATTCAAGGTTACGAAGATGCGGTGTTTTGGGAACGAAATTCTCGCTGAAAGCTAGAACAGTTTTTCCATGCACTTGCCCAATTCCTGGTCTGCTTGCGATTCACTATTTTTCAACGACCACATTACTCTTCCGCGGTCGCCGATGGGGCGGTTCTGGCTGAGCTTGAATTTGCCTTCCATGCGTTCCAGGGGAATTTTGAAGGCGACGATTCCTCGCATCATGTTTTGAATGTAATCGGCGTCAGCGTCGAAGGTCCAAGGATTCTGACGGTCTGATTCGTAGACGCTGACCATTCTAAGCAGGAGCTCGGCAACTTCGCGGGGTTCGTCCATGATGACAGGCTTGCCATAAACGTGAACGGTCGTATAGTTCCAAGTAGGCACGCTGATTTCTGGTTGGGCGTATAGGGAAGGGGAGATGTATGCATGGGGGCCGCTAAAAACGGTCATTGCTTCGCAGCCGGATTCGAGGTCCCTGGCTTGTGGGTTTGGGCGGGCGAGATGGCCCACGAGGTTCCCGGCGTCAAGCAAGATGGGTAGGTGGGTTGCTATGAGGCCGTGTGATCCATTTGTAACTAGCATCCCGAAGGAATTGGCGGCGACAAATTGCCGAAGCACGGCTTCGTCATGCTCGCGGAAATGCTCGGGGATATACACTCCCCAATTCTAACGAAAACTGGAAGTGGCGGGACGGGTGACTTGATCGTGTTTCGAGGTTTGATCCATTGCCTGAGCAGGCGGGCCAGGGGGCTCGCCGCATACCAGGGGCCTGCCCGGGGTCTGCCCACTTTACACTTCGACGGGAACCACATCGACGACCGAAGAAGCCCGCTGCATTTCGGCGTAGCTCATGGTGACGAGCTTCTTTTCGACGTCTTCGCCGGTTTCGAGCATGGATTTCAGATGCGCGGCGGCAAGCCTGGAGACCCAGGGATCGGAGAGGACCCGTCCATTTTCAGTGCTGAGTTTGAGCAGGAGAGGGTGGGGGAGCGCGATCACTTTTTCTTCCACGACCGCGCCCGATTTGACTTCAAACTTCACGTCGACTGCGTCGGCATGGCGGATGGAGATGGCGTTCTGCTGCCAACGAAATTCAACGTCGCATTTGGATCCAAAAGCGTCTGTGACCGTGAAATTACGGTAATTTTCCATTAATCATTATTGTAACTGAAGTGGGTGAGATGTTGCCGGATTGCGACGTAGAAGTGATAACGAAATTGGCCGCTTTCCGAATGATTTTCGTAGCCGAGAAAGGCCGACGAGGGCGTCGGCCGCGGATGTGGCATCGGCCGGAAGTATGCGCGGGAAGGGAAGGACTGGGTGGTGGATATAGACATCACCAAGTTCTTCGACACGATTTCGCACGAACTGCTTATAGGGTTGGTGGAACGCCGGGTCGGAGATGTTCAGGTCTTACGCCCAGGGTGGAGTGATTTCAGCAACGCTATCCAACATCTTTCTGCATGAAGTAGATCGTCAGTGGCGCCGGAGCGACGGTGTCGCTCGCGGCAATGTTCGGCTGGTTTATTATGCGGACGATATGGTGCTGTTGGCGCGGACGGAAGCAGAAGCGCGGGCGGCGTGAGAGCAACTCCAGGCACAGTTTGCCGCTCTTCAATTGGTGGTCAATCAAGAGCAGAGCCGGTTAACGATGCTGGAGGAGGGCTTCGCGTTTCTCGGCTTCGAATTTCGGAAAGCTCCTATTTTCGCGTCGGCAACAGCAACCGGACATTCCACAAGGTGGACTGGTCTGTTCGGAGCGAATTGCAGTTATGGCTCCGGCGTAAGCACCAATGCCCCTGGCGGACTGCTAAGAAACGATGGGGATATCAGTTCCTTCATGACCGATGCCGGTTGTATCGAATGGTGGGGAAAGTGAGTCATCTGGAAGGATTGCGAGCGCACGCCGCCGGATGAAGATGATCGGAGAGCCGGATGCGGGAAATCCGCACGTCCGGTTCGATGAGGGGGGTGTAGGAAACGGGCCATAATCGCAGCCGCGCCTGCCCCCTACTCTACCGCAATCCCCGTCACTCGGCCCCACTGGTTCTATTTGTTCGTGAGAGCGGCAACGCCCGGCAACACGGTGCCGCCCAGAAATTCCAGAGAGGCGCCGCCGCCTGTTGAGACGTGACTGATTTTATCGGCGACCCCCGCGGACTTAATGGCTTTTTCTGAATCGCCGCCACCTACGATGGAAATTGCGCCGGACCCAGCTACCGCCTTGGCCAATGCAACGGTTCCCGTATCGAACGGCTTCATTTCAAATACGCCCATTGGGCCGTTCCAAATGATCGTCTTCGCCTTGGCTACCACGGCTGAAAATGCTTCAATCGTTTTCGGACCAATGTCGAGCGCCATCATGCCGTCTGGAATTGTCGTTACGGTTTCATGCGGAGCGTCAGCCTTGAACTCAGCCGACACCACGTGATCCACAGGCAGCATCAGCTTTGGTCCCAACTGGTCCATTAGTTGTTTTGCCAGCTCTAGCTTATCTTCTTCCACCAGTGACTTGCCGGTTGCTTCGCCGCGTGCGCGCAGGAACGTATAGGCCATCGCGCCGCCAATCAACAATTGATCCACCACCTTCGCCAGGTTTTGGATCACTTCAATTTTGTCCGATACTTTGGCGCCGCCAAGGATCGAGACGCAGGGACGGTCGGGATTAGTGGTTGCCTTGCCGAGGTATTCCAACTCCTTATCCATCAGCAAGCCTGCAGCGGCCTGTTTGACGAAGGCAATCATGCCGACGGTTGAAGCATGGGCGCGGTGTGCGCTGCCAAACGCATCGTTGACATAAACGTCGCACAGGGACGCCAGTTGCCTCGAAAATTCGGGATCGTTCTTTTCTTCTTCCGCATGGAAGCGCAGGTTTTCAAGCAGCAACACCTCGCCCGATTTGGGCTTCATCGCCACCACTGCCGCGCCGATACAATCGGGCGCCATGGTGACGGGGCGGCCAAGCAGTTCAGCCAGCTTTACGGCGCAGGGCTTCAGGCTCATTTCGGCATTCGGTTTGCCCTTGGGACGGCCCAAGTGACTCGCCAGAATAAGACCGGCGCCATGGTCCAGCGCGTATTTAATGGAGGGCAGGGAAGCGCGGATACGCTTATCGGAGGTAATCTCCTGGCCGCCAGGGGCCAGCGGGACGTTGAAGTCCACGCGCATGAAGACACACTTATCTTTGAGTTCGAGATCGCGAATTGATAGTTTGGACATAGAAAAGTAGGGTTAGAAATTTGATCGTAACACGTCGAAGTAGATCCGCACTCCTTTCAAAAACTCGGAAATGGGAACGCGTTCAGCGTCGCTGTGCATGGTGGCGAGCGTGGCCGCATCGACAACCATAGGCGTGAGGCCGTAAGAGGGCACTCCTTTCATGCGGAAGTTGCGCGCGTCGGTTCCGTAGGGCACCAGCATCGGCGTGACAACTGCGCCGGGATTGTGTTTAAGAATGGATGCCTTGATGGCGGCGAATAGCGGTGTCTTGCTGTCGGAAACGCCCGTGTCCATGGGGTCTGAAACCAGTTCCACAGTCACCCGGCGGTCATTGATTCGCGCCCGCACTTCCGAAATAAACTCGGCGGAATTGACACCGGGCAGCAGGCGGCAATCAAGCGTTGCTTCGCTGGCCGAAGGGATCACGTTCACTTTCGGAGGATCGCCGACGCCGGCTCGAAGCGTTGTTAGGGAGATGGTGTTTTTCTGAATCGCGTTGGTCAATTTGTTCTGTGCAAGTTGGCCGATGTTGCGAATCATTTCGTCAACCACTGGATGGCGTTTCGTGGTGGGCGGAACGGCCATTGCTTTCAGGATGGCGGTCAGTAGAATTTCATTGGCATTGTCTGGAATTGGTTGGCTGCCGTGGCCAGCTGTGCCGGTGGCCTTCAGTCGCAGCCAGGTTGACTGTTTTTCGCCGACAGAAATTCCGAACGTCAGCTTGTTGGTGGAGAGAATGTCTCGCGAACCGAAGCCGCCTTCATCCAACACAAAGGCTGGGTCCATTTCCGCATAGTGTTTTTCGATCATCCATTTGGCGCCCAATGCGCCGTTCGTTTCCTCGTCACAAGTGGCCACCAGCACTATATCGCGCGCCGGCATAATGCCTTGCTTCTTCAACAGAGTGACGGCCAGAAGCTGCTGGATGCCGATGCCCTTCATGTCCATCGCGCCGCGTCCCCACAAGAATCCGTCTTTGAGTTCGCCTCCAAAGGGATCCACCTTCCATGCCTTGGCGTCCACCGGCACAACGTCCATGTGGGTTAAAATGACCAGCGGCTTAAGGCTGCGGTCGCGTCCTTCCAGGCGAGTGATTAGGTTGATGCAGTTGCCCTCTGGGTTGTAGCGGGTGACCTTCATGCCAACGGCTTCCAATTCGCGTGTCAGTAAATCGGCGGTGGCGCGTGTATCGGCGGGTGGGTTAATGCTGGGGATGCGGATGTATTCCTGCAGCAACTCCACGGCGCGCTGGTCAACTTGTGTCCAGTCCGGTTCTTGCGCCAATGCGAGCAAAGGCAGAAATGCGGTTAATAGTTTTTTCATTTTTCTTTCTCCGGAAGATTTGTGAGCGTGACCAGGAGGTCAACGGATTTGTAAGCTTCGATCAGTGCGCCAATGGCTGGGCCGTGCTGCGGAACAGTGACCGTTGCTCCGCTTAGTTCCACTAGCATTTGGAACCGCTCGCGCAGGATGTTGCTGCGAAATACGCCGCCGATGGCGGAGACGGGGCAGTATTCACCATGCGCGAACAACTTGTTCCTTGCGGCCGCGCACAGCGAGGCCAACTCTTGCGCGGCGTTGTTTAGGATCGTGATCGCGACTATGTCGCCCGCGTTGGCGCATTCGTCCACCAGCTTTGAGTACGAAGCGATACGGGGGCGCGGGTAGTCGGCCGTGTAAAAGCGGTGCAGTAGGTCGTTCGCGTCAGGCGCTCCAGTGGCTGCTAGAAGTGCACCGTGCAAGGCTGTAGGTGGCCCCCACCCTTCGTGTTGACGCAGAGCAGCGCGAAGGGCCTGGCGCGTCAAGTCAAAGCCCGCGCCTTCATCCCCGAAAACATAGCCCCAACCGCCGGCGCGCCGCACCTTGCCTTGTGTGTTGCGGGCGAATGCGATGTTCCCCGTGCCGGCAATCGTGATGCAGCCCGGCCCTCCAGCGTGCGCCGCCGTGAGCGCGATCAACGCATCCGTAGTTACGGTCAGTTTCTTCACTGAGAGCATTTCTTCAAGGATGGCTTTCTTGTCCGCGGGGCCGCCCGAAAAGCCCAGGCACGCTGCTTCAAAATTGAAGACGGCTCCCTCACTGTTACGGCTCGCTAAAGCTTTTGCGATGCAGCAGCCGATTACCCGGATGAATGTTTCGCGGCCCTCCACCGCCGACTTCACGTGATTGCACGGTCCGTCCTGGCCCATCCCTATGATGCGTCCCGTTTCATCGCCAACGATCGCCACAGTGGAAGATTGCCCGCCATCCACACCCAGGAAGAGCTTCATCGCTTCGCATCCTCGGGGAGCTTGCCTGTCAGTTTATACAGCCGATAGTAGCCTTTCACCGTGACCAATTCCATTCCCCAGTATTTCGCATTCTTCATCACATCCATGTAGCCGTGGTTCGTGTTGGTGATCAAAAAGTAATCTACTCCCCGCTCCATCATGGCGTGTGTGGCGCTCATTCGCCAGCCTTCGGGTGGATCAATCACGGATTCCTTTGGCGAGTTTGAAAGCTGATACTTGTTGCCATATTGATCCCACCCTTCAAGCATCATCAGCCCTGGCGTTTGATCGCGAGAGACTTCCAGCATCACTTTGTCCACTCTCTGTAATTCCGGAAAATCGACTTCGATGAACATGCCGGGACGCTTCCCCTCCCACGACGACCAGCGTGTGGCTGGAGAGTTATCAAAGGCCATTGCCACGTCCCACCAATTCGGAGATGCCCGCAGACGCCACTGCGCGCTACGAGGTAATTCGCGCTCTTTTGAAAAGATGCGAAATTCCGCCATGGACCATTTTTCGTTGGGCAAATCGGCCGTCTGCGTGAGGCGTATCCGTTTCAGTTGCTGAGCGGGAAAACGGAATGTTGTGCGTCCGGTGGGCTGGTAGGCTGGAATTTGAACGCTATGAAAAATGTCGATGATTCGCTCGCCGTAGGCGCTTTGGAAGCCGACTGCGAGTTTCGGTTTGAAGTACGCTTCGGCAATCTGATCGAACGCGAAGATGGTTTTGTCAGCCGGGATAATCTTGTCGATTTCGCGTGAAATGGCATAGGAGCCAATGTGCCTGCCAAGGTAATCATCTTCCGGCTTGATGCGAAGGGCATGATGCCAAGGGATGCGATGTAGCCTCCAAACGTATCTTTCCGAATAGAGCGGAATTGAATCAGGCCAACTCAGTGCGGCGTGCAGCAGCGCAATGGTTACCGGAAGGTAAGGAACGATTTCGATAAGCAGACCGAAACTTAGAGCCCAAAACGGCGCGGCTGGAATCAAGAAGCGTGTGCCTATGTTTGCCGGGTAGGGAAGCGTGAACAGCAGAGCCGCAAGTATCAGAGGACGCGCGGCGCGGTTGCGCAAACCGAGTAGTCCGAGGGGCAAAAGAAGGAACATCGGGCCTAACAATCCGCCCAGCCGCTGGCCGCCGCTAGTGACTTCGAGAGGGAGCCGCCAGAAGTCGGGAGATCCATAACTGGCCATATTCATCTTGTAGGATTTTTCAAACCAGATGTGAATAAAGTGGTTTGGAAAAATGCTATTGAGAAACGGAGAGAAGGGGTTGCCCACCGTAACAGTGTTCTTGATCAGCCAGGGCAGGATCAGGACCGACGCTATAGCTGCGACTTTCAAGGCGGGCGTAAGCCACGGCTTTTTGTCACGATGCAATTCTTTGATGATGGTGACGAGCGCATACGGCAGCGCAAGGAACGCCGTGTACTTAAGCGCGAAGGCGAATCCCGCGGTAAGGCCAAGGCATATCAGCAATGAATCCTGCCGCTGCTGCTTCCACAGTTGCACTAAATAAAATACCGTGAAAATAGCGGTGGCGGTGGCCACGTCGTTGTAGGCGCTTATGCCGTCAATGCCGATTACGGGCGAGCAGAAAATCAGAATGGCCGCCAGCGCCCCGGCGCTTATCGCCCCAGTGCGGCGGCCATAACAGAGGATCAGCCAGGGCAACAACCACAAGAAAGTCATGTGCATCATGGCCGCTGCCGAGTGGCGCCCAATCGCAAACGGCAACAAAAACAGCATCTCCATCGCCTGGGATAGATTCGCGTACATGTTAGTGATGATGGGCCGGAAGCCATGTTCACGGTAATAGCGCGCGGTTAGGCCAAGGTGATAGCTGACACCGTCGGGGCTGATTTCCGGGGCCATTGCGTTGGAGACGTAGAGCACGCCAAACACAACGCCGACTGAGCATAAAACATATTTCCAATGTTTCGGAAGAGGGGGAAATGATTCGCCACTGAGCCGGAAGCATTGCTTCTTCCAAGCAAAGTAAAGAATGGCCACGGCAAGCGCTATTAGCACGCCCTTATGAATCAGCCGCGATGCCGCCAACATGAAAACTACGAAACTCCAAATCGCCGATCCAAGCACGATGGCGATGGCAGGCTGCTCTTGCCGGAATAGTTCAACCTTGAAGCGGGCCAGAATGATTTGGCCAATTCCGAATGTTACTGCGACTGTGGCGGAGAATCCTAAAAGGATGTACAGCGCCTGCCCCATCAGTCAATAAATCCAATGTTGGAGATAATAAATCCGAATTTGTCGCCATCGGGAGTGGTGTACAATTTGTCAATCTCCGCCGAAACAATGTTTTCAACGTCGGACCTTAACCACTCCGCTGGAACCGGTTTCTCGATCTTCTTGAAGCCCTCGGCGGAATGGGTTTCCTTCGCTAACAGATGGTCGTTGATCACCCAACTGATGGTGACGGGGCCAGTTGCTTTCAGCGCTGTTGGTTGCACTGTGAAATCGGCATGGAACCGTAGGTTTTCGACCTGCTTCATTCGGAACCGGAACGTAGGATTCCTTAAGGTCCAACGCCACACTGAACCGGGCGGCGCCGGTACAACGTCGGCCACAATGTATTCCTTGACGATGGGATCTTCCATGGTTACGAAGCGACCCACAGCCGGCGGATCCGCGGCCCGAGCCTCCTGCTGTTGGGCCGGCGGCGCGGAGGATTCGGTCGGTCTTGAACAGGAAAGTGTGGAGGATAACAATGAAATGAAAAGTAGCAGACGCATTCAGGGAAGGCTCCTAAAACGTTTTATCTTTGGCGGCGCAAAGGGAATCAAGCGGACATTTGATACATTTGGGTTTTCTGGCCACGCAAAGCGCCCGGCCATGCAAAATAATCTGATGCGAAAACTTGATCCAGCGATCTTGCGGCAGGATTTTGATCAAAGCTTTCTCGATGGTTTCAGGCGTTTTCTGCCGGACCAAATCCAAGCGTTGGCTGATGCGTAGAACGTGGGTATCAACCACAACTCCGCTGGCGATGCCGAAGCCGGTACCAAGCACTACGTTGGCGGTTTTGCGCGCCGCGCCGGGCACTGTCAGCAAATCTTCGATGTTGGTAGGCACCTTGCCGCCGAAGTTCGTCAAAATTCTTTTCGCGGCTCCCACTATGCTTTTCGCCTTGTTATTAAAAAATCCGGTGGAACGAACGTCTTGCGCCAACAGCTCAGGGGTTACGCTGGCGAAGTCTTCAATGGTAGGGTATTTCTTGAACAGGCCCGGAGTCACCAAGTTCACCCGCACGTCGGTGCATTGGGCGGAAAGTATGGTGGCAACCAGCAGTTCCCAAGGATTGGAATGATGAAGCGCGCAAGTTGCGTCGGGATACAGTTGATCCAGAATTTCGAGGATTCGGTTGAGGCGCGCTTGGCGCTCGGCTGCATTTTTCGGGCGCTTCATGGAGCTATGTTTCGCAAGTGGTCGCGGAGCACTTCATGATAGCATCCCGAAGCCCCTGGATTCCTTTTTTAGCGGCGCTCTTAGTGTATTCTCGCGCGTTAATGGGAACGTTTCATTTCGATGATTATGCGCTGCTGGTGGATCCGGCTATCACTTTGCTGGGTGGTTGGGTGGACTGCTTTCGTTGGACGCAGACGCGGCCGCTGACCTGGCTCAGCTTTTGGATGAATTATCAGCTAGGCGGCGCGGTGGCAACTGGCTATTTGGTTGTGAATGTGTTGCTGCACGCCGCGAATTCATGGTTGCTGGCCTCAACCATGAAGCGTGTTATTCCAGAGAACGTGGCATTCGCGGCGGCCTTGCTATTCGCTGTGCATCCCGCGGCGCTTGAACCGGTGAATTACATTTTTGCTCGCGCCATCCTGCTGGCGACCCTATTTTCGCTGTTGGCGATGCGCGCTTGGTTCAATGGAAGTAGATGGCCCGCTGTTGTGTGGTTCATGGCTGCGATGCTGGCCAAGGAGGAATGCGTGGCGCTTCCCTTGTTTCTGGCGTTATTTGAGGTATCGCGCGGATGGAATCGAAAGGCGATGATGCCCCTTGCCGCCATGTTTGGTGTTGCTTGCGTGATAGGCGCTCGAGTTCTGTTTTCCACCAAAACGGTTGCCGGCGCCGGGAGCGGTTTTGGCTCAGCCGTGACGCCCCTGGATTACTTTTCCGCCCAGGGATGGGCGATTCTTCGCTATTGGCGGATGATGACCGTGTGGCCGTTCGACTTCACCATTGATCCCGATTTTGATGGGCTGGATTTTCTGACGGCTGCACTGGGGTGGGCTGGTGTTGTAGCCATCATCGTGGCCGCCGGACGTTACTTCAAGAACCTGCAAGCGGGCTTTTGGGTGATTGGCTCCCTCCTTTTTCTCCTGCCGAGTTCGTCACTTCTTCCCGCATCCGATTTTGCAGCGGACCGTAGAATGTACTTGCCGATGGTGGCGCTTGTGGTCGCGATTGCCAGCATCCCGCGCTTGACTCCGCGCGCTAGTATGGCGCTCACCGCAGTGTTTGCCGTCATCACCATCTGGGGAACGGGCTTCTGGTTAACAGAACAATCCTTGTGGCAACGCGCGGTGAAACTTGCGCCCGCAAAAGCCAGACCAAAGATGCAACTGGCGCGAGTATCAACTCCCCTAGAAGCCTTACGTCTGTTGGACGAAGCACAAAAGATTGCGCCCAACGATCCCAGCTTGGCATCCGAAAAAGCAAGGGTGTTTCTCAGTATGAACAAACCGGAATTAGCTTTGGCGGAGTTTGGCAGGGCGTTGGCGCTTGCCCCGAACGATGCCTTGGCCATTGCAAATCGCGGGTCGGCGCTTGCGATGCTTGGCCAGAATGACGCCGCGCGGCTTGATTTTGAACACGCCCTTCGCATCGACCCCTGCCAGTTTGATGCCCGCTATAACCTGAAGCTTTTCGGACACAAGACTGATGCATCTGCTGACGGCTGCCGGTGGAACCAGGATCAGCTCAAGAAATTAGGAGACTCGCGGTAATGGCAAGCTATCAACTGCGTTGCCAAATGTTGGTGAAGTTGCCGATTGAAGAGGTTTTTCAAGTCTTCCAGGACCCGTACAATCTGATCAAAATCACGCCGCCTTCCATGGATTTCCAGGTGACCAACGAAAAGCCCGTCGAGATGCGCAAAGGCGAACTGATCCACTACCGCTTCCGCATGATGGGCCTGCCGCTGACCTGGACAACTTTGATTTCAGACTACGCCCCGCCGTTTCGATTTGTCGACGAGCAGATGAAAGGCCCTTACACGAGATGGCATCATTTGCATCACTTCAAAGAAACGGTTCACGGGGTTGAAGTGAGCGATATTGTGGACTACACGTTGCCGCTGGGCTCGCTGGGGTTGCTGGGACAACCCATCGTGAAGCCTCAGCTACTTGAGATTTTCCGATTTCGGCAGCAAGCTCTATCGAAGATGTGGGGTGGGGCAGAGAGCACGGATCCGCAGATCTACCCCGTCGAATAGTTACTTCTCCAGAATCTCAGCCGTTGCCCTGAGGAACTGCCAGTCGGGCACTTCGTAGGCGCGCAGCTTCGTATTGAACGTACCTTTCACCTCTTTGGCTTCCATCGGGCCAAGATCGCTGACGGCGATTGGGAAGGTTGCGACGTTGGATGGAGCGCCATTTGCTGGGTTTGACGTCAGTGTGATGTTCAATTTAACGTCGCCCATGTCCGCCGCCGAGTGGTTGATCACAATCATGCGTACCTGGATCTTCTGCCGTGCATCTTCCGACACACGAAGGCCGGCGATTTCCAGATTCTTAGTAAGTGGGTTGATCTTGGCTGCCGGCTTCCCAGGTTCGGCAGCCGCCGGCGCTTCTGCAACTGGCTCCCGCTCTCTCTTTGAGCTGGGCAGATACCAGAAGTAGAATGCAGCTCCAAGCCCAAGGAGTCCACCAAAGACGAGTAGGGTTACGAGCCATGACGGCAACCCTTGTGCCGTTGGCGGCGTATAGACGGGTTGCGTGTATGCTTGCGGTGGCGGCTGATAGGTCTGTTGAAGTGCGGGGGCGTATCCTCTTACCTCAGGAAGAGGTGGCGGTGGGGGCGCCATCTGTTGGGGGGAAGGTGGCGGCGCCGGAGCAGCCTGCTGCTGAGGCGGAGGAGCGGCTGCCTTCGGCGCACAATTCGGACACTCACCCATTGATGGTGGAACTTCCTTGCCGCAAGTGGGGCAAATCCAAGTGAACATTTAACTCTTCTCCCTCTTCAGTTGATCTGGTTCAAGGACGCGCGCCGACCCGATGAAGTTTCCGCATCGGGAGCCGGCATCCAGTTAACCAATGCGGTACCGCTCGATCTGTTCCGGAATGTACTCGATGCCAAAGCCAGGCCCCGTTCTTGGTGTGAGGATGCCCTTGTCCGGATAAATAGGATTGGCCAACAACTCATCGAACAACTTTACACCCGATTCACGGACAAAATACTCGGTAATGCAGTGATTTGGTATCGTGGCGCTCAGTTGGGAGTGGATGTCCCAATTATAGTGAGGAGCCACAGGCAGGTCCATCGCAGCAGCCATGTGGGCGATTTTCAACCATTCAGAGACGCCTCCGCAGACTGTAGCGTCAGGCTGCAGAATGTCGGCGGCCTTCAGTTCGGTCATCTGATGAAACGCCCAGCGGGTGGCCTCAAGCTCGCCCGTAGCCACCGGCGTATCCAGCGCCTCGGCAATGCGGGCCATGGCTGCAAGATTGTCGGCGCGCACTGGTTCTTCAATCCAGAACGGCCGGAATTCTTCCAAACGGCGCATGGCGGCGATGGCGGTGGGTGCGTCGGGCCAGCCGCCGTTTGCGTCCAATAGAATGTCTATTTCATCCCCGACCGCGTGTCGCACTGCCTTCATGCGGCGTGCGTCTTCCGATGCGTCCAGCTTGCCAACCTTCAGCTTCACGGCGTCGAATCCCTTGTCGACGTATAGCCTGTATTCATCGGCCAACTCATTGTGAGTTTGACCGACGCGGTAGTAGCCGCCCGTAGCATAGCAACGCAACTGGCGCGAATAAACGCCCAACAAATCCATCACCGGCATCTTGGCCGCTTTGCCCCGAATGTCCCACAAGGCAATGTCGATGGCGCTAATGGCCCGCAACGCAGCGCCCCGCCTGCCTGCTTGGATCGATTGCCGGTACATCTCCGCCCACAGCCATTCCGTGTCCGATACGTTTGCACCTAACAGCATCGGGCGGAAGATAGTGTCCACCATGGAAACCATGGCCAGCGATCCGTCATAGCCAAGCGTGAATCCTGTGCCAATCAGGCCGCCGCTGGTGTGTATGTGAACCATTAGGTGATCCCGATGGGTGATGGTGCGGACAGCATCCGAAACTGCGTTTTGGAGGGGAATGGAAACGGCCAACGCTTCCACTTTTACAATTTTCATGTAGCGAACATTCAGAGTAACATGGCCGGGTAATTAGGCAGTGTAACATAGAAGGACGTGCGCTTCTTTCATCGAACCAGTGAGCTTGTGCCGCGGACCGTTGTTCTGTTTCCAGGCAGTTTCAACCCACCCACAGTGGCGCATATTGAACTGGCCCGCCGTGCTTTGATCTATGGGGACGAGGTGGTGTTTGTGCTGCCCGAAACCTTTCCACACAAGAGTTATGAGGGAGTGAGCTCGGCGGAGCGTCTATTGTTAACGGCGGCTGCGCTTGATGGTGAGGATCGTTTTTCCGTGGCCCAATCCGAAGGTGGGCTGTTTATAGAAATGGCCCGGGAGTTTTACGACCTGACCCCGAATCGGCCTCGGGTGCTGGTGCTGTGCGGTCGCGATGCGGCCGAACGCGTGGTGAACTGGAACTACGGGCGGGCTGAATCGTTAGTGGAACAGCTCGATGAGTATGAACTACTGGTGGCGGCGCGGAGTGGGGCGTTTGACCCGCCATTTGGTTTGCGCAGCCGTATCCATCAATTGCCGTTGGTCGCCGACATGGGGCACATTTCAGCCACGGAATTGCGCCAGCGGATACGAAGCGGCGAAGAGTGGCGGCACCTGGCGCCAGAACCAATTGTGGACCAGGTGCGCGTGCTCTATGGCTAGACTAGGCAGAAGCCTGTGCCCCCAACATTCCAACAAAACCGCGGTACGAAATGCTCAGCAAGTACGTGCTCATAACCGCCAGGATCGCTACCGAAATGCTTGACGTTAGCGGCGCTTGCGCCCACACGTGCGCAAGCACGCCTCCGGCAACATAATAGGGTACAGACCAAAGCTGAATCGACCGCCAAGCCTTATATAACGGTGATTTCTGGATCAGACAGAGGATAATGGCAACCAACATGGTGTTTGTAACCAGCAGCACTAGACCAGACACCATGAGAGGAAGCCCGTTGGGAATCACCGCTGAGGCGGAAAGCAGTCCATGGGCAACACCGTGAGCCAAGCCCCCCGCGATTGCAAGAGTGGCGCAGTTAAAACCAAGCTGTAATCGGCTGGGCTGAACTTTTGGCCGCCACAGTGACTGGACCAACGCCGCTGCCGCGCCGACGAATACCGTCTCCGCGAAAGATAGCTGGCCGACAGCCACCAGAACGAAGACAAAGGAAGGTGAGATCGTTCCCGTTAATCCTGGTAGTTTGATTTTGAATGTGGAAGCCAGCATGGCGAGCACGAGGCAAACCAAGGTGGCTGCCGGGTCGTCCGGACGCCAGGAGATTCCCGCGCAAGCGGCGATGAAAACTCCCAATGCGATAATAGTTCATGCGTAAATGTGTACTTTTTGGGGCATGCTAGTGACTCCGTCGATTCTTCCTCGGCTTAATTATCACCAGCAGTGGATAGCGCCATGGAGAATGGGGTGGAGTCGCCCCAAACAACACTGTCGCCCCAAACCACGTTATAGCCGGAACTAACGTTCGTGCCCCAAACAACGTTGTCGCCCCAAACCACATTATTGGCTAACAAAACATTGGAACCCCAAACGACGTTCTCTCCCCACACCACATTACTGCCCCAAACCACGTTAAGGCCGGCCAGGTTCGGGTAGGAGGATGTCAATTGGACTTTTCCCGTCGAGAGCACAACAACACGAGGGGAAACGGCGGACTGGGTGGAGCCAATCTTCTCAGTATTGGCCAATGCTGCGCTGGCATCCAGATAGCCGGCCCCGATGGCGAACAGATCCTGCTGCACGTTGAAAGTCGTATTGGTTGAAGCATCGTAGATCGAAGCTGTAGCAGCCATTCCCTTCCAGGCAGTTTTCATGAGGCGCGCTTTAACTTGGTCTGGAGTGAGCGTGGCATCTTTCTGAAGGAGGAGCGCCGCAGCAGCAGCAACTACCGGCGTGGCCATGGATGTTCCGCTTAACTTGAAATAGTTTCCGCTAGCATTTTCGAATGTCGTAACGTTTATTGGGTATTGGTTGGTGAGAGTGCTTGGAAAAACGGTCCGCGCGACCATTTGATTTCCAGGCGCCACTAGGTCAGGCTTTACAACGTGATCGCGCATGCTCGGGCCTTTGGAACTGTAAGAGGC